>JABGVH010000107.1 GCA_018646195.1 Halobacteriovoraceae bacterium
ATTACCGAAGGGGCCAATGACGTACTTGGAACCAATCACGACATACCCAGATTGCACGGCTGCTTTGCCTGCCACTCTGGTCGCAAAGACCTAGTGCTTGGTTTTGGCTCGATTCAGTTAAGCAGTACTGAGCTGCCATTGAATCTTCAGCAGCTCAATTCGCAAAAGCTCCTGACTCATAAAACTCCCAACCATTATACGCTGCCAGGAACTGCTACTGATCAAAAGGCATTAGGATACCTGCATGCCAATTGCTCTCACTGCCACAATGCCGATCATCATATGGGAGAACGGGTGGGAATGTTTCTTAAAATAAAAGTCGGTGTTCCTCTACTAGAACAACCTGTTTACAAAACGGCAGTGGACGTTCCCACTCGCTTTTTTCGCGGCAAAGATTTTAGAATTATTTCTGGTGACATTGAGAATAGCGCAATTTATCACCGCATGAATTCAACTGAAAGAGGAATCCGAATGGCACCTCTCGGTCGTGAAGTGATAGATCCTTACGGAATCGAAGTCCTCTCGAATTGGATTGTGAATTTAAAAAACTAGCCCCCCTAGAAGAAGAGGGGCTGGTCTTTATCTCCTCAGATAAATCAATTAACCAAGTAGTTTGAGAGCGGCCTGTCCCTGAGCATTTGATTGGGCCAGAACCGAAGTTCCTGCGTTGGTTAAAATATTAAGTCTGGTATTATTGGCAGTTTCAAAAGAATAGTCAGTATCCCTAATCCTAGAATTGGCGGCACTAAGGTTTTCCGAAGACACTTGTAAATTACTAATGGTAGAAGATAGCCGATTTTGAACCGCTCCAAGTTCTGCACGTTGGCCGGAGACATTTTGAATTGCTCCATCAAGTGCTGCCAAACTTTCTTGTGCCCCTACTTTAAAGGCGACGCTCAAATCATTGATACCTAGCCCGTCAGCGCTGGAGTTAGTATTTCTAGCATCGTAGGCGATGCGGTCTTGGAAATCATTATTATTGATACCAATTTGAAAATCATACTTCTCACCTTTACCGTTAAGAAGTTTTTTTCCGTTGAATTCTGTGGTTTGAGAAATTCGCTCTACCTCTTCTTTCAATGCTTGGTATTCCAGATCGACAAATTCTCGTTCATTATCTCCAACAGTGTCGGAAGCCGATTGAATCGAGAGTTCACGCAGTCTAATCAGAATATTTCCAACTTCAGTCAAGCCCCCTTCGGCGGTTTGAATCAGCGAGATACCATCGCTGGTATTCCTCTCAGCTTGGCCGGTTGAGCGTATCTGGGCCTTTAGCTTTTCGCTAATTGCCAAACCTGCTGCATCGTCCGCCGCTTTTACAATCCGCTGACCTGATGAAAGTTTGGAGAGAGTACTCGCCTGATCCTCATTATTGACCCCGAGGGTCCTTTCAGCGGCAAGTGAAGTAACATTAGTGTTTATCCGTAAACCCATTCAGTCCTCCTTGAACTGATCCTGCTTTTGATACCCTCTTCTTCGGAACAGGCCAATTTTGCCTTAGGCACTTTTTACCGCTTTTTCTTAATGTCTATTAAGCTTATTGAGTTGGCAAAAAAAAGCCCGACTTCGAGGGCCGGGCTTTTTTCAAGTTGTTCAGACTTTGGGTTAGTATTAAAAAGTAACCGTATCAAAAAGAATTGAAACGATTGATCTTAGTATTCCTACAAATTCATCTGGATTAAGTTGCTTACCATTGAGTCCTTTCAATCCTTCTGGGACTTTTAGGCCATGATCAGCAGCATTTCTATAGGTTGTAAAAACCTGTTCTTTATTGTTCCACTGAAAGTCAAAGAGTTGATCATGAACTTTAGTGGCGGCCTTATCAGAAATATCGAGTTGTTCCTCGCGGAAAGATCCGTACATTGTGGTCTGATCTTTATTGGCCGAGCCAGTGATAACGAACTGACCATCTACTGAAACTGTCTTCATGTGATATTCTTGAGTGATCTTTTCACCTTCTTCGAAATGAGTCCTTTTTAATCGAACTTCAATTCCCGCCTTATAAAGGATGTCGGCATAGAGAATATTTGGAATCCCCTGACCAGCATAAGCAGGCTCTAAGATGGCCTTGATTACCAAGTTTGGCTTGGCGGCTTTTGCTTGCAGCAATGCCATGATGACATTCCGATCAAATAAGAATTGATCCTTAATGTAAATTTTCTTCTTGGCCAGCAAGATGGCTTGAACCACTTGCCCTACCGCACTGGTGCGAGTCGAGTCGACATTATTCATTCCAGTTCTAATAGTTGCCTTACCTGGCATATTTACTAATACCTTTTTGGCAGTGGCGCGAAAAGACTTGTTACGGTCGAGAAGATCAAAAGGCTTAAGGATATTAACGATAAGCTGTTGAGGTTTTTTAATTCCCTTATTCAATCCCGCTGACCACCCTTTGAAAGCAAATTGCTTAAAGGTATCGACGTCATTCTTAAGAACTTCATACTTGAGGGCGTAAACCATATCGAAGTAGTAATCATCCTGTACTGTGGCCGCGACTGGCCCTTTAACAACTGCAACTTCGTCGTAACAAAAAGCTCCCGATCCATCTACCCAGTTCTTTGAACCAACGATAGCGGTAGGATTTTTACTCTTTCCATCAACCACCACAACTTTTGAGTGGTCACTCATGGCCAGCGCGTAGAGGTCTAAGTGTTGCTGCAGACCTGATTTCTTAATAAACTCATCTTTAATAAGACCATGCATGAAGCGCGGAAGTCCTGAGCTATGTTTTTTAATATGCGAAGGTGCTACCACCATTTTACTTGGATTTCTCATCGAGTAAGCTTTTAAGAAATTGTAAACTGGCATCATATCGTCGCCACGACCAAAGTGATTGATGATATCGCGCAAGATTAGGATTTTAACTCCCTTTGTCTCTGCTATATTAATCAGGTGTTTCGCCATTGCCACACCCATATTCCCACCCATAAAAAAGATGTCTATAAAGATGGTTTCTTTGGCACTATCAATGGCCTTTCTAATCTCGGCAAAGATTCCAGACTTCTGTGACCATGCTGGATCATTCTTAATGGTTGTGAAACCTTCTGCTGGTGTCAGTACTGCCTTATGACTTTTCTTTAGAAAGCTGGCAACAGAACCGGCTCCGGTTTGCGGGTATTTATTTCTAAGAGTATGAGCACCATCTTCCAAGGCCGATAAGACTCTATTATCAAGCTTATTAAGTGCGACGTAGTTGACGCTATTTCCAACTGTCCAACCAGTCGCCGAGATGGCATGGCCTGGATGCTCAGGAAACTCCTGAGGAATTGGAATGCCTACAAAGGAAACGCTGTACTTAGAAGTCATCACTTTTCCGACTTTTGAAAGGCAGCGACGAGAGGCTTGAAAATGGTAAAGATTTAGTGGATTGGGATTGATTCCCTTTTCAATTACCTGATCGAGACAGGCCAAGGCCTTGGCGGTGTTTTCTTTTCCAAGATAAGGCGCTAAGTACTTTGCCGCTTTCATTTGCGTCTTGGCATCGTATCGAGGATCACCGGCCAGCTCTTTTAGAGTCAGCTTATTTCCTAAGATATAAATAGCTAGTAACTTCTTGGCCTGGGCGCGTTTTGCTTTGGTGCCTTGACGAAGAAAGTAACAGAAAGGTCCGAGTACTTTAGGAGCGCGAATCAAACCTCTAATTGAAGCTTGGCAAGTCACAACATAATCCTGATTGTCAGGATGATTCAACCATTTCTCCATACGGTAAGAAACATTCTTGTCATAGAGATACTTAAACATGGTCTTGTCGTGAGTACGAAGAAAGTACTCATTGCGGTCTTTAAGATCATGCGAGAGATCAAAATCAGCAGCAACTACTGTTAATGAACTGATTAGAAAGGCTATGGTCCCAAGGACCGTCATAAAATTTTTCATAACTTACTCCTTAGCTCCAAAGGCCATGTTCATAATTTTCTTTTGCAATGATCCTTTAGTCTTCTTGATCTCTGTTTGAATAGTATTATTGATTTCATTTTGAAATTCAGAATCGACTCCCGAAAGATTAAAAGCTCCAAAAGTATAATTCTTGCCTTTAATTCTAAGGCCAGCACTTAATAAGGTATCCAGCTCAGTTAACGATTGAGTGGTTAAGTCCATTTTTAAGTCGGCGAAAGAAAAGTTGAGTGCAACTCTGCGCAGTCCTGGCTTATCAGCATTACCTTCTAAGCGAGGAGCGGCTTTTTGGCGGCCCTTCTTTTTAATTGTAAAATCAAAGAGGTCAACTCGGTCACTCGCCTTAAGCGCTTTCTCATTTATTTTCTTGGCTTCAGCAAAATTAATGAATTGGTCAAATTCTCCAAAATGCATAGTTAGGTCGTAGAACTTAGCTTTTGGAGAGAGGTCGATATCAATTTCCATAACAGCATTAATATCATTGTCGGCCAATGCAGGTATTACCACTTTCTTTAAGTGAACTTTACCTGGAACGCGATTTTCGAAATCTGAAGTAGTCTTTTTAATCGCTAGAAGAGTTTTGATTTTTACCCAACGAGCGGCATTTTTTCCCTTACCTATATGAAGGTGGGCGGTTAGTCCCAAAAGGTCGGCAGGGTTTTTAGAAGAGCGGTGAACTGAAGTCCGCATCTTTTGAAGATTCTCATTGATATGTTTGGCGAAAATTTTTCCGTGAGGACGGCCACCGATTAGGTTTGCCAATTTCCCAACATTCATAGAAATTTTATCACCACTATAATAGACATCCTTTCTATTGAGATTATAAGGAAGCAGCAGCACCCGATGGTTGACATCATAGTCTGATTTAAATTTGGCTAAACTCTTAGTCAGAGAGGTTCTGATATTTTCTGAAGAAGTCAGTAGGGTCGTTTTAAGATCGGCTGAATTACTTTGACCGGCCTTTATCTTTGTAAAGAGAGGAATCATGGAGCGCATAATTCCGGCCATCATAGCTTCTTTTGCTAAGCGCTCGGCCTTCTCTTGTTCGGTTTCAATTGTTAAGTCTTGGTTGGCGTTGAAGCTTCCTGGATCTGATACAAAGATCAGTCGCATATCCGCATAACCATTATAATCAATGGCGTTGGCGAGTGGGGATAATACAATCCAGAAGGCGAGAATGAGGCTTCTCATATACCTTCCTCCGTGGGGATAGGGGGTTAATCTAAATCTAAAAAGTTTGTTACCCTAATAGTGGATGAGATTGGCATTTTGCGCCTTAGCTTTGAAATTTTTACACCTCTAATTCCGCTAAATGGCGGAATAACTAACTGTAAGTATCTAAGTGCTGAAAAGATGCTAGGCTCTAAGTATGCGAAATTTTGATAATTTAGAACCTCAAACCCGCGGCGCCATTCATATGGCAACTGCCAGCCTTTTCTTCTTCCTGATGGGATTGATGGTGAAGTACTGCCAGGCTTTGCCGATTTCAGAAATCGTTTTCTTTCGCGGAGTAATCGCTATGGTGCTCTGCCTGGTGCAATTAAAAGTCGCCAAAATCTCTCCCTGGGGAAATTCCAAATTCCTCTTAATTGCTCGAGGACTATGCGGAACAGGCGCACTCTTTCTTTTCTTCACTACTCTTCACCAATTGCCCTACGCCACTGCCATAACCATTCAGTACCTATCCCCTATTTTTACCACCATCTTAACTGCCATCATTTTAAAAGAGATCTTTTATCCCAAGCAAATTATCTTTTTCATTCTCGCCTTGACGGGAATTATTTTTGTAAAAGGTTTCGATCTCAGCGGAAACTTATGGCCTTATTTAATTGGCATGCTGTCGGCACTTTTTAGCGCCGGCGCTTACACCTGTATTCGAAAAATAAAAGAAACCGAGCACCCATTAGTGATCATTTTTTATTTTCCACTAGTCATCATCCCGCTGATCTTGCCGCTGGTAATTCGAGATTGGGTAACCCCAACTGCTATCCAATGGCTCTACCTATTGGGCGTAGGGGTTTTCGTTCAAATCGCCCAGTACTTTATGACCAGGGCCTATCAATTGGGAGACGCCTCGGTGGTCAGCCTGCCCGGTTACCTCGGAGTTATCTGGGCCTCAGCTGGCGGTTACTTTTTCTTCGATGAATCACTTTCGCTTCTGGCCTTCTTTGGAATCACCCTGGTAATGGCAGGGGTAGTCGGGAATACCCTTTATCGCCGCCATAAGATATCTCAAGGCTCTTAATAATTTTAATAGCTTAAGCCTGGAGCCTGATGATTTCTCTCAGGTTTTCTGCTAAGTCACCGATAAGTAAGGTGAAGGAGACTGGATGAGAAAAATCCTGTTAATTGACCCTAGTGAAGACATACATACGACTTTAAGTGAACTCTTAAGGCCCTATAGTATTAAGCTGACATGGGCCAAGAACCTAGCGGACGGAGAAACTCAGGTCCTGCTGTCTCGCCCGGATTTGATCATTTCAGAAGCCGAACTTCCCGATGGCCATATTCATAAATTCCGCCATTGGCGCGACGACCTCAATTTAGAAACTCCCATCATGGTTATTACAGCAAAGACTAATATTATCTCTGAAGAAGAATCTAAAAAACTCAATATTCAATCCTATTTTCAAAAACCATTTTCAAAAGATGCTATTTTAAAAAAAATTCTCGGACTCTTCTACAAGAACACTCCCTTGCATAAAGAACTTATGGATATAAAAGGAGTAGAGGATTACATTCCAATAAAAATTGAAACCTTTTTAATGGGTTCTACCATCCCTTACGACCTCTATATTCAAATTGGCAAAGAAAAGAAAATTCTTCTGGCCAAAAAAGGCGCCCATATTCCCTACGACCAAATCACACGCTATAAAAAGAAAAAATTAGAATACCTTTTCTTAAAGAGAGAGGATTTTCAAGATTATGTCGGCTTTGCAATTAGAGTTACCAAAATAGCCAAGAAGAAAAAAATAAATCCAAAGAAAATTCAAAAACTTTTGAGAAATACTACTGAACTAATTGTAGGAGATCTTTACATTAATGATATTAGCCCAGAAGTTTACAAAGAGGCGCATCTCTTTGCCCATGCCAGTTTCCAGGCGATAATCGACAACGATACCTTCGCCGACCTTATGATCACACTGAATGAGAATGACAATTTCCTCTACTCTCACTGTGTCGGTGTGGCGATGACCTCCTATTTAATTGCCAAGCAAATGGGCTGGGTTAACGACTCCCTACTCTTTCAAGTTTTTCTAGCCGGACTAATGCACGATATCGGCTTTAAAGAAATAGATCATTCGATATTTTCGAAACCTCGAATTGAACAAAGCAAAGAAGAGCGACAATTAC
This sequence comes from Halobacteriovoraceae bacterium, assembly GCA_018646195.1. Classification (GTDB taxonomy): domain Bacteria; phylum Bdellovibrionota; class Bacteriovoracia; order Bacteriovoracales; family Bacteriovoracaceae; genus JABGVH01. The sequence continues at coordinate 7,249 of JABGVH010000107.1, forward strand.
TAGAGTCCCATCCCACTCGAGGAGCTGATATTTTAAGGCAGATCCCAGGAGTCACTCCCCTTGTGATCCAAGTATGCATGCAGCACCATGAAGATTGTATTGGGACAGGTTATCCAAAAGGAATTAAAAAAAGAAAAATTACACCAGTCGCCCGTTTACTCTACGTAGCTGAAATTTTCGCTGAACTCTGTATCAAAAATCCGAGAGAAATTTATCACACCCCATTTGAAGCAATTGAAATTATGGAAGAACAATACGGCGACCGAATGGATGGTAATTACTTTATCGCTCTTAAAAAATTAATACTGGGCGAGAAAAATGTTGAGGAGCAACTCAAACAGGAGGATCCCTTTGCGAATACTGGTCATCTCAAAATCGCCTGAATATGGGGAAGACCTTCCCTATGTGATGGACTCATGGGAGTCTAGCGACCATTGGAAATGGTGCCAGGACTGGGATCGCTTTCTTCAAAATCTGCTTACCGCAGAGGTCATTCTACTTGATGATAAATTTCCCGAATTGGAAAGAGTTTATAATAAGATAAAAGAATTTGATATTCCTACTGTAGTGCTCACCGACAAGGTTCTTAAATCTCCACTCTACAAGGAGAAAGGGCCTCGTCTTTTTCTATTTAAATGGAAAAGTCATTTTCCTAAAGACCTGCTAAAAGGCATCAATAGAATGCTGACTTATAAGAAGCGCTCTCTAAAAAATAAAAATAATTTCTGTTCAGTCCCCGGCGAGCTCTTACTCAAAACATTAGATAATCCCGTATCAGTCTATCGCAAGGAAGGAGAACAATTCAAAAAGTTATTCCTTTTAAAAGATCAGAAAGAAGAAGACCTCTTCGATCAAAACAAAAATTATTATATTAGGTGGCGTGACCTGAGAAATATATTAAATACCCAAAAAGACTCCTTAATAGGTGGTCTCTCGGTTCATAATCTGAGCCGAGTTACGGGCTCCTATCTAAGACACCTTGGCATGGATGACAATATTCTTCCTTTTTTAAATAAAAATATAAACCTTATTTTTAAAGATGAGATTTGGAATCAAAAAATTAAGCAGCTCTATCGCAACTCCGCCCAGCATCCTGGTTTTATGTCTGAGCATAATCTAGTACTGGCCTTCCTAACTAACAAAGTACTATTGGAAACGCCTTGGAATAGCAAAGAGAATCGCGATTCATTAATCATTGCCTCTCTTTTTCACGACTGGGCGCTACCTGAACACCTTTTTGCCAAGATTGAAGGACCGGTAAAAATTCCGTCCAAAAATTTAAATAAAAAAGAACAAAAGGAATACCTATCCCACCCACAAAAGGCCGCCGCCTGGATAAAAAACTTCGAAAATGCTAACCAGCAGATTGAAGATATAATTCTTAATCATCATGAAAGGTACGATGGCCAGGGATTTCCAAATGCCCTCAACTACCAGGGACTAGACCCACTCTCAACACTCTTTAATCTCTGTCACAAGGTGGTAGAAGAAAGTTATAGCGAAGGCTCTCAAGAGGGAGTTAAGCAACTTTTGCTGGCGATGGAAACTGATTACACCAAGGGTCATTTCCCAACCGCAATTCAAGCGATTAAAAAGACTCTTTCTAAAATCTTCATAAAAATAGCAGCTTAAAGACGGCCTCTTGTCGTCACCCAATCTTCATGACGAGACTTCTCAACTTGTGAAAACATTCTCCTTCGGATTGTGAAATTTAATTGTTAGTTCTTAATCTATAAATTAATTTCAAATCAACCGAAACAATCCATCTTGGAGAATAAAATGAAGAAACTACTTTTACTATTATTTGTACTAACAAGTGCAAGTGTCTTTGCAGGTAACATGCCTACCGTCGATAGCTCATGGGAAGAAATCAGAACTAGCCGCAATAGGGTCATTTTTGAATTACCTCAGTATAACTTGAGTCATGGTTGGTATATGCGAGCCGGTTCTGTCTGTATCGATGGAGAAGACCTTCGCTCAATTAAAAAAGTTCAAAAATGTGTACGTTGGTCTGGTGGGCGTAACGAACGCTGCCTAGAATTCAAAGAAATCTATCCTTCTAAGAAAATTGAAGGAACTCGCAATACCTGTACTCGCTGGTCCGGTGGGCGTAATGATCGTTGTACTCGCTATGAAGAAATTCCTTACAAAATTACAACTGAGTTTAACGTAAAAGTTTACCGTCGTCGTTCAGGTGGACGTGATGGAGATGACTACGATGCCTCTTCAAGATTTAAACCACTTTTTGGAAAAATGTTCAGTATTCCACAATGTGACTAAATACCAATGTGTGCGCTCGGGAGTCTTTAGGGACTCTCGGGTCTTTTAGGTAAAAGATGCAAAAAAACAACGAGACTCCTGTAGTCTCAATTTTTGATTTTAGTGACTTTCGTGCCTACCTTTTAGCGGTGGGCATGCCTGATGGTCTCTATGCCCATTCCAATAATAATTTAAAAGAATGGTCTAAGCGTTTAGGTTATCGCTCCCCCAGTACCCTCTCTATGGTGCTGCAAGGTCAGAGATTACCCAGCTACCAGCTAATACGGGCCCTAACTGAAGACCTGGACCTTAGTTCAAAAGAAAGAGAATATTTTGAACTCTTGGTTTTCTTAGAGAAACAAAAAAATAAAAATAAGAACCCTGAAAAAACTTTTGAGCGCCTTAGTGAATTAAGAGGTGGCCAGGATCAAATTGACATCAGCCTTGAGCAATTTAAATGCTTATCTTGCTGGTACTACACTCCAATTAGACAATTGATCGCCAATCCCGATTTTATCGAAGACACAGAATGGATTGCCAAAAAGTTACGTTACAAAGTAACCGCGGGACAGATTAAAACCGCTCTCAAAAACCTGGAAGAAGTCGGGCTCTTGGCGCGTGATAAGCTGGGTCGCCTGCAGACAGTGGCGAGAGGAATAGAGACTCCAAACGGCACCGAATCAGCTGCCCTCCAGCAGCATCACGCTGGAATGCTCAACCGAGCGATGGAAGCGTTAGAAGAAATCCCAGTCAATGAAAGGCAATTTAACGGCTTAACCTTCAGCATGCCAGAAGAAAAAGAAGAAGAAGCGAAAGAGTACTTGCTTCGCTTCTTAAAAGAATTTAATCAAAAATTTTCTCAGCAAGGCAGCGGAGAAATCTTTCAGCTTAATGTCCAGATCTTCCCCCATTCAAAAAAGGTTTATAAGCAATGAAATATTTTATCGCTTTATTCACATTATGCACTTCGTTTCTTAGCTATGCTGGAGGAGATGGTGACCTGATCGGCAATGGTGCCGGCTTAGCAGAACATAACTTCTACTACTCAATTCAAAAAATTCCGAATATTATTAATCAATGCTTTCAAAGTCATCTCTGCGCCCTTTCCCCTGCCCAAAAAGAAGTCATTCAAAAGATTCAGACGATCGCCATTAACAATGCCGATAACGCCGAACTTCTACATTTTATTTCAGGCAGGGATAATCCAGGCTTCTTTAATGATGGCCAAGACGGAGAGGTCCGACTGGCAAAGACTAGCTTTATTCCAGGGGCCAAAATATTCATCAATCTCGATCTTGTTTATAATTCAGGACAATTGGCGATCACTCTATTGCAAAGTACTAGTTTATTGATTCACGAATTGGGCCACCAAGCAGGAGTTCGCTCTCATGGAGAGCTCGACCTACTGGCCAGCAAAATTGCCGTCTTTCTAGAGCGGGACTTACAAAAAAGTAAAGTCCATCTAGAAGATTTCCCCCTCGAATTCTACTCTCAAAATTTTAAGAATCCATTGGCGCAAACAGACTCCAGTTTAACTTTCAGGGGCAAGAGATTTGACCTCAAGAAGATTATTAATCAATCGATAAAGTGCCAACGCAAAAGAATTGTTTCAATCGGCTACTCCCTTAGCAACCTACATTGGGAGAGACCAATTTATAATACTCGCTCGGATCTGGTTACGATTGCTCTCAAGGCCTGGGTAAAGCTCTTCTGTCTGGATAGCAATGAGGCGATTTGGCGAGAGGATCGTGACCTAACGCTGATCCTTAATTTCAAAAAAGTGGAATATCCAGACGGTCGCGACCGCCCAGTTCTTTTGGATTACTTTGCTAAAAGTCTTTAATTTATTCTTCTTTATTAGCTGCTTCTGCTGGTTGGGGTGCTTCTAGATTTGAATTTTTCTGCTGCCTAGGTTGGCGAAGAATGCTTCCCCAATTAAATTGACAGAGTTCGGCCTTACTAAGTAGGTCACTAGCAATAGTGATTTTTGAACTTAATTGTTTGAGAAGTTTTAAGTTTATTTTAGAGAGAGGGTGACCTTTAAAAATTTCGCGGTACTGTAAGCGATTGACCATGCCAAAATTTTCACAAGACTGCTGCGCCTCATGTTGGCACTTTTTGGCAGTCAGCCACTTCTTCATTTCACCATAATATTCTTTTGTGATTTCTTTCATTATATCTATGCGCTCATCCGGTAAAAGGTCGGTTTCAGGAGGCATTGTGGGGTGGCGAATAATTTTATCTTCTATTCCATGGGGTAAGTTTCTTAAATCTCCGGCAATTGCTGGCAGTAAGCGACCTCTCGTTTCACCTTGGTGGCAATCGACACATCCTACAGTTTTCCCCAATTGAACCCCTTTAAAGTGTCCTGTCGCTGGGAAAAAGGTATCCCAATTGGGAGGACCGTAGGAGCTTAGATACTCATTCATTTTTTTTCGATCACGCTCCACACCGCTGCCACTTTTACCACCCGACGAGAACTGATTGTCGGTGACCAGAGTGTTTTTTCCCAAGTGATGTTGTTGGATCTGATCTTTAACTGGAATAATTTCTCTTGGACCATTTTGATGGCATTCAAGGCAACGGCCGCCACCACTATGGTCATGTAGCGAGACTTTTTTACCAGGATCATTTGAGAAAGTCCTAAAGTGAATGCGTGGTCCCTGATTTTTTCCCTGACCAGCATATTTTTTTTCGACAAAGATCGCCTGAAAGGCCTCTGATTCTGTCGGTTCATTAGTTGCTGTTACAAAAAGATAATAGCCATCAACTTTCTCCCCCGGAACTCTTAAAACAAAGCGGTTTTTCAAAATCCCCTTATCGCCTTTCCTTCTTTCATGGCTTGAGAAAAAATGCCATTGCCAATTCTTTTCTCGAAATAGTTTTTCCCAATTCTTAGGAACACCCCGCAATAACTCTGGAGGCAACGCCACCACATCTTTCGGTTGAGAATTAAGATACTCTTGATCTGAAACCAGAGGGGAATAAATTCCTTTCTGAGTGCCCAGCCTTTTCAGATAGTCGAAATTTCCCAGGCAATTTTCAATCGTATGTTTTTTGAGTAAGGCCTGGCAGTTTTTTTTAAAGCTATCGTATTCAGTTAAAATTTTCTCAAAATCGGGAACCTTATCTGCCAAACTCGCCAGATAGCTGTCAACTTGACCAGGCCCTTTAACGGGACAAGTTTGATCGGCGAAGGCGCGAAAACTCATAACAATTAAAAAGACAAATAATAAAATAAAGGAACTCTTCATTGTGATAATTATAGTCGAGTGTCCTAGTCCAACCTAGTCAGGCAAATCATTCCAAACAGTTAGACTTAACTCAAGGGTAGAAAAGTGCTGATTTTTTCTCCTTTTTAATACCGTCTTTCCGATACGTTAGGTCTGTTGAGAGGGCAATATGAGAAGAACGCTTTTAATCTGCTATTTACTAATTTCATTCCTGACGCTTTCCTGTCAAAAAGCTTCTCGCGAAATTGCCAGCCTGCCTCTTTCCCCAGGCAAGGGCGGTGAACTCCAAGGCCAAATTTACAAGTATAAATGGCCGCTCTCTTTTCCTCCCATCAACTTCTACGCCATGTGGAAAATCAAAAAAAAGCTTAGAAAATTTTTAAAAACTCTACCTCTGGAAAAAGGTGTTCATAAGCGGATGGTCAAACATTTGAATCATAAGAACCTCAAAAAACATATGGTTCCCTTTCTTTTAGCTGTTCGAGGATTCTATCTTCCTTCGAAAGAAAAGGCTTCGAAGACTTTTAAAAAACACATCATGGAGGCCTTCCCTAATTCAAAAGTGATACCAGGTTTAGAACACTCGCTTTTTAATTATCAGAAGCAAGGCGGTGAGGGCTCGGGTTCTGGAGCAGCAGAGAAGAAAAAGGAAATGACCGCAGCATTAATCGCAGCGGTTGTGACTCTTTACGACGCGGTAATTATACAGGATAAGAATTTCCGTTTGGGTAAGAGGCCAGTAGTCAGTGGTGAACTATTAAAGCGTGTTGGAAAGGTTGCCAAAAAATTGCTGCTCGAAGTTGCGGCTCGCTTTGGCGATGAGAGTGCCACCAGCAGGCTGGCCAACTTTTTTGCCAATGACCCCGGCCAAGTCAGGGCGCTGGCCTCTACGGCGGTTGATGTTATCCACAAATATGCCTATGAAATCCACCATATGTTTGCCTTAAGTTTCCACCGCAAGGCCAAATTAAAAAATTGGCTACTTAAAGAATTTTCAAAACCTGAACAAGGAAAAGTGTGGCAGTACCTAGAAGAAGTATCGCGCCAGCAGCGCTTCGCGGTTCACTATGTTGTTGATGGACTGCAAGGACATTTAATCCGAGAGTTAACCGAGGTTTCTGGAGGTCACCATTTTCTCAATCGGGTCTATAGAGAAAATGCTATTCATAGCAAATTTAAACCTCTCGCCAGTGAAAAACCGAATGTAGGTAAGAAAAGAGATACCAGCTTCTTTACTTTTTTAAAAGACGAAGGTTTTGTCTATTCTCATAAGTCTTATTTACCCTTTTTTAAAAAGCTCTTTCAGGAAAACCCTGAGGGAATGGTTAAGCAAGGGATTTCCACCACCCCTACTCTCAGTGGCCGCAATATACCAGTCGCCCAATCAGGGGCCCCTGTGTATGGAGAGAAATCTACTGGTCTTCCAAATTTTAATTTTCTCGATCGCGAAAGCGAGCATGGCCATTTCTGGCTAGGCAATGAAGCATTTTCTCTTAGCCGTTATATTAAAAAGAATGGCGCTAAGAGTTTATTTGAAAGAATGCCGCATTTTTATGGGCTCAATTGCAGCTCGGTTTATATGGAAGGGCAGAACCTCAAGATCGACGGCTACCTCACCGTTACTCTAGGCGAGAAGAAAAGAGATTATGGTGAAATCCTCTGTTACTTTGAACTTAAAAAAAGAGCAGAGAACTACGTTAAATTGAAAAAACTCTATCGTGAACTAGAGCAACTTAAGGGTAAGCTAAAGAACCGCAGGAAGGCCCCTAGTTTAAAAAGGGCCAAGGCGCGACGGCTCTTAAAGAAAATTTCAAAACTCACAGATGAAAGCCTTCCCCCCTACGTCTTGATTTACAACGCCTGGCCAGACCATTTTTCTCACTATACTGGTCCATTTGCCAACGAAGTTATTTCCCCTACAGGGGAGCTCAACCGACTTGATTTTTGGCTTGGAGAATTCGAAGAGCTTTACAAAAAGGCAGGAGTTTATGAGCAAACTCTCTTTGCCATCGCAGGGGATCATGGCCTCTCACCTACCTTCTATCAAACTGATCCCATCGACCTGATCTTCACTCCGCTAAAAAAGCAGGGGTATCAATTAAAAATTAAAAGATTAACCGCCGACCCCAATGACCCCAGTATTGTCGACATTAATAACCGCCAGAGTTTGCGAGGAAAAGATGTCGTTATTGGAGTGACGGCAGGGGCCAACCTTGTGCTCGATTTTTTTCGCGACCATGGTAAGAATTGGAAAACTCATCCCTACTACGACGAGCTTCTATCTCTTAAATTTCAAGACGGTAAATCTGCCAATATGATCGAAACAATTCTTTCAAGTGTTGGTGAATCCCTCGACTATATGGTGCTGAGAGAAGGCCCTTGTGACCTTGAGAAGGCGCATATCCGTTTGATGAAACGAAATGATGGGAAAGACCATTCGGCTTTTATTAAAAGGGCCGGCAATAAGATATTTTATCGCTTCCAAAAAGACCTCTTGGGAATTTCTGAGCTTTCAAATTATAAATACCATTCTTCGAAGGAGAAAGCGCAGTACCAAAAGTTGCTCAATAAATGCCTTCACCAGGCCAACGAATCCAATCTTAACTCCTGGTGCGACGAAGACCAATGGATGCTATTGGAGAGCTTTACCAGTCGCCCCGGTGGAGTCACTCAGCTGGCCCACCTTTATGATGGCAGTAAGGCGGGAACCATCAACCTCTTCCCGGCCCAGGGAGTCGCCTATAATACTAAAAAAATTGGCCGCCACGGTGGTGAGCATTTCCACGAAAAAGACGCCATTGTGGGAATTTGGGGAGCACCGGTAAAGAAAGTCTTTAAGGTACCCTATTCAATCAAAACCGCTATCAATGGCTCCATTGCCCCCACTATTTACGAATACTTAATGTCAAAAGACGTCGAAGTTGGCCGCGATGGCTGGGGTTATCCTTCACTTTTCAAGCTCCAGAAAAAACAGGAAAAACTACTTAAAGACTAGTTTTTACAGGGTCTTTTCAATTTTGGACCACTTCAATTATGATGGCGGCTATGGCCGAAAACAGTATTGAAATTAAAGCAGTTGATTGTATTCGAGATGAGCGAGTCCGCTCTATCCTGCAAAAAATCGACGCCTATCAAAGAGAAGTCTACCCTGACGATAGCAATGGCATCTCCTCTGATGACGTGCTGACATTGGATAATCTAACACTCTATGGAGCTTTTGAAGGAGACCACCTCTACGGTCTCGGTGCGATCATTTATCATCAAGACTACGGTGAAATGAAACGGCTCTACGTCGATAAAAGGGCCAGAGGAAAAGGAGTCGCCAACCTGCTACTAAAAAAGCGTGAAGAAATCATGCGCCAGCACGGTTATAAAATCGCCCGCTTAGAAACAGGTATTCACCAAGCTGCCGCCATTAAGCTGTTTAAGAAACGCGGCTTTATTGAAGTAAAGCGCTTTGGCTCTTACAATGATGATCCCTTGAGTGTCTTCATGGAAAAAGACCTCACCCAAACCATTCATTAAGCTTTTAAGATACTTTTGAAACTCGAATCCAAGGCAACATAAAACGATAGGTTTTTTGATACCAATTGGTCGAGGGAGCGCCATAACGCCGGTAATACTCGCCAAAAGAAATCAGCTGGTTGCTATTTTCATCCCAGAGCTTTAACCAAATTCCTTGGAAGCTTTTCCAAAAACCGAGCACCTTGCAATCGTGGAAAAGCTCGTTTTCGTCATGTGCTTTTCTCAAATTATAATTTGGAATCTGATGGCTAAGGTGATGGATATGATGAATACCAATATTGCCAGTGCACCATTGAAAAAACTTGGGGAGCTTTAAAAAACTACTTCCTTGCATTGAAGCCTCAAAATAATCCCACTCTTCATTTTTGCGCCAATAGGTGTCTTCATACTGATGCTGAACAAAGAAAAGCCAAGTGCCAAGGGTATTGGTAAAGAGAACAATTGGTAAATGGACCGCTAGAAAGGCCTTCCAGCCGATGCTGTAACAGAGGGTTCCTATAATCACTGCAAGAGCAAGATTTGTAAATTGACGGTTGCGATCTTCAGCCACCCCATCATGGCGTTGGTGAAAACGAAAGCGGATTTGAAAAATATAAAAAGGTCCAATTATAAAATTAACAATTGGAAAACGAAAGGTATGGTAGGCAAACTTACCCTTCCAATCCATTTCTCCATACTCTTTAGCAGTAATTGTCCAAACATCTCCGAGCCCTCTCTTGTCGAGATTTCCAGAGGTCTGATGATGGGCGGTATGCTCCCGTCCCCATTGCTTGTAAGGAGTGAAAGTTAAAATTCCACAAATCGTTCCTACAATAGTTCGAAGCCGTTTACTTTTAAAAAAGGTTCCATGACTGCAATCGTGAAGAATTATAAAGGCCCTTACAAAAAAGGGTTGGCATAAAATGCCTATAAAAAGTGACAGCCAAATTGAAACTGACAACGCTTGGTAAGCGCACCACCAAAGAGTAAAGAGCGGCACAAGCGTGTTGATCACCTGCCACCAACTTTTTATTGGATCAGGGGTAGTGTATTTGCGGACGATTTTTTTCCATTCAGTATTTTGACTAGCACTAGACATAATTCTCTCTCTTGCATGTATTAACTCTCTTTAGAGTAGCAGCCAAGGCCTACTTTCAATGTAAAAGGACTGTAAAAGCTAATAGCTAACCCTTTGATATAAGAGAGATTCCGGCGCTTTTTCAGTGATTTGTGAGAATTAACCCAAAGTTAACAGAGGTCTGACAAAAATTGTCCCACTCCACGATAGATTGTTTTTGACAAGACATCCATCCAAAGGAGGAATTGATGGAAGGTTATTTTCAAGCAGACTCGAATCGAACTAAACTGGCCGAAGATCTGGCCTACCCTTTCCTTGTTCAGGAATTCGAAAAACTTATCCTAGGGCTCCCTGGTGACCATGTATTCGAGAATGATGATGATGAAGAAGAAAACGAATTGGCAGCTGGTTAGTCTAATGGACCCCAGCTGCAACCTCCAAATTAAAACCGTAACACCCTCCCTATAGCTCCTACTTATAGGGAATCTCTCCTCTCTAGAATATTGTCGAAAATAGTGGGGCTAAAACTTAAAAATTTTAGCCTCGCTATTTTACTTCCTCAAAAAACTACCTCAAATCAAATAAAAGAAAGTGGGCATTCTGATTTGAAGAAATAGCAAGCTCATTTATTTCACTAATACCAATTCCATCACCAGCACTAAGTTCTTGGCGGTTCACTTCGAGACTACCGGAAATCAATTGGATCCAAAATTTTCTTCCAGCGCTTACCTTATGCTGTAGCTCAAATCCCTCACTGTAATTTCCCGAATAGATTTTAATATCTTGATTGATATTTAGACTATCTGCCTCTCCTGTTTCAGAGACGATTAGGTTAAATCCTGAAACACTTTTAATTTCTTTCTGCTGCCAATCTGGCCGCAAGTTTTTCTGATTGGTATCAATCCAAATCTGTAAGAGGTGAGCTGATTGATTGGGATCGGGGTTGTACTCACTATGACGAATGCCACTGCCAGCAGTCATTCTCTGAATTTCTCCAGCCGCAATCCTGCCGCTATTTCCAAGCGAGTCTTTATGCTCTAACGTTCCATCGATAATATAGGTCACAATTTCCATATTATTATGGGGATGGGTATCAAAGCCCATGCCTGGATCTATGACGTCTTGGTTAATGACTCTTAAGTCACTAAATCCCGTAAATAAGGCGTCATAGTAAGAGGCAAAGGAAAAAGAGTAGCGAGCGGATAACCAACCGTACTCTCCTTTGCCACGCTCTTCTGATTTTCTAAGTAAATTCATTTCAACTCCTCTAGGATTCAGTCTTAATTGTCATGACTGTTTTAAAATAGGCCCAATGCCCATGAGTTAAAAAAGCATGAATCGCCAATAAAATTAGCGGTAGTGCTAGTCCAGCGGGATCTAAAAATAGATGAATTTGAGTAAAGCCAATTATTATTGGAAAAATAAAGGCCAGTGCAAATGGTACCAAGCGATTAGAGAGCAGAAGGCTTCCCGCAAAAATTTCTGCTATTTTTATAAAGGGAAAGAAATAACCAGTTTTAAAAAAGGCCCCCAATAATGCTCCTGCTGCTGGTGCCGGAGGTGGAACCGGTATGAATTGTAAAAAGCCATTGAGTCCGAAAACCACAAGCGCCAGTCCAAGAGTGAGCCTTCCGGCCAGTATCAATTTTGTTTTCATAAGTTTCTCCTTTTGAAGTTTTTCTTTATTCATTATTGACAGTATGGTCCTTTTCTATATAAATTAATATTATTAAAATACTATGTATTATATAGTTTAAAGTTATAGAAAATGACGTATGATCAACTAGTTACCTTGGATTCAGTCGTAAAGTACGGAAGCTTCAAAGCTGCCTCCGAGAGGCTCCATAAGAGCCAACCTTCTCTCAGCGTCGCTGTCAAAAAGTTGGAAGAAGAGTTTCAAATCCAGATTTTCTCTCGGGAGGGCTACCGTCCGGTGCTAACCAGAGAAGGAAGGATTTTTTATGAAAAAGCATTGCCCGCTATCCACCATATGCGAAATCTACAATTATTTGGTGAGGAGTTAGCGCTCGGTGCCGAATCAGAAGTTAGAGTTGGAGTCGAAGGATTGGTACCACTCAAACTTCTTATTTGTAACCTTAGGACTTTTTTTCAAGAGTACACCCACACCAATCTAAATCTATCCAGCGATTATCTAAGTGGGACCTGGGAAAAATTATTGGCCGGAAAAATAGACTTGGGCTTTACGCCTATGGATCGTGAGCTAGACGAAGTTGAGGCCATTCCTATATACGACATTCGATTGATTCCTGTTTGTGCCAAGGGTTTTTTTAATTCAAAGGAAGATCTTAAACTTCAATTAAAAAAACTACCACAAGTTATTATTTCAGACACCGGTCGTGATACGAATGTATCCCATGGAGTCTTGAAAGGTGGCAGGAAATGGAATGTCTCTGACCTAGAGAGCAAGAGAAGTATTATTTGCGAAGGACTTGGCTGGGGTAGTTTACCGGAATATCTAATCAAAGAAGAGTTGAAAAAAGGTAGCCTTGTGGCCATTACAGATGACCAACTTAAAATTTTTAGCACTCCAGTTTTTATGATTCGTCATAAAAATCGCCCGGCTGGTCCCATCTCTAAAAAATTATGGTCGACCTTTAAAAAAAATCTTAGTGATAAATAAGAAATCAGGAGCCTCCACTCGGGAGGCCCCTACTGAGTCAATCTTGCAAACCATGAGGAAGATGGGATGGATTGGTTAATTTCGAAATGCCTGCGAATAATTCTAGACTCGCAAATTTTGGCCTTTCAAAAACTAGCGCAATGAGAAGGTGGGAAATGAGAAAAATTAGTAGAACATTTATGGGATGGATTTGGTTCGCCATTTTGACCCTCCTTATGTACTTAGTTTGGCTCCAGAAAAAGAAATTGCCTCTCTCATTGCTCAAGCTATCGACTGATAATTGTCAGCTGACAAGCGCTTGTGGTGAAGTAACCTAGTTTAATGGTCCGTTAAATTATTCTCTATTCAGGCACTTAAGAACAAGTGGCGGGAAAAAAAGTGCTATAGAGAGCAAATCTCCCAAAAAGCCTCAAATTGTACCTTTAAGCTACCGAAAAGAGAGCATGTTGAAGACTAGGACCAACTATGAAAAATAAAATGAAATGGGCGACCCTAATTTTGCTAACGCTGAGTTTTACTGCGATGGCGGCGGATAACTTTTATCAAAAAGGATTGCGCTCGGTACGCCAAGGCAAGCTTTATAGTGCAATTGTATTTTTTCAAAAGGCACTCAATCGCAACCCCAAAAATATCAAGGCCCATCTCAATTTAGCGAGCGCCTATTACCGCTTAAGAGATAGGGATAAAGCTGAAAAGGTTATGAACGATGTCATTCAAATTCATCCCTTCTCCTTGGAAGCAAATTTTAATATGGCACTGATGTATAAGAAATCAAATCAGTTAAGAACCGCTGCTTACTATTTTGAGAAAGTCATTAAATTGCGCCCGAGTGAGTTTGGAGCGCATTATCAATTGGCACAAATTTATAAATCTCTTGGGAATTATAAAAAGGCCAAGCACTACTTTCACTATATTACTGGTGAGAGACCAAATGATATTTCATTAAATTTGGACTACGCTGAATTCTTAGTTGAAAATAAGCAGTATAATTCAGCAGGCGTACTTTTAAAGTCACTGTCCTCTGAAAACCCAAAGAACTTCACAGTCAATTATACCTACGCAAGCTTTCTCGATGACCGCGCCTACCGAGTCCCCGAAACTATCGAGCAGTATAAAAAAACCCTATCTATAAATGAAAGGCATGTTGCGAGCCGCTACAATCTGGCCTTCAATTACGAGAAGCAAGGACAGTTAGTATTGGCAGAAAGGCAGTACAGTATTTTAATTTTTAATTTCCCCAAGCTCGCCAAAGCATTTGTTCGCTTAGGCGTGATTGCCGTCAAACAAAATAAAACCGAATTGGCCGAGAGCCATTTCGACTCCGCTATAAAACTAGATAAGAAGTTAGTAGTCCCCTACGAGGAAAAAGGTCTTATCTACGTTCGAAGAGAAAAATTTGATCAAGCTGCTGAGCAGTTTAGCAAGCTGACTGATCACCATCCCTCAAATCCCAAGGCCTATCTCTTTAATGGTTGGCTCTATGAAAAATTGGGAATGGATAATCAAGCCAGTAAATCTTATAAAAAGGCCATTAAACATGATCCTAAAGGTGAAATGGCCAAGGATTATTTCCAACGTATCGGAAATCAATCGGAAGCATATCAATTACTATGGGAAGAAAAGAACCCCCAGAGAGTCCCTTCATCTGTAGAGACCAAGTAGGTAACTTATGAAAAGCCAATTTATGAAAAAACTCCTCCTCTGTGCTGTCCTGTTTGGAATCACAACTATTCCTCTAAGGGCCGAAACTCAGTACCGAGTCGAGAAAAACGATACTCTGCAGAATATATCCTTCGCCCATTATAATACTTACCGTTGCTGGGATATCATTGTTCAAAATAATCCCTCATTACCAAACCCCAATAATATCGAACCAGGAACTACCCTTAACATACCCGCTAGCTCGCAGTGCCGTTTCTTAAATAATGGAACGACTGTCAGCCAAGTTAAGAAAGTAAAAAGAAACTATAAAAGTAAAACAGCGAAGAAAATTGAAGGAGATGTCACTGGATACCTAGCAGAGACCTCCGTCGACAATATGATCTTTTTTGATGAGTCCGAGGTAAACCAGAAGCACCTTGGTAATCGTGAAAAGAAACCAGCCGACTTCAAATACCGAAGACTCTACCGAGATCCAGAGTTACAAAAGAAAAGAATGTTAAAGCGGAAAATCGCCCAGAGAAAAGAAGAAAAGAGAAAAAGAAAAGCTTTTGAAAGAGATATGGCGCTAAGAAAGAAGAATCGTATCTACAAAGAAAAACTATTAGCTGAGCAGAGAGAGAAAGATCGAAAAAAAGAATTAAAACGACAGAAAGAGGTGGCGAGGATCGAGAAGGCCAGACTGAAAAAAGTGGCCAAGCTTGAGAAGGCCAGACTGAAAAAAGAGGCCAGACTTGAAAAGGCCAGACTGAAAAAAGTGGCTAAACTTGAAAAAGCCAGGCGCAAAAAAGAGGCCAGACTTGAGAAGCTAAGGATTAAAGAAGAAGCCCGTATGGCCAAGGTCAGAAAAGCTGAACAGAGAGAAGAAAAAAGGCAGCAGAAAGAAATTGCATTTCAGGCCTTGATTGCAAAATCAAATGAAGAAGCGCGACAAGCGGTAATTTTAAAGCAAAAGAAAGTATTAGAAGCAAGAGATTTGGCGCATAAGAAGAAGTTAAATAAACTTGCCCATGAAAGGAATCAGAAAAAGTCCGAGGCCAGAGAGATTCAAATTAAATACATGCAAAACCTCAATGCTCAAAAGCAAGCCATCTTGCTCAAGAAAATTAAGATTGACCGCTTAGAAAAAGAAGCAATGGCACGGGCGGAGAAAGAACAGAACGAAAAGAAGAGGCTTAAATTAATTGCCCTTGAGAAAAGCTATTTAAAAAAGGCCATTAAGGAAATAGCGGCCCCCGCAAAGATCGCCAAAAGCCGCAAGCCAGCTTCCTTTAGTAGTTCAAAGAAGTCACTTGCTATCAAGAAAGTAACTAAGCATATTTACACCATTCAATTGGCATCCTACCAGGACATCAACCAGGCCAGCGATTTACAGAGAAAACTTATTCTCGGTGGCTATGAGGCGCGTATTGAAAAAGCGACTCTAGAAAAAGACAGCACCTGGTACCGTGTTCGGCTTGGAAAATTCAAAAACCGCAACCAGGCGGCGGGCTTTGCCTCAATGGCCGATTTCCAGGTCTTTGCCGGCCAGCATATCATCTTAAAAGTTCCCAATTCAGGTATCTAGGCGCTGAAGCTCCAGTTGGCATCAGCTATGCATTTAAAAGCATAGTAAACCAAACTTGCCCTGTATTTTCATGGAGTTAGCGAAAGTTAACTGTCTGAATTTTGGTCATAGGAGACACTATGAGCTTTATCTTGCGTATTGCCCTGCCCTTTTTGCTATTGGCCTGCAGTAGCCCCTCAAATACAGAGAAGAGAATCCAAGCGAATCAGGCGAAAATAGCCGATGTACCGACCAGTAGCAAAAGTTCCAATAGCACACCGATTGAGCACACCATGTACTGCTCAAAATCACTAAAAAATACAATGGTCGCCATAGGCATGGATAATAAGAAATCAAAAAATAAGAAATTTATATATCAAAATAAAAAATTACATAGACAGTATCAGCAGGTCTTAACAACTTACCAAATTCGAAAAAATAAAAGCCTTGCTCCCCAGCGCTTAGAAGGCGCCTATCTCAAGACAGTGCTCAAGCTCTTTCATCGCAATGGAGCAGCGTTTTTTCCACGCTGTACCAAGCAATTAACACTTGCTCTGCGAAGGTGTGGCCAATTAAATCAAGTTTCAAATCTTACAACATGTTTTAAAAAAGAGGCCAAGAAAAGAGTGCGCTATGAATTGACCAAAGTCTTTAGTACTTCCAAAAAAGGTCGAGCACTCTCTTCAAAATAATTTTCTTTAAAAGTAATAATTGATAGAAAATTGCAGGTAATCATCATCGCGAAAGCTATGTAATAATTGGTCTGGTTTAGAATTGAGGAATGCATTTCCCTCTAATTCCCACTTCCAATTTTCATTTATTCTTCGGCTACCTTCCACTCTAAGACTATTGAGATCTCCCTCTTCGTTATTGAAGAT
Organism: Halobacteriovoraceae bacterium; assembly: GCA_018646195.1. Taxonomy (GTDB): domain Bacteria; phylum Bdellovibrionota; class Bacteriovoracia; order Bacteriovoracales; family Bacteriovoracaceae; genus JABGVH01. The sequence goes on from JABGVH010000107.1 coordinate 24,047, forward strand.
AGCGCCTACAAGTAGCTCAGTAGAGAGCTCATCGTTTAAGGCCAATCGGGAGCCTACGAAAGTATGGTTATTAAACGCCGCCAGTGAACCCACCCCTCGCTCGTCATAAAGGTGCTCAGCAATAACCCCAAGGTCGAGCCCTCCAAAAATATTTGAAAAGGAATATTCAAAACCAGCGGTCGAAGCGATATAGGAATTTTGAAAATGAGAATCTTTCCTAATACCCTCAAACTTAAATAACCAGTCTTTGTAGATATACTGAAGGTCAAGAGCAGCTTGTTCGGTTTGAACGTAGAAAGGACGGAGTTCGCCACCCACATTAGATAGTTTGGAAGTGGTAAATAATGGGTCGCGGTCCGTCCCCCTAAAGTAAGAGAATCCAAGGTCTATGTCGAAAAGAGTATGAGAGTAGCGAGCGGCATAATCGATATGCCTCTCTTCATCCTCATGCTCGTACAGAGGATTATCTGTATCGACTAAAAGAGGACCTCGAAGCCTCCCATTTTTTCCTGCAAAAGTTCGTTCCCTAAAATAAGGCAATAAAAATAAATCAATATTCCCGTGCTGGCTAAGATAGGTGGTATTAATCATCGGCTGCCCGAGTTTCTCTTCGCCATCTATATTAGAGACCGAGTCAGTTTGATTGATTACGTCTACTAGGTGCTGTGACTCTGTCACCCCCCAATAAACCTTGCTTATGCCGGCCCTTAGCTCCCATTTTTCCCAAGCACTCACTATTGAAGCTTCTCTTAAATCAAATGAAGTTTTCCTATTATCGGGACTATTCAGTCTAACGTATGGAATGACTGTTACGACTTTTCTATCTTGGTCCCAAGAGCGGGAATATTCTGGTTTAAGAACTAATGACGTTTCGCTTTGGTCGCGACTACTTAGTGGGTCCTTGTTAACGAAGTAGCGATTTTCTAGAGAAACCTCTCCTGAGAATTCACTCTCAGCAGTCGCGACTTTGGTAACAAGAAGCAGAATAAAAGCAATATAGAATAATCGGTACATAATTACTTCACCCTCTTAAGTGCATTTTTATCAAAATCCCTAGAGTTAATTGAAGTGTTGAATTGATAATTATTCCAAACCAAGTCAGTCTTTTTTCCATTTTGGTGATTCACCATCTGCATAACAGAGGGCCGCCATTTTTGATTGGGATACTTCTTATAACCGACATAGCTTAAGGTTTTTAAAAGGTCGCCTTTTCTATCATAGAATTCAACTTTATGAACTCTCCAGGCCTTATTATCAACCCAGACAATTTGCTTGGTATAGCCACTATTTTCATCAATCGGGTAACGCTCAAACAGATGCCCAGTTAGGCCATTGACTTGAGTATCTTTAATAAAGTTGTAGGTATATTTCCCTACTTCTTGAGAGGCAATATCCTCATAAGCGAATTGGCTTCCCATAAAGGGGCCACTTTTATTATTAGAAGAAATTCTTTTGACTCTTTTGAGCGCTGGTAGGTAGAGCCATTGGTCATCGTTCCCTTTGGTATGTGAAAAAGAGAGAAAGGAAGTCCCTTTTACATCTCGGGGAGTTTTAAAAGTCGTTAACGATTTATCACCGTCTCCAGTAACTTCTAAGGTCTTAATCTTCATCGCTCTCTTGCTTTCCTGCCCCTGTTTATTTTTAAGGATCATTTGGACATCGGCGATTTGGTTCTTCCAGCCCTCGTCTTGCTTATCAATAGACTTAGCAATTTCTAGCCCTCGTACTTGGGAAGATTTACTCTCCGCTTTAACTAGAGTCGAAAGACCCATCGCTAAGAACCCAACCACCAGTGATGCTGTGATATTTTTAAAATTCATATTTCCTCCAGAGGATGTGTTTTTTTCTTTCTTACGATCGAGTACCAATAAAAGTGCTGGTAAAAAGGTAAAGTCTATAATGAGGGCGACCATTATTGTCATCGCCGACAAGGCCCCTAATGTCCAATTCATTTTAAAAGTTGAAAACATTAGTATTCCAAAGCCCGAGGCCAAGATCACGGAAGTAGCAATTAGCGCCGAACCAACCGTTTCAAAGGAATAGGTAACCGCGTCTTCCGCGCTTAATCCCTGCTCTTTTCTTGCTCTAACATACTTGCTTAAAAAGTGGACCGTATCGTCAACCACAATACCTAATGTGACCGAGGTGACTACAGCTATTGCAAATCCCGCCTGACCTATTGTTAAACTCCAAACACCAAAGGCAATTCCAGCCGGGATGATGTTCGGTAAGAGGCTAATGAGGCCATACTTCCAACTGCGCAAGGCAAATACCAAGGTTAACGAGATCAGCAAGAAGGCCAAGAGTGTGCCCCAGCCCATGCTTCGGACATTTCTTTCAGTAATATGACTGAACATAATCGCCGGAGAGGTTCCAAGTACCTGCATAGAAATCGGAGCATTGGCCACAAGCCAGTCCTCTAATTTCTTATTAATAGCTATAAAATCTTTGGTTTCTAAATTATCGAGAGTGACTATAACCCTGGTTCCTGACTTATCGACATCGATTTGATTATTGAGGTCAAGTCCGTAGGGAAGAGACATTTCATACAGTAAAAGATACTGAGCTGCCAAATCTCGTCTATCTGGAAGACCGTAATAGGTTTGATCATCTCCGTGCATATTCTTATTTAAACGCTTGAAGATATCGGTCACAGTATTGACGTGAGTCACTCCTTTTATACTCCTAGCGAAAAGCGAAAATTCCTCAACTTTCTTAAGATAGGAGGGAGCTGAAATCCCCTGCGACTCGCCTGATTGTAAGTTAAAATTCACCTGGTAAATACCTGTTAAATTTTCAGAGACATGGTCTGAGTCAACTCTAAAAGCTACTGATTCATCAAAGTAATTAATAAATTGATCATTAAGTTCTATTTTTGGCACTTGCAGTCCCAAGAAAACTGTTATGAAAACGGTTGTTAAGAGAACCGGTTTTTTATTCTTAACAATCAAAGCACTAAAACCAGACATGCTATTTTTAGCATTTTCCCCATCGGCTGACTTCTTAACTTTTAAAGGAAACAAGTCAGTCATAACCGGAAGAAGAGTAATCGAAAGTAAAAATGCAAAGACGACACCAAAAGCCGTGATATTTCCAAGGTCATTAAAAGGAGGAGTGTCGCTAAAGTTAAGTGATAAGAATCCAATTGCTGTTGTAAAACTAGTTAAGAAGACCGGCTGAAGATTGACTCTCAGACCTTCTATAATCGCCTCTTTCTTGGCCCATCCCTTTTTCATCAGCGTAATTATGCTTTTTAAAATATGAACCGAGTCGGCAATCGCCAAGGTCAAGATCACTGTTGGTGCAATCGAAGAGGGAGGCGTAATAGGAATTCCCAGCCAACCGGCAATTCCCATCGCGCCTGCCACACTTAAAAGCAGTACCGTAAAGGTGGTCGCCACTGCAAAGAAGCTCTTTAGTAAAAATGCCATTATTACTATAATCGCCAGGTACATTAAGGGAATAAGTGTCCCCATATCTTTTATGGCGGCTTCATTGAAAGCGGTGTTCAGCATAACCAGGCCTGTTAAATAAACCTTATGGCCTGGGTTTTCCGCCTCAAACTTTGAGGCCAATTCGCGAACATAAGCGGCGACTTGCGGCCCTTCATCCAAGGCCTTTCCGGGTAGCGTGACGCGAATATTAAGCGCCGTCATTCTTCCGTCCGGTGCGATAATGGTATTTCTCAGTAAGGGTTCTGTAGTTGAAATGCGTTTTATTTTTTCTATCTCACTCGAGGTGAGGGCGGCTCCCTTTGGAACCAGGTCCCTCACCACCAAATCATCTTCAGACGCTTCGGTATGTTGAAAGTTAGTGATGGAATCGACTCTGGTAGAAAATGGAATCTGCCAGGCCTTTTTGGTGAGATCTTGTATGGCGAGTAGTGTTTGCTTATTAAAAACACTGCCCTTTGTCGGTTGAATTGCAATAAGAACCGAATCGTCTTTTGCGTAAACCTTCTGGAATTGCTCAAAGGCAATCCGCTGAGGATTTTCTTTTCCAAAGAAGTAACGGTAGTCATTTCTCATGGTCAGGTTCTTGGCGCCAAATCCCGCCAGACCTATGGTCAAGAGTGAGAGGATGATCACCAGCGCTCGATGCCCTAGCAACCACTCTCCCCACTTTTTTCCTAAATCATTCTTTGTACTCATAATGGCGCCCTCCCTCAGGCTTTTTTTATTGACTTACCAGTAGGTAAGCGCATGGCATCAAAAAAATGAGTAGAAACTAAAATTGCCGTGAAAGTCACTCAGTAGCTCAAGTCCTGGATTTCTCTTAAAAGACTTTTTCTCCTGTAATTTCATAGCACTAGGACCTCTACTCGGCTTCTGTGATTGAATTTTTTGAATCTCTAATTGGCCGATAACCTGCTCTGCCCGCACCTGTGAATCTGAGGCATAAGACTGGCTTCCAGCTGCTAGTATGATCAAAATTAGTCCTGATTTCAATAAGTTTTTCATGTTCTACTTCCTTTATTTACTTACTAGTTAGTAAGCATATTAGTTAAAAAAAATGAAACTTAAAGAGGTAGGTAGTTCTTTACCCATTCCTTCAAAGTTCCCTTAAGCGGGTTGTTCCCGCTACAAATATCTTCACTCATAAATAAGGCCATTTGGGCCATACCTGTCATCACACAGCCGGCTTGCATGGCAATCACCAAAGGATCTACGTCGTTGCGTAAGGTGCCATTTTTTTGCGATTCCACAACCTGCTCAGTCAGCATATTTCTCATAAAATCAAAATGCCGTTGCGCCAGGCTCATCAAACTGTCTGGTACCTGTGGTTGACGAATGATCTGGGCACAGACGCAAGCGCCTACTCGACCATTGCAATCGTGATGGGACCATAGAAATGACTCCATCCCCTCTAGGTATTTAGGAAAGTTTCCAGTGAACTGAGCTGCCATCTTAACCAGGTCAGACTCTTGATCGGCGATAAAACGCTTAGTCACCTCTACTGCCAGTGATTCCTTATTTTTAAAATGATAGTGAAGATTAGCGCGAGTCGTGCTCAGCTCTTTTGCAATGGCCCCAAAGCTTAGGCTGGTGTAGCCCCCGGCTTTCATTTGTTCTTCGGCAATTTTCAAAATCTTCGTTCTCATAAAGTCATCCTAACTTACAGGTATGTAAGCATCAAGCTCTTTTTCGGTTGGACTCGATTTTTTCTTGAATTAGACCTTATTTCAAGTAGTTGGATAGGTACTTTTTTACTGGCTGGGTACCGAGAGCGCTTCTTCCTATAATAGAGGGGTGAGAGTTTCAACCACAATATCTGGTCTAATCAGTGTCCTCTGCTGCCACTTTGTCGCCGCCAGCAGCCCTAATGCCCTGGCCTCTTTTATCTTAGAAAGTGCTGGCAATAAGGTTTACCTCGACCTCAATCGAGATGGTGCCGCCGACCAGATCAATAGCTACAGCGGAAGAGTGCTGATACGCAAACAGCGGGATCGAAATTTCGACAAAAAATTTGATTGGGATAGCCAGCGGTCTGTAGTGGTAAAAAAAGGTAGGCCCTTTAAACGGATTACGATAGATAATAATTTCGATAATAAAACTGACCGGCTCGAAAATTATTACCAGACCCCTAACCTTAAAAATGAACGAGTTGAAATTCACGTCGACAGTGACTACGACGGTAAGTTTGATTTTTCCTATCAACAGTTAATAAAAACAGTCCAGCATAAGCACTACCCTCCCTGCGATCAAAAGTTTCAAAAGCTAGCGGTGACCTTAAAAAAACTAGACCGCCAAGTGAAAAAGATCTCTCTGGTTCTCGATAAAGGAGGAGACTTCTTTAGTACTGACTTTGGTTTTAAGATCGACAGTAGCTGTTTCGATAAATGGGGAAAAGAAGAATTCCTTTCGCTGGTGCAAGACTCACTTAAAAAAGGCCTGCAATGCCTTATGCAGTTAGATGAAACTCATAGGTCAGAGAAAAAGGCTGGTGTAAGTGGGGCGCTTCAAAATGCTGTAGACCTTCAGCTCTTAATGGATAAAAATCCCATTCAGTTGGTCTGCAG
>JABGVH010000159.1 GCA_018646195.1 Halobacteriovoraceae bacterium
CAATAAATTTTTTGAAAATACCGATATGGCCAAACAAAGAAATAAACAAATCCTATTTCTTACTTATGCCTTCGGTGGCCCGAATAATTACGATGGGAAAAGTATGCGTGAGGGCCATGCTCATCTTGTAGAACAAGGCCTAAATGATTCTCACTTTGACGCCGTAGTTGAAAATTTAGGGGCGACCTTAAAAGAATTAAATGTACCTGATGAGCTCATAGGTGAAGCTGCGGCCATCGCAGAATCTACCAGAGCTGACGTTTTAGGAAAATAGGTTATTTTACTGGGTCCCACTATTGGGTGGGGCCGATCCACCAGCAGGGCTGTTTGGAAGAGGTGGCCTTCTTCTTCTGCGCTTATCTCTTAATTGTTGTTTTTCCATTTGTTTCTTCAATTGTCTCTGCATCAGTTTTTTCTGACTTTGCTGGACTTGTTTTATCTTTTTAATTTCTCCAGTTTCTTTTCTTTTAAATTGAATAAGCTGATCCCTCTTTTCGATTAATTTTTTCCTAGCGACTAAGATTTTTCCTCTTGCATCCCTTAGCTCCTTCCCCTTCTTCTTTAATTCTAGTAACTGTCTTCGGATTTTGTTCTTTTCATTTGGGGAATTACTCCCGTTGGCCTTCCGCATTTTTCCAACTAGTTGTTGTCTTTTTTTTCTTAATTTACGACTTTGGCCCTTAAGGCTCTTGGCCTGGTCAATTAAATCGCCTTTTTGTTTAATTAAATTTTTTCGTTCCTGGTTAAACTTTTTTCTTCTTTCAATAAATTTTGCCCTTATTGCATGGAATTTTTCTAATTTCTTTTTATATTGCGCCTTAAATCGACTCCATATTTCTTTTTTCTTTTTCCATCGAGCCTGATTCCTTTTCCAGTTCTGCCTTCTCTTTGAAAATTCTCTTTTTCTTCTCTCTTTAATTTTTTGGAAATGCCCAACCCCTTCGTCTTTTGAAGAAGCATCGTAATTCATATCCCGGACCCAATTATATTTTTGAGGTTGGGTAAAAGTTTTCCCTCCCTCAATTATCATTCCTTGTCCGTTCTCCAAGGCATCCGCCGTTTGGTCATTAGATAAATTTTGAACTACAATTTCCCCCCTCTCTACAGAGGCCCACAAATCGTTTTCTCCTTGATCATTTTTATCGAATCCAGCAAAAAACCGAGTCCCGCGAACTCCAAGAGCTACGTTCTTAGTTTTAATTTCAAAAACAGGTTCTTTTCCTTTGTTAATAACATCGATCAGTACTCTCCCCGCACGCATAATGATAGAAGTCTTGCCAAATGATTCACCTTCAATACGCTCAACCAATTTTTCTAGGGTAATTTCTGTGCTCTCACCTAGTTTAAGTTTTGAGCCATCTGGTAAGGAAATAATTGCCAATGATTTACTAGAGGTTTTTAAGGTGTCTCCCGCAGAAATTAATTCACCTTTTTCTACAGGTGCAAATTCTGTTTCTAAGGTTTTTATTAAAACCTCTCCTTTAAAATAAAAGAGCCGGGCCGTTAATGTTTCATAGTCAAAGCCGCTTGCAAAGTCTGGCCTTAAAGCGAGGATTACAAATAGTACATGTATTACATTTCTCATTACTTAATTATAAGGGAATATGCCTTAGTAGCAAATGTACAGAATTCTTGACAAATTTGTTAAGTAAGATGAGCTTACCTTCCTAAATACCTGCCATTCTCTATGGCACTTGAGGTAGATCTAATTGCATTTTTAATACACTCAGCAAAAACTTCAGAAGCAGGCGTTAAAGTTATTTGATAAGAATTGTTTCGTTTTTTGGTGATATTTGGAAATACTCTTGTAAAATCTGCCGATTCCAATAGACCTTCGAGTTGATAGCTCTTCAAATTCCCTCTTTTTACTAGAACTAATTGGTTTCTTTCAATAAGTAACGAACCGCTATCTAAGAAATCATTCAACTCGAGTAGGGAATATTTCTCATCCCCATAGGGACGAATAGCAACAACCCCATTTTTAACATAAACCTGTCCATTACCCAATCGATCGACATAGATTTGATAATCAGTGCCCCTAACTCCCATTGCTGCATGAGGAGTATTAATAATTAATTTATTTCTATTTGTTTTTCCTTTCTTGATGATAGAGCGAATCTGCCCTTTAACTAGTGTTATTATACCTGCCCTTTTTTTTTCAAAATATTCTAGAGTCAAAACCCCTTCTGGTCCGAGAACTAATTTCGAACCATCATTAAATACTAGCTGTATAAGAGAATATTTTTTAGTCTCAAGCAGGGCACCTACTCCTACCCAGTCACCAGGCAGTAGTGCTATACGCTGACTATGACCTAGGGGGGTAACCCAAGTACTTCCTTTAAGCATTGTAACTTTAGCAATGTAGTTTTGAATTTCGGCGTTAAGAGTTTTACTATAAAACAAACTGAAATAGACCAGTATTATCAACTTCAAAGGAAGCTCCTATGGCCTTATTCTCTTTAATCTCATCGGTATTTAAAATCTAGACTGAAGTTGACTGCAATTACTTACAGATAGGTTACCTTAGCGTTTCACTTTTACTCCTAGCCTTCCACCAGTGATTTTCTTTATTAGTCCATAGGTAAAGGCCACTTCATTTTTAACATTACACTCGAAGGAAAATGGAGAATAGCGAGAAGTCCCGGTATTTTTTTTACCACTCCCAAAGTCTACAAAGCTATAAGAATAAACCGTATGAGTTTTATTATTCTTATAGACTTCCATATTTAATGGTTCAAAAACTTTTCCCTTAGGAACGAAGGTATTTTCTGTAAGCTTCAAGTTAAAGTTAAAAATACAATAATCATTTTTAAGTTTAGATCGATTGTCAGCAGTGTACACGTTTCCATTTGACCATAGTATCGGTCGCATTGAACCGTTTACATTTTGCTGAAACCATTTAATTTTCCAATTATTAAGGGCCTCCAGTTTCACCATCTGTCCCAATTTCTGCAAATCTGTCTCGTCAGTCATTTTTTGATGTAGCAAGCTTTCGGCCCTTCCTAGTCCTCCATTTTTCAATTTTTTACCAGACACACACTTAAACTCGGTATTGGGACGAACTTTCAAAAGAATCTCTTCTTGTGAGGGCCGAAAAAAAGTAACCAGTTGAAGCTTCTTTTTCTTATCTTCGAATTGAACGTATAGCCGCTTTTTGCTCTTAAAAATAAATACTGAAATATCCTTTATTTTTGTAGAACGTCCGGACTTAGAGGAATAGTCGTATTCAAATGTTCTTATGTACTCCTTAATTTGTCCGCTGCTAACAGTCATACCTGCTGGAGCGATATTAAGGGTACAAAAATACTTTTGACCTAAAGCAATATTTGGAAGAAGAAGCAATAAAATAAAATATTTTTTCATGATGTAAGCATAGGCCACTTCACAATCGACCGCAAATAATTAAAAATGAAATGATCTCATCAAGTAAAGGACCATTATGAATGCTGCCATTGTCGGCCTTGCCGGTTTAGTCTGTTTCTCAATTGCCTATCGAGTATACGGCAAATACCTCGCGCAAAGCATTTTTAAACTTGGTGAAATGAAGGGACAACCCACTCCAGCCGTGGAGCTCAACGATGGGGCCGATTACCTCCCTACAAAAAAAGAAATACTCGTTGGCCATCACTTTAGCTCTATAGCCGGGGCTGCTCCCATAGTTGGACCGGCGGTAGCTGCAATATGGGGCTGGTTACCTGCTATGCTCTGGATAGTATTCGGTGTGATTTTTATGGGTGCTTGTCATGACTTTGGTGCGCTTGTGATCTCTATGAAACATAGAGGACAAAGTATGGCCATGGTTGCCGAAAAAGTACTAGGTCCACGGGCAAAAAGCTTATTTTTGGTAATTATTTTCTTCCTTGTCTGGATGGTAATAGCAGTTTTTGCTCTTGTAATAGCCAATCTTTTTATGAAATTTCCAGGTACTGTTATTCCCGTAAATTTTGAGATCATTATTGCGATTTTACTAGGGGTATTTATAAATAAGAGAAAGAAGAGTTTAACTATCCCCTCTATCTTGGCGCAGGTTGCACTACTCATTATGATTCTTGTAGGAACGAAGTACCCCATCAGCCTTACACCTATATTTGGTGATCAGACCTTGATGGCCTGGGTAGTGTTCTTATTGATTTATAGCTTCATTGCCAGCACGCTTCCTATATGGGCCCTATTACAACCTCGGGACTATATTAACTCCCATCAGTTAGTACTAGGTCTAACTTTAATGATAGTCGGCCTTTTTATTGTTCAACCAAAAATTGTCGCCCCTATGATTAATACCGGAGCAGAAGGTGCTCCCCCTTGGTTTCCTTTTTTATTTATTACAATAGCCTGTGGTGCGATTAGTGGTTTTCATGGGCTTGTAAGCGGTGGAACCACCTCCAAGCAAATCGCCAAGTGGTCAGATGCTAAACCTGTAGGCTATGGATCAATGTTGGGAGAAGGGCTGCTGGCGCTTCTAGCGACTCTTGCCGTAACAGCAGGTTTTAGTTCTGAAAGTGCTTGGCATAGTCATTATGCAAATTGGGGAGCGGCCAATGGATTATCAGCTAAAATATCCGCTTTCGTTTTAGGAGCAGGTAAATTTGTATCAGGAGTCGGAATTCCTGAAGATGTATCCCAAGTTGTCATCGCAGTACTTATTATTTCTTTTGCAGCAACCAGCTTAGACACTGCCTGTAGAATTCAACGTTATATACTTGCTGAGTTTGGAGAGACTTTCCGCTTTCCTATATTACAAAATAAATATTTCGGTTCAGGGCTAGCAGTAGGATCGGCTTTTCTTTTGATGCTAACTGCTAACGGCGGGAAAGGAGGACTGCACCTATGGCCTCTATTTGGTGCAACCAACCAAATGCTAGCGGGACTGACTCTTACTCTTATTGCAATTTGGCTATACCAGAACCGCAAAAACCCTATTCCTTATGCCATCCCAGCAATCTTTATAATTTTAATGACTGGACTAGGCCTATCTATCAATATTAAGAACTTTTATCAATCAGGAAGCACAATGCTGACAGTAATTGGCATTGTGCTTTTTATGGCCCAAATATGGGTTATCGTAGAGGCCCTCTTGGCAATTCAAAAATGTCGCAATCTTCCTAGAAGAGAAAGTGTTTAATTACCGGATTAAGAGTTTGCTTAAGCAGGTGCCCCGTCATTAATGGCTGCTGCGAAGATTCATATCGGCCATAAATCATCCCCTCTTTCATTATTTGCCTACGGTATTTCAGATTAAGATAATAACGAGTTAAAAAACTAAATGTTGGCACTGGAACAAATACCGAAGCAAATTTATAAAGCTCGTAGAAACGTCTTTTCTTAAATACATAATTTGGGCTATTAAAGTAAAAAATAGGGGTAGGCCTTGCGCTAAACAAACCCTTTTTGTAGAAGGTATTGCTAATCGCCTCCCCACCTTTCTTATAATTTACCAAAGCATAATACTGATTGAGCACCGTAGGTGCTCCAATTATAATTTTAGCTTTTAATTTTTTTATTCTTTTCTTGGACTTGCGTTTTACACTTAATAGCATTTTATTACCATACTGATCCCAATTTCTTACCGCACTTCTATGGCCAAAATAATGAAACCAATTGAGATCGGCTTCCATAATCGAAGATAGTGCCTTATCCTTTTCAAGTTTAGTTAGGCCAAGTTCTTGAGCTGAAAAATTATTGAGATAGTGAAGAAATATACTCTGACGATAACGTCTCGATTCATGAAAAAAGTCAAAATACCTTTCGGCCATATATGTAAATACATCTAGCCCGAGTGCGCTGGTAAAGGTATTTTGTGCCAACTTTAAAATATTTTTTAGAAGTTCACGGTAAACCGTTTTACGATAGAAATAACTACTGTCTTCTAGATTTGCAATTGTTTGATATTTAATTTTACTTTGTTTATTCAATTCTGAATCAACAATTGATGCCATCTTCTGATACTCTGGATGATTAAACACCAAATTTAAGTCTACTCTTTCAATTTTATTTAAGAGGTCATCCATTTTTTCCTGATAATCTGGAAGCTTGGAGGATTGATAGGCTGCTTTATCATTTCCCTTCCTTGAAAATAGCTCTAGGTCATCGATTAACGAGCCTTTGTTTTCTTTAAACCAACTTCCTTGCTTTAAGGAATATTTTGAAAAATTAAAGTTTGATTTAATTCCTTTATCTATAACTTTCAGCAATTCTCCCTCACTGTTTTTAACAAAGTTATACCTGGCGCGATAAAAATCTAAGGTACGCCCTTCGGAAAATTCCGAAGCCTGCAATGCAGTACAGAAAATTAAAAAGATAGTTAAGTAGTTAAAAAACTTCATGAGTCTTCCTCGATAGGTTTAAATTTTATTTGGTAAAGTTTTATGCTGCGAAACAAGAAAGAGCAAATGATATTTCTTTATGTAAATTTAAGTGCTTGTTATTACGGTAAATTTTTATATAATTGTAATTCATTCTTCTATCCTAAAGGCATTATGAAGTGAAGCGCAGACCATTATTATTTATCATACTCGGCCTACTTCATCTCTCCGAACCGTTAATTAAAATTTTACAATTTAAATTAACAACAAATTTTAGCTATCAAGAAATTATAGGCCATATCCTTTCAATTAGTGGGCCAAAACAAATTTTTGAATTCTGGTTACTTTTCCCCCTCGCTGGACTTGCCTTGCTAAGTATTAAAAACTGGAGCTGGTTTCTTTTTGTTGCTCTCCAGGGTTATAGTATTTATGCTCACCAAAGTAACAACGCCTTTAATTGGCCTTCCTTAAGCCAAATGCCATTTTTTTCTTCGCTCTTACTTATTTCAATAAACTGCGGAATCATAATATTTTTTCTCCTTCCTTCAATTAGAAGGCCATTTTTTAAAAAAGATGTCCGGTGGTGGGAACATAGAACTCGCTTTGATTACTCTTTCCCCTGCACCATTTTTACTGAAAACCCTAACATCTTAAAAGATTGTAAAATATTAAACCTATCTTTATCCGGAGCCTTTTTAGAAACAAAAGAAGTCATTGCTGATGGAACTGTATTGACTATTAATATTACCTTCGGAAGCCAACATATAACCTTAAAGGCACTAAAAATAAGTACCCATGCCTTTCAAAGCAATATAGGTATTGGTGTGCAATTTCGATATAAAAATATTTGGCAGCAATGGCTTATGTCACGAGTACTAAAGAAAGTATCGAAGGCCTTAAAAAATAAAAATCCTAGTAGCGTGCCCACTTAGATGGCGAAAATACTAATTCCTATCCCTCTATTTGATTTTGACCCCACGGAAGTATCGATACCAGCTATTGAGTTAATTAATAGTGGACATGAGGTAGTCTTTTCTACTCCCGATGGAAATATGGGTAAGGCTGACCAAAGGGTAATTACAGGAGAAGGCTTCGGATGGCTAAAAACTCTACTATGCGCGGACAGTAATGGTCGAAATGCCTACCTAAAACTTATCGAGTTAAATACTTTCAAAAAACCGATTGCCTATGACCAAATAGACCCAAGTGATTTTGACTGTATTTTTTTACCAGGAGGGCACGCTCCAGGGATGAAACAGTACCTTGAGTCAAAGTCACTTCAAAAATTAATTCCTGACTTTTTTGAATCTAATAAAATTGTCGCGGCTGTTTGTCACGGCGTCGTTCTCTTGGCCAGAAGTATGGTTCCCAATACAGAACATTCCGTACTATACGGAAAAACGACTACAGCTCTTTTAAAGTCTCAAGAAATGTCTGCCTATCATCTTACTAAACATAGGCTAGGCAACTATTACAAAACTTACCCGGAGACAACTGTTGAAATGGAAGTTAAATCCCAATTAAAATGCCCTAACGATTTCAAAAAGGGTCCCCTACCGTTGTTTAGAGATTCACCTAAGCGGCTTAATAGAGGTTTTGTAAATATCGATGGGAATTATTTAAGTGCAAGGTGGCCTGGAGACATTCACCTACTAACTGAAAAATTAATAAAAAAACTAACTAAATAACTTAGACCATATACATGTCATAACGTGCAGATTTACCCGGAAAGCTAGCAGTGCAGCTGTTTAAAAAGACATCAGCTTTTACTGGACGCTTTATTACAAGTCGGTTCTTTATAATTTTTTTTGCTGCCATTATAAATTCTTCTTCATCTTGATCCCTAAGTCCTAGCTTTTTAAAAATCTGCATCTCTTTTCGAGGTAAGGCCTTCTTTTTTTTATCGGGAAACATTGGGTCGTAATAGATTAAGTCAGGGGCGTCAAACTTGTCTTTGTAGTCCAGACAACTGCCAAAGAACAACTCAAAGGGATTTTCGGCGCGATATAATGCGTCCTGCAATAATAGAAAAACCCAAGGGTTCCGCTCAAAAGATTTGACGCGATGACCGTAGGCCATCATCAACAAGCTATCTTTACCTGTGCCACAAGTCGCATCCCAAATATCACATTGCTTATTATTTAGGCCTATGGCCCTAGCAAAAGGTTCAGACTTCAGTCCTTTTGGCACTAATGGTAATTGCGACAAGTCAAAAACAAGTGGTTTTTTAAACTCCGGGTCCTGCCAACCTAGTTGACCGTTACCCCAGGCCAAATTCCCCGTCGCGTTATCTGGCGGCAGTGATTTAGAAGAGACTTTAAACTCGAGTTTTTCAAATTGTTCTATTAGAAATTGAGGGGTGCTTTCGTCAACACCGAAAACCAATTTTTCCATAGCTCTAATTATACTAGAAAAAAGTACCCCAATCATGTTAAATTTTGCACTAATCCCCTAAGCAAGAGAAAGAAATGTCTAAGTCAAATCTGCCATACAATCCAGAAGAATTACCCAGAGAATTAAACCCTTACTATATAGCCGCAAGCGATAGTGAAATTGAAGAGATGTTAAATATATTAGGGCATAAAAAACTCGATGATGTTTTTGAATACTTACCGGACTCTATAAAATTCGAAAAGGCACCTGATCTCGGGCCTGCCCTCGAGTACTCTCAACTTGTTGAGCATATGGAAAAATTGGCCAGCAAGAATAATATTGTTCCAAGCTTCGTCGGTGATGGGCTACAGGCATTTAGAGCGGCTGAAACCACCGCCCCAATTTGTGAAATTCGCGGTTTAACCACCGCCTATACTCCCTATCAACCTGAAAGGAGTCAGGGCACCTTAATGACACTTTGGCTTTATAGTTCAGCGGTAAGCCAACTTACTGGTTTTGAGGCAGTCAATTCTAGTCTCTACGATAGAGCAACAGGCCTATTTGAAGCGCTCTTAACAGCAAAAAGAATTCAAAAGAAAGGCCATACTGCTCTCGTGGCACAGTCTATTTACCCTGGTGATTTCGAAGTACTTGATACTTTGGTTCAAGGCACTGATTTAAATATAGTGCGAATTCCCATTAACCCAAAGACCGGGTTAATGGACTTAGACATAGTAAAAACTCTGGCCTTAGAACTTAAAGAAGAATTAATTGCTATTGCCTACCCACAGATAA
>JABGVH010000109.1 GCA_018646195.1 Halobacteriovoraceae bacterium
ACTCCCGCCACACCGACACAAGAGATCACTTCTAAGGGCTTGAACTGATCTCCAATACGGAAACCGGCTGGGCCAAAATCGTCGCCTATGCAATTGGCGGCCGATAGAACTATATTTACATTAACGATTCCACCGCCGAGAAAGACATTGTCGGCGCCACACTTGGCTGTTCCCTCAAAGTTATTGCCGCCGGTCCAGCCAACCGCGCGAAAGGCCCAAGGGCCATTGGGGAGGTCAATTTCGGTTGTGCCTGCTTCATCGGATTTTGCTATGGAAACTCGGTGGCCATTGCTGGTGTTGAGCGCCCAGAAAACGGTTCCGCCTTGGAGGGCACCACCAATAAAAAGCGCGTTGATTTCTACTTTTGAAGATCCACCTTTACCGGAACAGCCTGCGAGCAGGCCTAAGGTGAGTAGCAATAGAGTGGTTTTAAGAAAATTCATGAATCTCCGTTACACAGTTTTATCGGTCTTTAGAGTATAATTCTTGATTGCTTGAGAGGAGGTAAGTGGTAGATATTACGTGCAAATTGAGGAAACTCTGGACTTCAAGCGCCCATTTAAAAAGTCACTAAAATAGCTTTATGTTGCGTTCGTAAATTCAGGTACTTAGAAATTAGTCGATGAGCCTGCAACCCAGCTGCGAGCTGATGTGCTGGGCGCTTGAAGTGCGGGAAAGCCCCACTACTGTAATCAGCTTGCTCTTCTTATGCCACTTAAAGGAGCTGATAGGAATCCAAACCGCAGCATAGTCATGGCAGGCCGCAAGTCCTCTGCGTTCGATATAGATGCAGCTACAAAATTCTTTGGCATAATAGGCCGATACGACTTTGGGAAAACTCCAGCTATTAAACTTATAAAAGAGGTAACTGGGGGCGCAGATTAACAGCAGTGCAATTGGGATTGGGAGTAGTTTTTTCATATTGCAGGCACCGCTTTTAAAAGCAGACTTATAAGTTTATCAAAATCGATACTGCCTTTTTTATCGCTCGCAAAACGTACCATCACCAAATCATGGGATGGCAGTATGGCAAGTTTTTGGCCGTGATGGCCAAGACCAAAGTAGGCAGTTTTAGGAATACTGGGATAGCGGCGCTTTTCTTTCTTCAGTGGTAAATCACGATTGAGCCACCAATGAGCTCCGTATGAGCTGCGCCGGTCGTCACCCTTTTTATGAGTGAGTTCAACAGAGGGAGCTAACTTAGCGGTGAAACGGCTGACCCATTGATAGGGAAGGACGTTATAGGCCGACCACATTCCCTTTCTTAAAAAGAGATAACCAAAACGCGCGAGGTCTCTTGCGGTCATATAGAGATATGACGAACCGACGAAGGTTCCACTGGCGTCTTGTTCCCAGACAGCACTATTGATATTTAATATTCTAAATAACTTATTCCAGGGATAATTATTGTATTTCTTCTGGTTTCCAATTCTTGCTTTGAGCACCGCCATCATTAAGTTTGTTTCTCCACTGGAATAATTGAAGCGAGTTCCCGCCGGATACTTGATTGGGCGACTGGCGGTATAGGAGGCCATGTCTTTGTAACCTTCGGTGTATAACATTTTAATGACATCGCTTCCTAGAGGATTTCCCTCGTAACCTTCATTCCAGTCGAGACCAGAACTCATTCTGGTTAGGTCAAGAACTTTGAGAGGTGCTTTCGTAAAAGGGGAATTTTCTAACTGAGGAAAGTCTAACTTCGGTAAGTCATTGAGAGAAAGCAGGCTTTCTTTTAGTGCAATTCCAATTAAAGCAATAGAGACACTTTTTGTAATAGACCAAAGCCGATGTGATTTTTGTCGGTCAAAATTTGGGGCATAGCGCTCAAAAATTATATGGCCTTTATAGGCGACAAGTAGAGAATCACTTTTAAAGTCTTCTTCCTCTGAGAAAGCATACTTCTCAAAGGCCTTTAGCTTTATCGGGTCAACTGCCAGTTGAGCCGGCTCTTTTTGAGACCAAACGGGAGAAGGCCAAATATTATCGTTTGAATATGCGGTGGTGCTTAAAAAACAACAGACCGTGAACACAATTAAAAGCTGCATAGGTCTATTCTGGCGGCTCAGATCGAGCCTGGCCAGAAAATATTACTTATTCTGTTATATAGGCAATTTCAGAGTTCTCTTTCAGGCAGACGGCGCTGAAGGTAAAGGTTCGTTTATTGAGGCTTGTGAAAAGAATTCTCATCTCATCTTTTTGTTTTGAACTGGTCAGGTCTGATAAATTGAGATCATAGGTCTTTCTATCTAACCAGCGATTGGCCCCGGCAATAATACTCATCATAATTTTTACTTTAACTTTATGCTTTTCAAAGTCGATCGATTGTATTTTGAAGGTCAGGCCATATTGTTCACGGTCATTGAATATTTTTTCTCCTTCCCTCATATCTTCACTTGGGAAAAGGTAGACGCCATCTACCGTCTTTTTATCGATAACACGGTATAGGGTGCATTGATTCTTCTGATCTTCTCCTACCACTACCTTTGCGTTGATACCGGAGCTAAATATTAGACAGGCTAAACTGATAGTTGAAAGTAGCATTTTCATAGCGGTCCTCGTTCTTGAAGCTATTTAATAAGTTGTATTGACCTTAAAAATTGCAAACTCAGGGCCAAGTGGGAGCGGATAAAAAATCGCAATATCAGGGATTTAGCTGGTAGATTAACGCTTAAAGTGCAAAACTATTGGGCAATTGTCGCTTATCAGGAAGTACTAAATGGAAGCTTATCTGGCCCTCACTTTTCGCCTATTCGGCTACATTGTAATGGGGCTGAGCCTTGAAATTTTCTTTTCAGCTTGGGGTATTGAGCTCTGTCTAGGCCATAAACTTCAAAAGCAAACACCTCATCGCTATCTAGAGGGCTTCGTAAGTCTCTACATGATTCCAGTCCATGGTCTAGGAATGTTGTTTGGTTTTGAGGCCGTATTCGAATTAATTGCTAGCTGGCCTACCCTTCTACGTTATCTTTTCTGGTGCCTTAGCATTACAGGAGTTGAGGCGTTAACTGGATTTCTTTTTCATAAGTCGATTGGCTTTTATCCCTGGGATTACTATAAAAATTCTAAATTTAAGATTTTTAAAGAGGGCTACTCTCTCTATACTCTAATCCCTTTGTGGGGAATTGCAGGAATTTTTCTTGAATTTTACTCGAGTCTACTAAATACTCTATCACCCATTGCCTCAAGATTTTTAATAAATTATTTTTTCTAAAAAATTTTGGGTTGTCTTCTTTGGCCCTGTCCATTGTCTTTATTTTGGACTTGTTGGATCAGTAGGTGCATTCGAATATAAAGGAAATCAGGAATAAATTTGTTTAAAAGCGCTAGCATGGCCATAGGGAAGGGAAACATATAGGTTATTTTTCGTTTGTCAGTAGCAGCAATTATTTTTTTTGCAGAAGTTTTTGCATCTAATAAGAACGGCAGTGGAAACTCATCGTGATTTGTCATCGCAGTTTTCAAAAATCCCGGAAGAATATTGGTAACTCGAATCCCTGAACTTTTTAAATCGATCCGGAGAGATTCAATGAAGTTATTAAGCGCTGCTTTTGAAGCTGAGTACGATGCTCCGCCTGGAAGACCTCTCAGAGACGCCAAACTTGAAGTCGCAATAATATGGCCACTTCTATTTTTTAACATAAGGGGAAGAAAGGGAATTATGCTATTTACCGCCCCGTAAAAGTTAACGTCCATAATTTTTTTATTGATCGAGAGAGAAAAATTATCCCCGGGATTAATTCCACCTACTCCTGCATTGGCAAAAACAAAATCGACCGCACCCTCTCTTTGAATATTTTCAGCAATTGTATGCATGTTTTCACTATTGGTTATATCTACCGTGAAAAAATCGACTTTAGGAGAAAGCTTCTGACATTCCTCTGCAGTTTTCTCGAGAGCGTTCTGCTGGATATCAATTAATATGAGGTGGGCCTTTGATGCTGCCAATAATAAGGCAATTTCTCGGCCCACCCCAGATGCAGCTCCGGTGAGAACAACCCGCTTGTTGTTAAATTTTCTCAACGGAGCTTTCCTTGTAAACGGTTCCAAATAAGTAATCACATAGTGGGTAAACAATCCCAAAATTATGAGAGTGCATATGTTTAGGGTGGTGGTGAATTCGATGAAATTTCCACATGAACTTTAGTGGTGGAAATTTTAGGACTAAATGTTTTTCAGGCAAATGACAGGTGAAATGTACAGTCTCGTAGAGTACAAAATAGAAGGCCGACATTAACATTAGAAGATAGGTGGCGTTGAGACCTAAAATGCCTCTTAATCCGAAAAAAATGGCAGGAAGAAAGAGGGTCACAAAGGCCAAAACAACCCAGGCCGGAAAGAAAAGAATAAAAAAGTCCTTGGGTCCATCGTAAATTAAATGATCATAAGTATAAAAATTATGATGCCAATTAGAATGGACTTTATAGGGGTAGGGAAATAATCCGCTACGTTGGTGAAGTGGGAATTTGTGGATTATAAAAACGGCGAAGTTCCCAAGGACTAAGGTGAGTGGAATCATACCTAATTCAAAAAGTGTGGGGGACACTATTAGGTACGCCAAACCAATTATCGTACTAATTAAAAGGCCAAAGTTAAAAAGGCAATGCAATCTTCCAAGGTAATACTTAGGGACCTCAGTTTTTCTAAAATCGTCTCTAAAGTTTTGGGTTACTTCAAAACTGTTCATCATGCCTCTCCAGCTCTCAAATTGAGGTCACTATAAAACTGACTAGTCAGTATTGCAAGGGTTCTTTTTTTGGTCTATAGTAATGATATGAGTAAGAAAGAAGATAAGAAAAAACAGATAGTTAAGGCAGGTTTGAAGCTTTTTTTAAAGTCTGGATTCCACAATTGCCGCATCGAAGATATCGTCGAAAAGGCGAAAGTCGGGAAAGGTACCTTTTACCTGCACTTCAAAAATAAAGAAGATCTTGTCTGCCAATTGATGGATATCTTTATAAGTGAGGTAAAAGAAACTTTAGAATGGGTAATGGATAACTTAGATGAGAATACTCCCTTACAAACAATTTTTGAAGAGGAGGCCAGGCGCTTAGTGATGACTTTTGACGCCAATAAGAGTTTAGCAAAATTTATGTTTCGAGAGGGGCGTTCAGTTTCGGCCAAAATCGATAAGAAAATCTCGGCCTTCTATTTGGAGATTATTACTCTCTCAGAAACGACCTTTGCTTTTGCCGCCCATGCCGGACTGATAAATAAGGTCCACCCTAAGGTTGCAGCAACTTGCGTAGTAGGGGGAATCACTCAGCTCTACACCCAGTATCTTGAAGGTGATTTTGAAGAGGAGGATTGTTCTATAGAGCAATTAACCGATAGCGCGATAGAGTTCTTTATTTTTGCACTGGGAGTTAAGCCTAATCAGAGTATAGGAAGTCTTTCCTAAAGGTTTAATTTCTTCTCTAAGATTTTTTTTATTTTTAATCGACGATAGCCAGAAGCCAGCTTTAAAAGCTTTCGGGCATCTTTCTTGCTAATTTTGGTGGTCTTATGATTGAGATATAAGAAGGTAGAGGCTTCACTTCCTGCGCGAATTCCCTGCTCTAGTAGAGTTATTTTATTCTTAAAATACTTCGATGAAATTTTGTGAAATCCTCTAAGAGTTAGCAAGTATCGCATTACTCTGGTTGAGTTATTGGCCATCGCTTCGTGCATGATCAATGGGATAGCTGACTTATAATTTTGTTTAATTTTAATTCTTTTTAATAATAATTTTTTGACTAATCTTGGATTGTCTTTTTTGACCGCTCTGCTAATCCTGTCGTCCAAGATATTGGCCTTGTCGAGGTCACTTTTAAAAATAGACAATGGTAGGTGAGACATTAATTGCGGCCGCATACGCTTATTTAGAGCATGGGTGCAGAGAGCACTCTTTTGTTTACTACTATTTTTAGAAAGGCAGTCTCGAGTAAGTTTCGAAATATATTTCCGGCATTCGGACATATATTTTGGTGCCCTTTTCCAGATCACGCGGTTGAAACTTTTTAGGTTTTTTTGAAGCTTAAGTTTTGCGGTCTCTGCGTTTCTATTGGCCGACAGTTTTTGAGCACTCATAATATAATTCATCATCGCCTTTTCAACTTCAGGATGGATGAATACAGGCGGCAAGTATTTGGCAACTGGGCGAATGCCTTTTCGGCCGAGTTCTTCATTCTCTAAATCGGCGACTTGATCGACTTGTTTGGTATAATCGGCATAGGATTTGGCACTTTCCATCAACATCTGGCTACAGGTTACCTCTTCCATAGAGCTCACTACGGCGGCTTTTTTTGCAAAAAGTGCGGATGAGCTTAAAAGGGCAAGTGCTAAAAATGCTGGTTTAAACATACTTTCTCCAATAGTTATCGCTATTTATAATGCAATTAAGGGGCCCAAAATAGCCTCTTAGGTATACCATTTTTCAGCTATTTAACTAAGGTAGATTGTAAAAAAGATGTGGTCTGTCTCTTAAATCTTCAAATGGATAAATAAAACGTCTAAGAGGTCAATCCTTGGATAAGAGGTATTGGCAGTCGTTTTATGTAAAATAAGGCGCGGTATTTTTTGTTCTAATTCAAAGTATTTTGAAATAGCAGCATTTTTTATTAATTGACCAGTACTTGAATTATCTTTTGAAAAGATTTTCTCTAATCGTGAAATATATAGAAGACAGAGGTCATTTAAATAACTGGGAAGAGTTCCCTCAAGTTCTTTTAAATTTTTGAGGACACCTGCCAATACCTTCTCATGTTTTTCATGGTTGTATTGAAATATTAAAAAATAGAACCTTGCAATAATTCCCTCAGGGTAATCTTTTAAATAGTCGTGGGCCAATTGAATATGATGGTACATTTGATGGTCACGGTGGTGGTCGCTAGCAGTTTGAGCGAGCATTAAGTGGCGCATTCCCTGGTAGAATGCTTCAGGTGTCACCTTACCCTTGCCTTTTTCAACAGTTTGAACAAGGTCCTCAAAGACTCGACTCATTTTCAATACCTTGCCTCGGTAATATTTGGGGGCCTGACCGGGAAGAAAATAAGACGTTCCGTTACTTGGATTTAAGGTGGCAATTGCTAGGCTACTAGGGGTTACTGAATCAGCGCACCAATTTTTAATTTTTGTGCTTTTTTTACTGCTTGGAGTGCTTATCGCTTGAATAAATGCCTTTTGAGTTAGGCCTCCTTTTTCTAGAATTTTGCCAACCTTTTGCGAAGCCGAGCGGCATCGCATTTGGTTATAATCGCTCATACCATAGGGGAGGTAGTCCTCCTGTTGTTTTGTAGGATCCTCCAATTGATTATTCAAATAGATCACTTTGCCAGGTTCGATTTGATGAGCATTGGCATAGACTTGGTCCCCAGCGATATCGGCCGCCAGTACCTTTCCGTCTGGGAAAGACATATAAATCGCCCAAGTAGTAACACTTGGGTTTTTCTTTAGAAACTCAAGCGCCTGGTCGTAGCTGTCAACCGAGCTAAGAAGTTGAAAGACTAGTTCAAAAATAGGAATGCCGCTTGGATTAAAGACGTCAGTAAATTTTTGATGAAGAGCAAATGTTACTCCACTGTCAGTCATGGCAGTTAAAGAAGGGTAGGCAAATCCTACTGAGCCATAGGAGAAAATTGTAGGTCGGTCTTTAAATTGGTAAGTCACGCAACGTTCACCGCTGTCATATGAACCGAGCAGGGGAAAATCGAGAACCCGTGCGTGAACAGGAGAGTTTTCCTCTTCGTCATAAAAAAAATAGCTCGAGCAGCCTAAAATTCCAGCAGGTATTCCCGGTAGCCATTTACTCATACAGGCCAATATTTCCGGCAAAAGCAGGGCGTAGGCAATATCTTCACCCGGTCGGGCTAGCCCTTCAGCGTATGCTTGTAAGTTCTGATCTAGGGCACCACCTCGCTTCTTACTTTGCAATAACACTGCTTTGACTAATTCCTCTAGGGTTATATTAAGCCCCTGCCAAGGGGTACTTAGAAGTGCCTTTATATGATTGAGAGTAGTATGGTAATTTTCTCGGTCTTTTAATCCCAGCTGATAAAAGTTTTCTGCCGGATCACCGATAAGTTTTATATGAGGCAGGCTTTGTGACACAAGATTCCCTGGGAAAGTAATTATGAATACTATGATATTGGATACCCTCTACTCTAGCAATCAAATGGTCGTTTTACTCTGCCTTTCTCTGGCCACTTTTCGATTATTTTTAGAGGTTATTGGTTTTGAATTTAAGGCATTACCTATTACTAAGAAGCTCGCCAAATATAATGGTGAAGAGCGTTTAGAGCGGTTTCATCGTTGGGGTTTTTATTTCTCGGTAGGCTATATTCTTCTTTTCGCGCCAGGATTATTGCTTTCTTAGGAATATCCGGAATACAGATCAAATAAACTTCCCTCGTAATCAATTGCCTTCGTAAGTTCGGCCGGCATAGAAAGCTCAACCTCATCGCCTCGCTTCCTTATGTAGATTTTAGTAGTGACACCTTTACCTGGATGGAGCTCCTTCCAGCGGGCCAGAAGATTATTGATTTGGTAGATCTTGTTGAGGAATTGGGCATTTTGACGTCTATTAAGATGAAAAGCATCTAGTTTACGGACTGAATTCCAAATATTCCAAGGATCGTGTTTTCCACTTAATATCAGAGCGAGAGTGAGGTAAATTACTGGGTCCGATTCAAAGTTATCCCCCATCAGGATTAATTCGCTGGGAACCCCCGTCATAAGTAGTATGTCAAAAAGGTGATTGAGTTTGTACATCCCATGGACTTTTAGGTCCTTCGGCGTCAGATCGCTTTCAAATAATGAAAATACCTGGCGGTAGTCTTTTAAAAATATTCCGGCAGTATAAATCTTATTCTGGTAGAGCCAATCCCTGATGGCATTTTCATAAAAATGAGGAGAGGCGGAAAGAATGAAAGGATGGAAACCTTTTTCAATATAGCTTCGAAGCTTATCGACACTCTTAGGAATAGTTGGAAAGTATTCCAGCGGCTTGGTCAGCGAAGAAAAAACATCTTTAGTAGTCGAATAGCGAGTATCCACTAAGGTCTTATCGAAATCTGAGATCGCCAGCTTAATTGGTGAGGCCAACCTCAAAGGGATATAAGTTCCTAAATGTATATCAAGCCCAGCTTGCTTACCCACTTCATAAAGTTGGAGAACTTCAATTTTACGGGTTGCTTCTGTCAAAGGAATTTTAAAATTGTAGTTACCAAAGGAGTCGGATTCATAAGATTTTTTGAAAACTTCAAGGTGCTTTTTATCGAGGCCTACTATTTTGACTTTGAATTGATAGGCATTTAATAGGCGAAAGCCCTGGATTGGAAAACTGGGAGTGGGTAGTTCATTGACTATCGCCTGTCCAAGCCCTTGCGCCATGGTATTTTCTTTCATCGTGATAGAGGCCTTAATGCTTATAAAGTCTTCGGTGATGAGAGAGAGAAAGTGAACTAAATGGGGTCTTTTCATTATTTGTTTTTAAGTTATAATAAGAGAGTATTCCTTTAGATGATAACTTATGAATCAAGCTATTAATATTGAATTAATCGGAGCCGTACCTTTTTACTTAGGGTTTGGGATCAAAATCATTACTGCCGTATTGCTTGGCGGAATGGTTGGTTATGACCGCGAGATAAAAATGAAATCTGCTGGTATCAAAACCAATATGATGATTTGTCTCGGTGCGACATTGTACACAGCAGTTTCTCTTATCATTAGGGATCCAGATAGCGTCCACGATCCCAACCGTGCAGCAGCACAAATTGTTAGCGGGATTGGTTTTTTAGGCGCCGGGGCAATAATTCAAGGTCGTGGTGGAATAGTCGGGCTGACTACAGCCGCCACTATGTGGGTGGTTGCTGCTATCGGAGTAACCATTGGCGCGGGTTATCCAATTGTCGCTTTTCTTTTTACCGTGACGATTCTGGCAGTTCTCAAGACACTTCCTCTTTTCAACAAGGTATTCGAAAAGGAAAAAGATTTTAAGAATTATCATTTAGAGATCCTCTCGCGAGGAAGGGTTAAGGGAAGTGTTAAACAAATTATCCTTAATGAAATAAAAGATATTAACGAAATGTCTGAAGAAGTTATCAACGTCGATACCAATGAGCGAATTCTCAACACCTACATAACCTTGCATCCAAGAAAAATAGATGCACTTCTTGTTGATATCAAAAGTATTATTCAAGTAGAGAAAGTAAAGTATCACCTCACCGAATATACTGGAAAATCAGAATCTTAATTTTTTAAACTTACTGTTAAATTGAATTAGCGTTTGGCGATTTTAAAAAAGAGCTTACCGTCTTTGTATTGTTGGGTGATTGTAGCGGGATCGACAATATCAGCGACCTGGAATTCCCTTGTCACTGACTCCGAACGTTTAGCTAAATTCACTGCACCACCGACATCTTCCGAGCGACCAGAGTGGCGCCTCGAGTAATTAATTTTTATTTTTCTTTCGTGGGCAGACAAATTGAGGCTTTCCATTTCATGGGAGGGAACTTTAATTGCAAAAACATAGCCCCCGCCTCCTTTTTCATCTTGGAACTCTTTAATTTCTGGATTCATACGGTCAATATTATAAAATTTATCGGTCTGGCGGTCTGCCAAAAATGCCTTATTTTCAGTTTGAGAATTTGTTAAGGACTCCAACTCAGCGGCAAAGCGCTGCTTGAGATTATCATAAACCAATTGATGGTTATGCAAGAGGGTATCGTACTTTTGTTGGAAGGCCACTTTTTCTTGCTTTAGGATTTGCTTATGTTGCTCATTTTGAGTCTTTACGAGTTGCTCGGCGCCCGCCAAAGCCTCTCTCTTTTGGGTTTTCTGCTGTCTCTCTAGTAGGAAAATTTGTCTTTGGTGATCGTTCATTTTGTTAGCAACGGTTTCAGCATGCTCAAAATCTTTCTGGGTTTCTTTAATAGTATGTTCCCGATTTTGGACTACTAATCGAGATTCATTTAATGCGGTATTTTCGGCACTCTTTGTCTTAGCTGTTCTATCTAGCTCTTGAACATGACTATCAGACTCAATTTGGGACTTGCTGATTGCATCCCTGACTTTCTCTTGAATTTCTTTAGTTTGAACTTGGCCTTCAAAGTTTTTGGCCTTAAATTTTGAATCGTAATATTTACCCAGTTCGGCTAAATTGTCGCGATGGCCTTTGATATATTCACCTTTTTGATTTTCTAATACACCCTGAGTCTTAGTAAGACTTTTTTGATAGTCGTCTAATTTTTTTTGCTGAGCAGTAAAATCTACATTGAGGCGATCGGCATTCCGGTCTCTGATGTCTAATAATTGTTTTTCGTTTTCAACTTTTGAGAGTTTGACTTTTTTATCATAAAGTTTATTAATATCTTGGATTTCGTTTTCTCTGGCGGCAATAGTATTCTTGTGACGCTTGGCCAAGCGCTTCTCGAATTGTCTTGCTTCTTTTCCGTCGTAAACTTTCACCTAATCAACCTTACTTAATTCCTTCTTCGCTTTTGCGTAGGGAGAGGGGCAGGTGTTCATTCCTTGTCCTGTAAATCCAAGGCATTTCCAGGAGCGAACCATATCAATTTTGATTGAGTCTGATCCTCCGTGATACGCCATATAGGAAACAGGGTCTAGTGTTGAAGTGATGAGGTAGGAATTTACATCACTTGGAGTTTCAAATTTTGATTTTACATAATATTGAAATACTCTGTATTCGGCCCTCACAATTGTAGGAAGTAATAAGGCCAATAAAAAATACCTCAATGAAGTTTTCATCAATGTATTTCCGGATTTTTATCGAGGATTTTTCCTTCAACTGTTTGGAAAAAAGCTTTAATAAAAAGTAATCTATCTTCATCAGTAAGCGAGAGTAAGATAGTCTTTTTTCGTTCAATACTTTTATGCTTTGATAACCTCTGCCACAGCCGTTTGGCCTTTGCTTTTTCTTTGGTATTTAACTTATTCGACTCTTGCGTCGAAAATTCGTTAAGCCACCTAGGATCAAAGAGCGGATAAAATCCTTTTGTTCCCATTTCGATGAGTGATTTAAAAGAGGGGTCTGTTCTATTTGATAGGTAATCCAAGCTATTCTCCTTTTTGCTTCTTTACTAATGCTAACGGGTTTATGGATTTTTCTTTAGCGGGTAAGAGTTTCCTTCCTAAACACTTATGTAATAACAGAGACTTGAGGTGAGTGGAGTTGCCACCTTGTAATATTGACCGAGCAAAAAAGTCCGAATGAAAGAAGGTTTGGCGAGAGTGCGGTTTATCGGATAAAATAGAGGGGGAATAAGGAATATTCCCAGACTAAAATTGTCTGCTTTAAAAGTAGCTATTCAAGGATGAAGCTCATGAAATCTATTTACCTGCCTTTACTGATAACGTTATTTTTCTGCCAAAATGCAATTGCGCTGGTGGATTACTCTGAAGAGTCTCCCTCTTTTACGCCCAAAAATTCAAGGGCCAAAAGAATACCAAAAAGAAAATCAATTGCTAGTTTACCTGCTCCCACGAAAAGTAGCTCAGGCCCTAGCGGGATGTTTGAATTAAGTACTGATTATGAATCAATTAATGTTCAAAGTGATACGGCAGTCGGTAAAGTGTCTAAATTAAATTTTGATGGTTATTTTGAAACAAATTATAATCTCTTTCTCGATTTATCATTTTGGACCGCCTCGTCGGAGCAAATTGCTATAGCTGATCAAAGTGATTATCAAAAAGGTAATCCAGTGGCAAAAATGGGCTTCAACTTTTTTCGTCACGGGGCAGTAAGTGAAATGTCATCAATCGATATATTTGGAGGGGCCTCTTTTGGCGCAAAAAACTCGAATTTTGCAACTTCTCGAACAGACAAAATATTCGGTGTTACAAGTAGTAAGCGCTTTATGCAATTCGTATTCGGAATGCAGTATGAATATCGAATTACAGGCGCTCCAAAAGACAGTGTAGAGATGGGCATTGGAAATATGCAGCTCTTGAGTGCGACGCTTGGCTGGCAAGTTTCGAGAGATATTAGCTTCTTTTTAGAAGGCGGAACAGTTAAGATTGCAGGGAAGAATGATGCTGATCGTGAATTGAGTCTCGGGGAAAAAGTTTCTTTTGGATATGTTAATCCTGAGCTTCAGTTAGGCATTTCCCCCAGCGTACAGCTTTCACTAGGGGCGATTTTTAGAACAAAAAGGCTTCGACAAGAAAATATAGTGGCTGCAAAATTATGGGACGTTAAGGGTAGTTATGGTAGCTCTATAATTGCCGGGCTTAAGTTATCCATTTAGGTGAATTTGAAAGAAAATCCAGATTTATATTATTGTAATAATTGCAAAAAGATTTTTCACTCTCTGAAAGATCTCTACTTTATTGAAGATGGTAGTCCTAGAGGATTCTGTTCAGAAAGTTGTATAGAAACCTTCTTTGATCATTTGGTAAAACATTTTGAGAATATTGATCAGCAATTGCGCTTAAAATTAAATTGCGTTGAAGAAAGTTGTCTCGATATAGTTGGAGAACCACGCTATATGGAAGGCTTGATTGAAGAACCCGATGAAGTCTGGGTCCGCGAAAATGATTTAAAAGAAGAGATATTTTGCTATATAAAGAAATTTAATGATTTTGGAGGAGATGAGTTTTACATGGTTCTCACCTGTCTTGTCTTTGACCGAAAGCCTTCTTTTATTATTTCTGCTACCGCTACACAAAATATAGAACTGGTTAATTCTTTTAAATTGGGGGAGCAACAGGACCTAGATGCCCCGGATAAAGCGTCCAATCTATCCATTGATGACGAAACGTTGGAGTCGATTGAAGGGAAGAAATCCCGCTATCTAGCTAGTATGTTACAGGACCGTAATGAATCGGATATTCCTTTCGAAGACTTTATGTCCTACGATGAATTCCTCTACAAAACCCTTGAAAAGCCTGACGAGGTTTATTGCCAGACCGATGATGAAGGGGACACTATCTACACTTATATTAGAGTCCATGAACGTGAGGGGACAAGCTTTTACTATATTGTTCTTTGTATTTCGATCGAAAATGATTGGAAACAAAAGAAAGAGAACCTACTTCCTATTTTAACCTTTCCATCTAAAGATCCTAAACTCTACAATACTTTTAAGAAGGGAAGCCTGATTACCGGTAGCCAACTAAAGAATTAAGATTATTTCCACAAAATTTTTCTAGAATTGGTGATAAATGTACTGCGATACTGACTTAAAGGAAACGCAATAAGATGGGTCACCATACTGATCTAAAAACTGAGAACAGAATATATAGGCATCTGGTGAAAGCACGTATTGATAGAATGGAGGTGGGTAAAAATAGGCCTTGTCTTTCATTATCATGGCGCCACTTAGTGGAAATGTACTAAATCCAGGGCGGTTTTTTAGAAGAGTGACTTTGTAGATTTTCTGCGGCTCGGTAATCATCAGGCAGCGTGGCTCACCAATATAGATTGAATTACTTCCGCTACTGCTCGTTGGAATAATACAGACTTGAGCATCCGAAACTGGCTGCTGTACCTGAATGTAAACGTCATTGGGATTATTAGTATCAGAACTCTTACAGAAGGAATAGGCGCCTAAGTGGTTACTTTGGGCGGGAAAACCATTCACGCCATCAGTTGACCAAGTACAGTGACTAATCTCGCTTGGAATATTGTTACTATTATTGTTGTTGTTATTGTTATTGTTATTAGTATCGTCATTATTATTGTTGTTATTATTGTTGTTACCACTGTCGCCATTATTTACGAAATTATTTGAATCGGCTTCCGCCCCTTTAAAGGCGCGGCGA
>JABGVH010000119.1 GCA_018646195.1 Halobacteriovoraceae bacterium
CACTTTAAAAGCTCTTTGGGGGCGCGCCCATCAACTACCCCCTCTAAGTTAAAATGAATTGGAATTGTGCTGGGCATATTCTGGTAGGCCGCATAAAATTCTTGGAATTGAAAGTAAAGTGGAAGGAGTGCAATGAATAATAACCAGACTTCTTTCTTGGTCCAAGGCAATTCAATTTTTGGATTTTTCTTGAAATTAAATAGGTCTTTAAAGGCCATCATAAAAAAAGGCCAGGAATAACCTGGCCCTTCCTAATTAAGTTAAAAAAATTTATCTCAAAAATAACATATCGTAGTACTTAGGCAACGACCAAAGATCATTGGGTACCAATCGCTCAAGTGAAGAACAAATATCGGCCCCATCTAAAGAGATTGGCATTAACTTATTAGCAATTGTAAGGCTAGTCTTGGCCTCGTCATCGTGATCGAGAGCATCCATTTCTTTTTTCAAAGAACGAATATTTGAATACAAGGCCTCTGTTTCCGAGTTTAGCTTTTTGTAGATATCTGACTCCACTGAAGATTCCAGCCCCATACTTTTCTGTGCCACAATGACCTCACCTAAACGGCGCTTGTACTCTATAGCACTTGGTAGGACATTTTGATTCACCAAATTGATAAAACAATTGAATTCAATCTCGCGACAAAGAATGTAACGTTCAGTTAAAACATTGTATCGGGTCTCAAGTTCGGCAGGATTATAAATTCCCTGCTCTGTTAAAAAGGCAGTTTGCTTGAGGTCTTTCAGCACCGGATAAGCATCAGCCGAAGTCTTAAGATTTGCCAGCCCACGTTTTTCGGCCTCTACAACCCAATCCTCAGAGTAACCATCGCCATTGAAAATACTTGCGCCAGCATTACTGATCCATTTAACTGTTAAGTCCCGTAAGACTTCATCAACTTTTCTACCGCTCTTAAGTTCGGCCTCAATATAGCTATTAGACTCATTAAGAACCGAGGCAACTGCAGCGTTTAATATAGTTATTGGAAAGCCAACTGCTTGAGAGGAACCTACTGCTCTAAATTCAAATTTATTGCCAGTAAAAGCAAAGGGGCTGGTTCTATTTCTATCAGTATTGTCTTTTAGAAGGTGGGCCAGCTGCTG
This sequence comes from Halobacteriovoraceae bacterium, assembly GCA_018646195.1. Taxonomy (GTDB): domain Bacteria; phylum Bdellovibrionota; class Bacteriovoracia; order Bacteriovoracales; family Bacteriovoracaceae; genus JABGVH01. Next base: position 1,105 of record JABGVH010000119.1, read on the forward strand.
GGCGCCCATATCTAAGACATTCGATCCGGTAGGGGTAAAAGTTTTTCCCTCTTTAAAGGAATCAAAAATTTTCGATATTGTATCTCCAAGAAAGACAGAAATGATAGACGGAGGAGCTTCGTTGGCGCCTAGACGGTGATCGTTACCATGGCCGGCAATCGCCATCCGTAAGGCCTGTTCATGGCGGTTAACCGCTTCAACCACGATAGCAACTATCGCCAAAAACGACATATTTTGATGGGGATGATCTCCTGGCTCTAGCATATTAACGCCAGTGTCAGTTAGCATCGACCAATTCATATGTTTCCCAGAGCCATTAATATTAGCAAAGGGTTTTTCATGTAAAAGTGCCGCGAAATTATGTTTCTCTGCAATTTTTTTAATCAGTGCCATAATTATTTGATTGTGGTCACTAGAGACATTGGCCTCTTTAAAAATAGGAGCTAATTCAAATTGTCCTGGCGCTACTTCGTTATGGCGCGTTTTAGCTGGAATTCCTAAGCGGTGAAGCTCTAAGTCCAGTTCTTGCATAAAAGAGAGGGCGCGATCTGGGATGTCACCAAAGTAATGATCGTCCAGCTGCTGGTGTTTGGCAGTTAGTTCACCAAACATAGTTCTTCCAGTCATAACCAAGTCAGGTCTTGCGAAATAGAAGGCCTTGTCGATTAGGAAATATTCTTGTTCACAGCCCGCTGAGACATTAACTGACTTGACCTCGCTTTCTCCCACTAGGTTCATAAAACGGGTGGCCTCTTCTGAAATTTTTGAGACCGAACGGAGCAGAGGAGTTTTTATATCAAGCGCTTCTCCGTGGTAAGCGACAAATGCTGTAGGAATACAGAGGGTCTTGCCATTAGGCCCCTCGATTATAAAAAGCGGTGAGGTTAAATCCCATGAGGTATAACCGCGCGCCTCAAATGTACTGCGGGAGCCTCCGTTAGGAAATGAAGAGGCATCTGGCTCACCCTGCATAAGCTGGGAGGCACTTAACTTCTCAAAAGGTTTTCCTTTAGCATCAATTCTCAAAAATGCATCGTGCTTCTCTGCCGTCCAACCTGTTAGCGGTTGAAACCAATGGCAGAAGTGTGTGACTCCTCGTGAGATGGCCCAGTCAGTGACAGCATTGGCGACCACTTCAACTTCATCTTTATTGAGCAGTTTTCCGGAGCTTGAAACTTCTAATAAGTTCTTTTTAATTTTTTCGGAAATGGCATCGGAATTTCTAAAGTCAAAAATATTTTCTCCATAATATTCCGGTAATTTTTTTAAACTACCGTCAGTATTTTGGGGAAGGTCTACTTTTCGTTCGGGACGGTGGATGGCGGTATGCAGTGAGTCAAAGCGATTTTCGGTGGTGGACATAAATGCTCCTTTTGGTGGCCCATCAGGGCCTGCGTGCCTGTAATGAAGTGATTTTAACAAGGCCGAAAACTTGTTGGCCATAAGTTTTTTTAAAGTATGGTATTAGTTTTACTAATACTACTTGGTAGAGCTGACTTCTATAATGGGAGTGTGCGGAGCATTAACGCTTTCAAAGGAATGAGCGCGATTTATACAGACCATGGAGAGGGCGAAAACGAAGAATAGGACTTTGGCCATCGTCGCCTGGGCCTCATGGGGTAACATACTGTCTCCTTTAGTAATTGATCATTAGTTTATGACAAAATAATTGGCATTATGCAATAGTCCCTAAAAATAATAAGAGTTATCAAAATAAACGGCAAATGAGCTATGGATTATCGCATTGTTTACAAGAATTTTAGTGACCAACTGCCTGCGGGGATTACCCTGCGAGGAGAAGGCCTAATCCCCAAGCAGCAATTCTACTTCTCTAGGCTGGCACTTCTTGAGGCACTTTCTCACCAATTCCCTGAGAGCAAATGGCCTGCTTGCCAAAATTTATCTTTCGATTACCTATCAGTTGAAGGTCGTCCCGATGCCTTGGTTTCCCTGGCGCATACTAAGGATTTGGCCATTGCACTGGCCGCCAGTGCGCCTCCCTACCTTTCGGTTGGAATAGACCTAGAAAAAAAGAACCGGGTTGTTAAAGAAGGCGCTCACCGCCACTACCTCAATCAAAAAGATGACCCCATACTTTTTGAAAGGCCATTGCTGGGATGGACTCTTAAAGAAGCTGCCTTTAAGGCATTAGACCCTATAAAGAAACAATTCACAGCGACTGAAGTTTTAGTACTCAAAGACCTTTGGGTAAACGGCGATAGATTTGGATTAAATGATGAAGTGATTGGCCTGGTATATATTGAAGAGCTGCTGGAAGATTATTGGGTCGCCGTGGCGACTATTCCATACCGTCAATAATGAACCAAAGGCTTAGGCGGGGAGAAATATGTTTCCAGTAATAATCCCCTGTGCGAGTTGATCCCCTCTTAACATGAAAGACAGACTGGTTATCCCCTAGCTCACCTGAGCGGACAATAAGAATAGTATCGGCCGATGAAAACTGCATAAGGTTAATTTCAAAACGACAATCTAAGAAGTATTCCTGGTCAGTCATTCCGCTATCTTTCGGAGCTTTTCTGGTGATGGTTTCAAAAAGACGAGTTTGCAGATCTACGTCTAGATCAAAGTGCCCGCGGTAATTGGCCAAGGTAACGGCAGAAATATCGTAGACATGGGGGTGATGGATAGTGCTGTCGCCGTACTCGATTTCAGTGTAGCAAGCGGGATTATCTAAATTCCTGGCAAGAAAACTTATATCTACACTCACCCTTTCTTCGGCCTTGGCAAATCCATTCAGATTAAAGAAGGGAAGCTTGGTAGACTCCATCGAGCGCGCTTGAGCGGCGTAGATGAGTACTAAAAGCAAGATTAAGCTCTTCAAAGGGTGTTTCTCCTGGTGTGTGTGCCAGCAGACTATAGGGTATTGGAAACCATTATGCCAGGAAATTACGTTAGGTAAGTAGTTAGAATTACGAAGCTTTTGTGCTGTTGGCAATATAAGTTTCGACGTATTGCCCGATGATCTCTTTCTCTTCGTCGCCAATCAAGACGAATTGCAGTCCCAGCCCTTTAGGTTTTTCTTTGGAGATACTACATATTTCCGCCATCGCCGAGATTTCCTTCGAAAGCGTTCCTTCAATAATACGAATTTTAACTTGCACGCCTTTGCCATAGTGACGGTTTGAAACTCGCGGCGTTTCGAAGAAACAACCCCCAGCGCTGAGGCTAGTGCAATAACCACGGAATTCTTTGCCTTCAATTTCGATTATTGCCGTTTCATAAAAAGGCGCTCGGAACTCACCACGCTTCATATAATAATGGGTCTGATCTTCACCATCGACGCTCTCTTCAGCAGTAAATATTTTGGAAGTAAATTCTTGATACTTAGTCGCTGTCTGCCAATAGGTTTCGCCTTTTCTCTTAAGTGGAGTTTCTTTAGTGATTTTTTTATAATTCATAAAGCCTAGAACATCGGAAAAGGCAAAAGGGCCTTTTTCCTCTCCATCTAATTGAATCATCCAAAGGGCTGAGTTATCAATTTCGAAGGAATCTCCTATCAGAATCTGCAATTCTTCTTTTTCTTTATGTTCTTGTGCGGCTTTATATTTCTCTAGGTCTTGAATTAGTATTTTACTATTTTTGGAGACCGTCTGTAGCTTAATCATGCCTTGATTCAGCTTCTTAACATTGCTTTTTAAGGCCTTGCCCATTTCTCTTTCGTTTTCAAATCCAACCCGGTACTTAGCGACTTTCTTTTTAAGGTATTTATTCTCATCTAAGACTTGGGTCATCTCTTGAACCAAGGTCTCTATTTCTTCATCCAACCCTTCAATTTTTTTCTGTTTTAATTCTTCTTCTTTCTTAAAACCTTCTATAGAGGCCTGCATTTCCTCGGGAGATAATTCTCCCGCTCGCTGGCCCATTTCTTCATGTAAATTTTCTATTTTTAGCTGCAGTTCATTGATGATCGACTCACTAGCTTGGTCTTTTTCTAAGGTCTGCTCTAGGCTTTGATTCAAGGCATTCAATTGCTGATTTAAACCTTCAACAAGCCCCTCTTTCTCGATTAATGCCTCTTCTAAATTGTGATATTTTTCTTCAAGAGTTAGAACCTTTTCTACATACATCGATGTCGGTGGAGTGAATTTCGGAACCTCAAAAGATACTTCACTATAATCAATACTCTCTTGCAATTTTAGTTTATCAACTTCTGCAATATCGCAGACCCGTATCCAGGCCAGCTTTTCCAGACTGAAAACGTAATCATAGAAATTAACAGCGCCCAGAAGAACTAATTGCTCTAGCGCTTTATTTCCAAATGGCTTAAGAACTCGGTTTGCGAGCCTTGTTAAATACATTTCCAATCCACTCTCACAGTTCGGAGGTCACAGTTTTTCACTCAACTTATCGGTAAGCTTTTGAAAAAGCTTAGTCGCCAACGTAATATCAGCAACTTGTAGTATTCGCGGCGTCTTTTTCGGGCTGTCTCAAATTGCACCATGTCACTATAATAAGAATATGGCCGAGAGCTTAGAAGCAAAGACATTTCTAATCTGGGATGTATTCTCAAATGAAATTTTTCCGTTAACTGGAGAGGAATTGGTAGCGGGACGATCTGAGGGCGACCTTCTTTTTGAAGATACCGAACTAAGTGGACGCCATTGCCGATTTTTTCTGGAAGAAAACAAATGGCACTTTGAAGACCTTGGTTCAACAAATGGTTCCCTAGTCAACGGGGCAGAACAATTGCCCAATGCTCCACCCCACTTAATAGGTCCCTTTCATGTTGTTATCTTTGGGTCCCAAATTATTGTTGTTCTTGACCAGCAAATAACAAAGATTAAAGACCGCCAGCAACTTTTAGATTATATTTCTAAAAATTGTGACAATAAATATGTTTTTGAGGCGATCAAAAAGAAGTCTGTATTCTTTATGAAAGCAAAATTTCCTCAAATGGTTTTGAGGATAAAGGTCGCTCGACTAGAACATAAAATTGATTTGGCAAAAGTTCAAAAACAACAAAAGCTAATTCTTTATGACCAAAAAGCTGAAGAGTTGCTTAAAAAGAAAGAACTGATAGATCAAAAGGTTAAGCAATTGGCACTTAACAAAAGTAAAATGGGCAATCAAATTGATGCTCAAATTGAGCCTATTGTGAATCAGCTAGAGGTTTTACAAGAAGAGCTGATGGCCTCTGAGTCCAGTGCAACAAGTACCAGTATAAAAGTCGAACCTTAAACTAATAAACATTTCTCAGCTTTTTTCTTGTCAGCAATGGTAATGCCTTTAAGCAATGCAAGAGGTTTTCCTGCCACCAGATCTACCGTTTGCAACTTGTTGAGTCGGCTCACCGTAATGCAATAAGTTTTGTTCGGCATTAAATACTTCTCAAGGTCCGTGAAATTTTTCTTCGTGTATCGCAAATCATTAATGGCAATAATTTCATCTCCAGCATTGAGTCCAGATTTAAAAGCAGGGCCATCTAATACCACTGATTTTATAAAGACTCGCTCTCCTTTATATTCTGGGTTGAGACCGAGCCATAATGAGTCGCTTTTATCATATTCAAACTCAAGCCCAATTTTTTTGAAACAGGCCTCTAAGTCCAAATCCTCAGTAGTCGTTATCATTGATTCGAATTTTTGCCGAACCCCCTCCCCTGCAATCTCCTCGACCATTTGATAAACTTCTTCAGAGGTCAATCCAACACTCGGTTCGGCCTTATAGGAAGACCATAAGAGCTGTAATAGGTCCGTCATATCTTTTTTCTTTTCCCAGAAAAGAACTTGTAAAACAAAGAAGGCTATCCCACCTTTCAAATAGTAGCTGATTGAGGAGTTCTGGCCATTTTCATCAGGCCTATAGAGCTTTATCCAAGCGTTATAGGAACTATCTTCCAACGAATGGAAGCGTTTACCGGGGGTACTTAAATAGCGATTTATATTTCCCGTTTGCATTTTTAAATATTCTTCTAATGTACAAAGCCCCGAGCGATAAACAAATAGTTCATCCATCAGACTAGTAAGACCTTCCGCTAACCAGAGCATTGTTGTCTTGGCCTCGGTTAGGTAGTCAAAGGGCCCCAATTCAATAGGCCGAATTCTTTTTATGTTCCAGGTATGGAAGTATTCATGGGCGACAAGCGCCAGCCAATTAACATAGGCCTTGCGGTCTTCGAGACAAGTTCCATCAAAAATTAAGGCCGTCGAATTATTATGCTCGAGCCCTCCAAAGTGGCCTGGCACAAAATGAGTGATAAAAGTGTATTTGTCATAGGGAATTTCACCCATCACGCCGGAAACGTATTCGACAATATGTTTAATATCTTTTTTAAGATCATTGCTATGTGGGAAGAGGTCTCCATAGAAGGCCAGTTCGTGATCTTTACCAGCGACTTGAAAGCCATCTGTTTCATGACAACCTATTTCAAGCGGAGTATCTATTAACTGGTCGTAATTATCAGCGCAATAAATGAAAGACTCTCGGTTGGGAGAAATGTCTTTGAGTCCGGTGCTAATTTTTGACCAACTGGCCGGAAAAATCACTGCTAGTGTCGGTGAATTTAAGTCTTGACCTAAAACTCCCATAAAAACTGAAGGCCCATGAATAAAGGCATGTGAGGCATCGATATGGGAAGTCCGTACAGTTAACTCATGGCAGTAAATACTGTAGCTAATGGTGAATGAGTCACATTCTTTTTTCAATTGCGATTTTTTCCAATCGACGCAGTAGACACCTTTATCGGCTTGCTTGAAATAGAGCACCTCGCCATTGGCCGCCTGCGCCATGAATCCCCGAAGATTGCGGCCATATTCTCGCATTAAATAGGAGCCAGGGCTCCAGGAGGGCAAGAAGAAAGACAGCTGATCGCAGTCTGAGGGCCTAACACCGGAAATCTCAACCCGCGCAAAATGTTTTTCAGGACTCTCAAGAATTAATTTATATTGCAACTTCATAATATTCCTCTTGAAAAATGCCCGGGCCTTAGATACTAAAAGCTAATTCTGGACGCAATCATAATTGAACAGCACCTTCCTTACAAGCTTAAGCACCGGAAGCGCGACTCAAAATAAAGGACCTCCATGCCCGCAAGTGAAAAATCTAAGATAGACCGAGAAAAAGTTTCGACTCCACAGATCATCCTCACTGCAGAGGCCAAAAAAGTGCTTTCAAACATTCTCGAGCAGGATTTCACCCTGGCCGGAAAATATTTTAGAGTTTTGATTTCAGGAAAGGGTTGCGAGGGCTTTAAGTACTCTACCGGCTTTACCGACTTTACTGAGGAAGACTTCACGGTCTTAATCAGCTCTCCCAACGCTCCCGACATGGCGATCTTAATGGACCCTTTCACAGCATTTTATATTCCCCACGCAGAAATCGATTTTGTCAGAAATTATTCGCAAGATGAAGAAGGTTTTGTCGTAACTAATTTGTCACAAGCTGAATTTAAGGGTAAATTCTGGCGTCAATCCCCTGAAAAAATTCCTCCACTTATGGAGAAATAAAGAATAGCGACACTATGGACTACAGGTATTTAAAGGCCTTTATTCTAACCGCCCAAAAATCGAGTTTCTCGAAGGCCGCCGACTCTCTTAAAATTGCACAGTCTGCAGTTAGTCGCCAAATAAAATTATTAGAAGAAAGCCTAGGCGAAGAATTAATTATTCGCTCTTCTAAACGCGTACTCTTAACTCAAAAGGGCAAAGAGCTTTTTGTCGCCGCTCAACACTTCG
>JABGVH010000112.1 GCA_018646195.1 Halobacteriovoraceae bacterium
CCATTTTCAACAAATTAGCTTTGTGGTGCATTTAAATCACAACTCAGAAATAGATTCCAGTGTGGAGGCCGCCTTTGAACGGCTAAACTCATTGCCACTCCAATTAATGAGTCAATCGGTGCTCTTGCGAGGAGTCAACGATAGCTTAGAAGACCTATTGCAACTCTTTAAGAAACTCATCGCTTTCAAAATCCGGCCGCTTTACCTGCATCACCCTGACCAGGTCCGGGGAGGGATGCACTTCACATTACCGCTAGAGAAAGGCAGGCGGATCTACCGCGAACTCCGCAATCTTTTGCCCGGCTGGGCAATTCCCCAATATGTGGTGGACCTTCCTGATGGTGGTGGAAAAACCGAGGCCTATAATCCTGAAGGCCTACAATTCAGTGGAAACTTCCTCGATCGCCATTTACGCGACACCCAATTCATTGACAGGGGCCCCAGCAAAAATTAAGATGCTGGAACTTCTCAATGCGCGTGTAACTCAGTTGGTAGAGTGCCACCTTGCCATGGTGGATGTCGCAAGTTCGAATCTTGTCACGCGCTCCATTTCTTTTTATGACCTGATTTTCATTTAACTTATTTAAATTGCTTGAACGTGTCTAAAGTTTAGTCACCATCTGTAATGCTTTCAGTTTTAGTGAATGAGAGAGAATCCTGGCATACAATGCTCCTGTCCCACACTTGAACTTTTTTTGACCAATTTCCCCGAATATAGAAACCAGTAAAGTCTGGTGCTGTAATTTATGGTCGAGAGTTCATATTAAGTTGAGACACTATGAATTTGTATGACGAAAAGAAACTCGCCAGACTACTCGAGGTTCAAAAAGTTAAAGGCTGGGACCTTGAGCGAGACATTAATTGGTCCCGCGGCATCGACCTAAAAAAACCTCTACTTCCGCTAGATAATAATGCCATTCTTTTTCCCAATGCCAGCAGCGAACAACGCTTAGTCATCTCTCAGATGATGGGACTAATAGTCGCCTCAACAATTTCTCAACTAGAAGACATCGCCAATCGGCTCAAAGTTCCCACCTGGGAGAGAATCTTAGACAAGTATCCTGTTAATCCTGAAATGGTTGAGCTCGGCGAGCATTTTTATGCAGATGAAATCAAGCACTCAAAAGCCTTTAATCGCTATATAGACCTATTTGCAAAGGAAGTTAATGTTACCCCCGAGCAATTAAAAGAATTTCTTCCCTCCTCTCGCAACTCACTGCTTGGTGGAATCTATAAACTCAACTCAATGGCCGGCGGCATGGCGCTATGGTGGCTGATTGCTGCTGTAGAGGAAGAATCTATTCTCTTTTTTGAATATATCCGAAATGTAAAAGGGGAAGTTGACCCTCTTTATTATGAGCTCCATAAATGCCATTACGAAGAAGAACTGCGCCACAAAAGCTATGCCAGTCTGATGCTACAGCTAAATCATGATTTTTCAAAAGTCCCCGCCCGAGTAATATGGCAGAAAATTGATTTTATAATTGCCGAAATCTTAAATATCTCTTGGACTTTTAATCAACTTTTTAAGGTGAAAAACATTAAGAAACTCGCCAAGCACCATGAGTTTTTTAGAATTTTAGATGGACTCTCTGAAACATTAGAAGGTCATAATTCCCTAGGAACATTGCATACCCTCTTCACTTCTGCTCCCTATATTTCCGATACCCTCAATCTTTCCGAGCACCAAAACCTCAAACTCTTGATGGAAAAATATGGTGCTTATTCGGTACCTAATTTAGGCCAGAATATTGGAGGGCTTCATTGTACCCCGTAAATAAAATTGAAAATTGCTTTAATTATATTGAGCTGCCTTCGACTATGGCAGACGCACCTATTTTAGTTTTTCTGCATGGATTTCCAGACAATGCCTTTGGTTGGGAGAAACAATTTGAGGAACTAAGAGGCACTTATCATTTAATTGCCCCCTTTATGCATGGGACCTTAGAAGATGGTCGACTCAATAGAAGAAACTTAGAACTCTCAAAAATAAAAAGTGATTTTAAGAAATTCTTAGTCACAGTAAACCCGGAGCAGAGAGAACTCTACTTAGTAGGTCATGACCTCGGTTGCTTTCTTGGTACCGCCACCGCTCACGATCAAGATTTGAAGATTAGTGGACTTATAAATATTAACGGCCTTGGACTTTCCCAGTATGTAGGAAGAAAATTCTCACTCTCCCAATGGTTAAAGTCCTATTATATTTTATTGGCACAATTTTCATTTACCAGGAAACTAGTTAGTAAAACCATGCCTAATTTTTTCTTAAAGTTAATCTATAATCTCTCAGGCCTATCGAAAGACGATACCATCCGAAAAAATGATAGCAAGGCACTTAGCTTTATCTATATCTATACCAGGCTTTTTATCAGGTCTTGGGACCTTCTCTTCCAAAAGACTAGAAGGCTTAAAACTCCTACTCTATTTATCTGGGGAAAAGATGATAATTTTCTCAACTATCCCACTAGAACAGAGGCGGGAAAGTATTTTGAAAATTATGCCATTCGAATTATACCTGGTGGCCATTGGGTCAGCCGCTCAAACTATAAACATGTTAACCGATTGATAAAAATGACAATAGAGAATTGGCAATTGGGAGCCTCCTCATGAATCAATTTAAGAAAGACCCTTATTACCTTCTCTCGTATTCGGCTAAAGCGCTACTCCTTTTCACATTGCTAAACATACTGCTGGTTCTTAGCGGTGCTCTCTCCTTTGAAATTAAAATTGAGTGGTACAGCTACTTGCTGCCATTAACCGCGATTTTTCTCTGCGGTTTGCCATCGTCGATCCTGCATAATTGCGCCCATAGCAACTTCAAACCATTTTGGCTCAATCAGTTATTGGGAGAGCTTTGTGGAACCTTTATGCTCTATGGCTTTAAAGGTTTTCAGGTGGGACATATGTATCACCATATTTACCCCGACGATCCCAATTACGATCCCCACCCTCCAAGAGGTTATAGCTTCCTGCGTTTTGTCATCTCTCCGATCAAGGCAACACTTAGAGTTATAGAGAGGGGTTTTTATGATTCATTTGGTGAAAACCAAGAGAATAGGAAAAGCTTAAAAATCCAAACGCTACTTTTTAACTGCGGAATCTTGGCACGAGTAGTTTTCCTATTCCTATTACTTGGCCCAGTTCTATTCTGCCTGCTCTACTTGCCGATCTATCTGGCGAATATATTTGTTTTTGCCCATATCAATTATGCCACCCATATTGAAAACTCTGATGGCTCCTCCGAAATTATCAACCTCAAAGATGGTGTCTACTACCGCTTTGTTAATACCGTTTCACTTGGGGGATACTTTCATAAAAGTCATCACTTAAAACCTCAAAATCTCAACCCAGCGAATGTCAAAATTAATAATGAAAAGAAATATATTACCTACGTGCCAGAATTCCAACAAGCAACTCCCCCTCGCAAGCCCCTATATCACATGGGATTAATCAATGGACTAAAGGGAATCAAATATGCTGAATAAATTTTCTAAAGATCCAAATTATCTAATCCGCTACTTCCTACTTAACTTGGGAATTTTCACACTATTAAATTTTTCATTGGTTTATTTTGAATTAAGTTTTTTGCACTTCAGTTGGAATTTGGGACTATTGTTAATTATTCCAATCGCCCTGGTTCTGGGACTAGTTTCTGCTACCGCCTTTCACAATGCCTCACACGGAAATATCAAACCGCGAATACTCAATAGCTTAATTGGCGAACTAACCGCCAATTTATCGCTAGAAGACCTGCGTTGTTTTACCGTCGGCCATATGTTGCATCATAAGCATACCGACCATCCGACACTTGACCCTCACCCACCGCAAAGGATGACTTTTCTGCAATTTATATTAAATTCACGGCAATCAACTATCGCAGTCATTAGCCAGTTTTATTTTAAAAAACACGGTGTCGCAGCGGCCCAGAAAAGAAATGTAAAACTTCAAATTGGCATCTACCACCTGCTCTCTCTTTCAAAATTGGCCTTCTGGTTCTTATTATTTGGCTGGCTGGGATTCCTGCTTCTCTATCTTCCCAGCTTTCTCTCGTACTTTTTTGGATTTGCTCACTTAAATTATATCTCCCATCAACCGGATCAATCCGGAGAAGTTACAATTCACGATAGAGACGGGAAGTTATTTTATCGACTTATGAACATGCTCACCGCTGGTGGTTACTACCATAAGAGCCACCACCTCTATCCGGGATTTTATAATCCCAGTAAGGCGCGCCCCAAAATCGCAGTTCGAAAGCAGCTGCCAAAATTAAGAATTGCTCGCTATGAATAATTCAAGGGTTTACGCATTTGATTTAATCCGCGCCCTTGCGGCCATCCTGGTGATTATTTTTCACGCTGGACTTCCCTACCTGACTAATAATATTTCTCCCTGGATGATTACTGACCCTGTCGAAGGGAGCAAAATCGTAGACCTAACGGTCTGGCTAAGTCATCGCTTTCAAATGCACCTCTTTTTTATCATGTCTGGTTATTTTGCCAATCAAGTTATTGCCAAAAAGGGACTAGCTACCTTTTTTACCGCTAGAATAAAGAAAATTTTTATTCCTCTTTTGATTGGCGGAATTATATTACTGCCCTTAATTGTCGAATTTTTTGAAAAGAAGATTATTCCAGCTGGAATTTTCAACGGTAACTTCCAGAATCCTTACCGCATAGAGAATTGGTCGAAGGTACTCTTGGCCCACCTATGGTACCTCTATTACCTAATGGGATTCTCTCTGCTGCTAATTCCCATGGTTAAATTTTCCCTGCTGAAGAAGCTGGGGCAATTTTTTCAGGCAAATAGCAAGCTAGCTCTTATTATGTTTTGTTCAATAGTTTTTTCGATCCATTTAATGATGAATTCGCCACTTTCAATTAATGACACCTTGAGCTTTAAGATCGATTGGTTGGTATTCGGCTATTACTTTGTCTTTTTCTGCGCAGGCTACTTGATCAATGAAGACTCTAACTTAGAAAAGATAAGTGAATTGCCTACCCGGGTACTGGTTTTTACTAGTGGCGCTAGCGCTGTAGTAAGCCTGATATTGATCACGATTAAGAATGAGTTGGCGCCGAGTTTTAGTCCCGTTTTTATGGACCTGATGATTTCAGTCACCACCACCATTTATTGCCTGGCGATATTGCTGGCGATATTTAATACCTGCTACAAATCCTACAACCAAAAGAATGTCGTATTTAGCTATTTGAGTGATGCCAGCTATGCTGTGTATATTGTTCACTTGCCCTTCGTAATACTCTTCCAAAGGATGGCCTATTTTTGGCAAGTTCCGGCACTTCTAAAGTGGGGTATCGTCGGATTCGCGACACTCGCCTGCTCATTTTTATTTTATCAATTAATCGTCCGCTACAGTCCTATCGGAACTTTTCTTCACGGCAAGCGGGCCTTCCCCTCGGCTTAATTGCTGCAATGCAAATCCTTTTATTGATTGGCGGTAGCATTGCTCTCTGTTAGGGTAGGAGCCACTTAATATTGTTTTAGCGCTGCGGGTTACGCACTTCGAGTAGTATGGCCACCAAAGAGACTTTCTCTATTCTTCTAGTTGATCAAGATGCTGAGAGACGCAATCAATTGTCTTCACGTTTAAGAGGCTCTGGCTATAAAGTCGAGCTCGGTACTGGTGGCTTTCATACAGTGCACCTTGCGGAAAAAAATGAATACCATATGGTTCTCTTGCGGGACGATATGGAAGATATGTCGGGACTCGAAATCGTCAATTTAATCCGCACCACATTTACTAAGGAAAAACTTCCCATACTGGTATTGTCTCGCCTTTCCAATCAAGATGATATTATAGAAACGATTCTAAACGGTGCCAATGACCTACTAGTTTACACCAATAATTATAACGACCTTCTTAAAAAGATAGAAACATTTAGCGGAAAGCTAAGTTAAAAAAGGAATTCAGCATGGCGAAAATCAAAGTAGACAATCCAGTTGTAGAGCTAGACGGAGACGAAATGACTCGTATCATTTGGTCATTTATTAAAGAAAAATTGGTTTTCCCCTACCTCGATTTAGATATTAAATACTACGACCTAGGAATGGAAAGCAGGGATCAAACTGACGATCAAATCACCATTGACGCTGCCCATGCCATCCTAGAGCACCATGTTGGTATTAAATGTGCCACCATCACTCCTGATGAAGAGCGGGTTGAAGAATTCAAATTAAAGAAAATGTGGCGTTCCCCCAACGGAACTCTTAGAAATATTATTGGTGGAACAGTTTTTCGCGAACCTATTATCTGCGAAAATGTACCACGACTTGTTCCAGGTTGGACTAAGCCTATCTGCATTGGCCGTCATGCTTTTGGTGACCAGTATAAGGCCGTCGACTTTGTGACCAAGGGAAAAGGTAAACTGACTATTACTTTCCAAGGCGAAGGCGAAACTATCACTGAAGAAGTCTATGACTTCCAAGGAGATGGAGTTGCAATGGCGATGTACAATACTGACGAATCTATTTTTGGATTTGCTCGCTCTTGTATGAATCAAGCCTTAACAAAAGGCTGGCCACTCTACCTTTCTACTAAAAACACAATTCTTAAAAAATACGATGGTCGATTCAAAGACATCTTCCAAGAAGTCTATGAAAAAGAATACACCCAGAAATTTAAAGATGCTGGTATCACTTACGAGCACCGCTTGATCGACGATATGGTTGCTTGCGCTATGAAGTGGAATGGTGGATTTGTATGGGCCTGTAAAAACTACGATGGTGATGTTCAATCTGACACTGTTGCTCAAGGTTTTGGTTCGCTAGGGCTAATGACCTCTACACTAGTAACCCCAGACGGAAAAACAATGGAAGCTGAGGCCGCTCACGGAACAGTGACTCGCCACTATCGCCAACACCAGGCCGGTAAAGCAACTTCAACTAATCCAATCGCCTCAATCTTTGCATGGAGTCGCGGACTGGCGCACCGAGGAAAACTAGACGGGAATCAAGATCTTATAAAATATTGTAAAGACCTTGAAGATGTTTGCGTACAAACAGTTGAATCGGGAAAAATGACTAAAGACTTGGCGCTCTGTATTCACGGCGCTAACTTGGCCGAAGAGCATTACTTAACTACTGAGCAATTTCTTGAGGCCCTCGATGAGAACCTTAAGAAAAAGCGCGGTTAGTAACTGCCCTTTTCCAAATTTAAATCATATTTAAAAAAGGGACCTTATAGGGTCCTTTTTTTTTGCCAAACGGATACTAAACCCTTAATATCGCTAATCTAATCAATATTTCGCACCGGATGGAGCCTCGCTTGAAGACAGCTTTTTTATTTTGCTTACTACTATTTTCCATATCAATGTTGAGTGCCGCCCCAGTAAAAAAACAATTGAATGCAAAGAAACTTCAGCAGCAACAAGTACTTTTAAAAAAAATGGAAGCACTCAACGAGAAATTAATTAAAAGACAAGTTGAATCTATTCGCCGCCACGCTGAAATCCAGCATTTAAAAAAGTTAGGACATATAAAGAGAAGAAACAGTGGAGCAACTCTACTTTAATTGTAAACTTTTTTTACAGCTACACTATTCACGACACTTAGAAAATTTCAAAAAAAATATTTTCCTATTAAAACAAAAACTTAACTCAGCACCTGCCAGAAATTATTGGCACAATTCTTGAAGTATAACTAACCAATTACTGATTATAATATTTTTTAATTATGTTGTTGGAGGCATTAATGAAAAGTTCCCTTTGGAAAAAATCCCTACTCGCGTTCGCCGTACTTGGTATGGCCGTATCCTCAAATGTTGTTTACGAATACTCTGAAAATATTCAAAGGTTTGTAGCTTCTGAAAAAGGTGACGAAGTTATCGTAAATGCTGAAAATTACCAAACAACTCTCGATTCTTATAAAGCGGAGGTTGCAAAGTACCGACTTTCAATTGAAGCAATTGATAATGAATTAAAAGAAGAACTTAAAGTTTCCGAATTAATCCGCTTGAAAAATGAAAAAGGAATTGAAATCAATACTGATTCCTCGAAGCTCTATCATAAATTCCATGCCCTTAGAACATTTGTAGACGCCGAAGTCACTCCAGAAGGTCTCGATCTTACTGAAGGCAAAGCATTTCTTGAAGAAAATAAGGCCGATGAAGAATTATCACAATTAGGTTCAAGCCGTACAAATAACATCGCCAATGCACTAGAAGCTGCAGTCGCTAAGAATCAATTAGAGACCGACGCTGAGCTAGACAATCTTCGCGCTAAAACAGAATTAAACGCCACTAAAATTGGCGAAAATAAGAAAAGCATCGATGAGTCGAATGCAAAGATAAAAGAAATGAAATTGGGTCAATGCCAAGTAGAAGATTCACTTGCAAGTCTAACCAAGAGAATTGAAGGGCTTATCCAGCCGCAAGCAACAGTTCTCGACTTCTTTGCAATGGGTAGGATATTGAGATTTCCAATGCAAAATCCAATGATGCCAATGTTTAACTTTCCGCCATCCCCTTTTCAAAATGGCTTTCAGACTAATGCTCTTATGTATCAAATGATGAGAAATAGTAACCCTTTTGGTCTTAGTAACCTAATGGCACCAAAGCCTCTAATCACTAATAATTATTTTGGATTAGGATCAGGCTTTAAGCTTCCAGGACAGATTGAAGAAGCCCCTCACACTTCTACAAGTAAAGACCCAAAAAGAACTGTAGCCGCCTCAATGAATGTTCCGGCAGGACTACAGAGAATTATTCCTCAGACAACTCATCGTGAAAATGTGGGCTCAGAAGCTCACTCCTTCGCTAAGAAGTTATAATGGCAAAAAAGACCGTGAAATGACTCTCTCCCCTCTCCATTTCGCGGTCTTTTTTAATGACTAAAGTTTAGACAGTATTACTTTTTTACCACATTCCCCTCTTTTGCCCCCCTCAAAAAACCTTTAAAAACAAGCACCTACAGCAAGTCTTTTTGGCACGAATGTTGAAATAGATTCTAGTGAACTAATCATATGTTGCAGACAGGAGAGAATCATGAAATTTCGTATCCCCCTTTGGAAAAGCGGACTTTTTAGTGTCATGACAATTGCCATGGCGCTACAAGTACAAGCCGGTCATTTTAATCCGCATAGTGAGGTCCTTCGCGGTCCTGCTGGTGAGGGTGACCCAATTGTCGTCAGCTCAATTAAAGGAAAAGCTACTTCTGCAACAGTTACTCAAATTGTCGAAGAAGAAGTTCATTATAGAGATTGGTTTAGAACCTACACCAGAAAAAGAAAAGTGGTTCAACAGGTTTCAGTTCAAACTGTCGAAGTTGAAGCTGAGCTGGCCAATGTCAAAAAAATGAAACAGCTTATAATTGCCCAACATAGAAGAATTCAGAAATTAAAAGGTGATGACCACCTCCATAGAGTTCAAATCGATCGTCTAAAGAGAGAGAAAAGTGCTCTTGAGGCCAGCGAAACAGCACTGCTCGCCAAGATGGAAAGGCTTAAAGAAGAACAGGCCAGGGCCATCGCTTCATTAAATGAAGAGAAGCGAATTCTTATAGATCGAAATTCTTCGCTGCAAGGGGCGCTTGATAATGCCGAAGCAGTTTTTACTGAAAAGTACGAAGAGAAAATTAAGTTAAAACTTGCTGAATTAGAAAAGAAGTTTGAGCAAGATCGAATAGCACTTGAGGCCGAGTTGAATGAGAGAAGTGCTGCTGCCTTAAAGGAACAAGAAACCAGATTATCTTCAGAAAAAGCCGAGGCCCTTAAAAAATTGGCCGAAGCAAAAGATAGTGAATGGGCGCTTAGCCTTTCAGAACAAGAGCGACAAGCGGCAGCTGCCCTTGAAGCCGAAAAAGTTAAATTTGCTGAAGACGTGGCACAATTGGCCGAAGATGCGGATGCCGAGAGAGCCGAGTTACAAGAAGCTCATCAAGTAACAATTAACCATATTAGATTAGATTTCGCTCAACGTGAAATTGAGGCCAGAACTGAGTTTGAAATCGAAAAAGAAATAGCGCTTACTCAACTTAGCGATAAGTTAGGGTCAGAACACGAATCAAAAATAAAATTGGAAACCGCCCGTCTAACTGCTGAAAAAGTAACAGCTCTTGAGATGCAAGAAGAGCGACTAACGCTAGCAAAAACAGAGGCCCTTTCAGCTCAAGAGACCAACTTGAATCAGGCCAAGGCAGCTGAGATAAAAGAGCTTCGTACAGAACATTTGAAAGTTAAAGAAGCGCTTAACAGTGCCCATGTAGAGGCAACCACTGCTTTAAAAGACAGTCATGCTAGTAAAGTAACTGAATTAAACAGTGCCCACGAGGCAAAAATAGAACAAGTTCTCGGAGTCGCCTTTCAAAAGCACCAAGAAGCAATGGAAGCCGCCAAAGCCGAGTTTGAAAGAAGTATGCTAGAGGCCGCAAGTCTTGCTGCTGCCGATAAAGAATTGGCGATTGCCGAACTAACAGCTGTCTATGAAGGAAAAATAAAAGAATTGATGATGGCCCACGAGCAGAAGCAAACAGAGCTTCGTGAAAACTTAATGGCCGAAAAAATAGCCGCTCTCAAAGAACTTCAAGGGGCGCATGATCTAAAGCTTGCTGAGCTAAAAGAGATGCACGCTGGAGAGATTGAAAGTCTAATCGCCAAGCATAAAGAAGAGCTTAGTGCAAAAGACCTAAGAATAGCAGAACTAGTGGCGGCTTCAGAAACTATCGAAGCAAAAATTGCGACTTTAATAGCAGAAAATTCTGAGCTTGTAGGTATCAATGCCGCTATGACAGCGGAGGTTGAAGAACTCAAGGCCTCAAAAATAGAGCTCGATCAAAAGATTGCTGAGCTAACGGGAACCGTAGAATCTCAAAAACAAGAAATTGTTCAAAAAGATGAAGTAATTGTCGCCAAAGATGAAGACCTAAAGAAGAAAGATAAGGAACTAAGAACTCAAGATTGCCTCCACCAAGAAAAAATTGGTGAGCTAGAGGAGTCTGTTGAAAGATCAATCGCTGATAAAAAGAAAATCACCATGAAGCTGAAAGAGCTTGAAGAAAAAATTGCATCTTACGAAACAAATCAGCCCAACGGTGATGCTTACTATGGTCAACAAATGCAAATGCAGCAAATGATGCAGATGTTTATGTACATGCAGATGCAGCAACAGCCGCAACCGAGCATGAGCTTAATGCCACAATACCAGGACCCCTTTGGAGGTTCTCAAGGAATGATGATGCAAATGCTTATGCAAAATCAAACTTTTGGTTCACTGAATCCATTTGGATCAGCCGGACGAATTGGTGGCCAAGGCGGAATTGTGAACAACTATTACAATGTTCCAATGCCTGGAGATCAAGCCGGACTCTACGGGGCCAATCCATTTGGGATAGATCCTCGCTACATCCCCTCTCCTACAACTGATTATTTTGGAGGAGCACGCACTAGGGACTATAGTTTTGGTCCGCAACATTACAACCGCGCACCAGCGACTTACTTTAATTTCGTCAACTAAAACCAACCTAAATTGTCACTTATAACTCGGCCTCTTTTCAGAGGCTTAGTTATTTGTACTGTTTTAATCCGGCAAAAATTACCGCTTTTTCCTTAACTTATTTCCTAAGATGTCGAAGTATAAATTAGGCACGCCAACTGATCATGGAATTTGATTGGGCCGAGTATAGAACGGAAGCTTAACCTTAAAGGACTTTAGGAAAAGCATGAAAACTGAAATAACAAATAAGACCGTAAAAGAGATGAGTATTATCAAAAAGTGTCATGTCTGCGGCACCCTTAGCGAATCTGCTCGCGAACCAAAAAAATGCAAAAAATGTAAAAAATCCTTCCTGCCTCTCAATTATTTTGGAAAAGTTCACGCCAAAGATAGCGAGGCCTTCAATAACCTCTTCTCAAAAAGCGAAGAACTGCATGACGACGACCTAATTAAGGGAATTCACGTCCTCTGGTAAGTCCTCTACCCAACGCATTATACCAGGATTAGATGGGACAATCGTCACCTCCGTGGTAATCTCGATTTATGACACAACCTAGCACACACACCCAGGCTGTCTCTTCAAATTCACAAGCTTCTAAAGCGCTCCACCCTATTATCGGTGAGCTTTTTAAAAAACGCGGTTTTGACGCCAACGACGTGTCGGAATTTCTATCTTGGGATTTAAAAGAGCTGCCGGATCTTTCTAAGATGAAAGATTTAAAAAAAGCCTCTACTCGCTTGCTACTGGCAATTGAAGAAAAACAGAAAATCGGAGTCTACGGAGACTATGATGTCGACGGCACTACCTCTTGTGCCCTCCTCTATCACTTTCTCAAAATGCTAGATGTCGCCGATGACAAAATCGAATTAATTCAACCCAGCCGCTTTGTTGAAGGTTATGGAATTCATCCTCCCTCAATTGACTCGGCCCTTGAAAAAGATATTGCCGTACTTATTACAGTCGACTGTGGAATCACCAATGGTGAAGCAGCTGAGTACGCCAAACTGCGAGGGCTCGACCTCATAATTACTGACCATCACACAGATGCCTTGCCAGAGCTTCCAGAAGCTTTTGCTGTAGTTAATCCTAATCGTAGAGATGAGGACAGCGATTCTCTTCTTGGACCGATGGCGGGAGTCGGAGTTGCCTTCGCATTGGCCTTACAGATTAAAAAAGACCTTGAATTTGCAGGGGGAACTTGTCCCTCTCTCTATCCTCTACTGCAATTTGTTGCTATTGGAACTATTTGCGACCTGGCCAAATTAACTCCGGTTAATTTAAAGCTGGTTCGTCATGGGCTACGCCAATTAGCGGGAACAAAGTATGAGGGTATACGCACTTTTTTCTCCCCTGAGGAGCAAAAGCGCGGAGTAGTACTGGCCGAAAAACTTTCTTTTCAAATAGGCCCTATGATTAATTCTAAAGGCCGTCTAGATCACCCAGAGAAGGCACTTAAACTTTTAATCGCCGACAATCATGAAGATGCATTTGACTGCTTTTCTCATTTAGAAATTTCAAATCGAGAGAGAAAATATATTCAAGGTATCGTTGCAAAATCCGCACGTGAACAAGTTCGAAAGAATATTGATGGCGAAATGTTTATCAATATTGTCTACGATAGTGAATGGCATGAAGGTGTTATCGGAATCGTCGCCTCGCGATTGGTTGAAGAATTCAAAGTGCCCGCACTGGTTTTCACCGACTCAGAAGAAGAGGGAGTCATTAAATGTTCCGCCAGAAGTGCAGGAGAGCTAGACTTATTCTCGCTTCTTAACGACCAAAAAGATCTCTTTATTAAATTTGGAGGTCACAAAGCAGCGGCGGGGCTTTCGATGAAAAAAGAAAACCTCCCGGAGCTTAGAACGCGACTAAAAAATGCTCTAGTAAATGTTCCAGCAATTGCCCGCACTAGAATAGACAATTACGACCTCGAGATTAAACCAGAGGCGATCAATCCTGCTTTTGTTAGAAGCCTTGACCTGCTAGAGCCTTATGGCATGCATAATTCTAAACCTGTCTTTAAAATGAAAGGCTTTAAAATAGCCTCCTTTGACGTCTTGAAAGAAGTGCACGTGCGCTGGAACCTAGTCTCAGTAACTGATCCCAGAGTGAAACTAAAAGGAATCAGCTTTAATTATCTTGGAAAATGGGGACTTACTCATCCAGAGGATCTCTACGCCCTAAAACTAAAAAACCCAGAGGAAGAGCTTGTCGCCTACTTCACTCTAGGTCTTAATTATTTTAGAGGTAATGAGCATATTCAACTGATGATCGACAAGATCGAATCAGGTTTCTAACTAGCGAATAATTTCAACTTTCTGCATTACTACATCTTCAACTGGACGATCCATTCCGCCAGTAGGAACGAGTCCTATTTTTTCGACTACATCCAGACCTTCAATAACTTTTCCAAAAACTGTGTGGCGTCCATCGAGATGAGGAGTTGGTGCTAAGGTAACGAAAAATTGTGAACCATTTGTTCCCGGTCCAGCATTGGCCATTGAAAGTGTCCCTGGGAACTCATGACGAAGCTCTGGGTGGCACTCATCTTTAAATTGGTAGCCAGGTCCACCTGTTCCACGGCTATCCGGACAACCACCTTGCAGCATAAAGCCGCTAATCACTCTATGAAAGATAAGACCATCATAATACGGTCCTTCTTTTTGAGTTTCTTGCCGACCTTCGGCCAAGTTAACGAAGTTCCAAACAGTTTCGGGACATTCTTTGGCATAAAGTTCGATTGTGAACTCACCTAGAGAGGTTGTTACTTTTGCGTTTAAACGCTCTAATTCTTCTTTGTAATCTGATTTTGATGCCATTAATTTTCTCCTGAGCTTATTAAGTATTTTAGTAATTGCGAACATTGAATTTTCCTATAAATTCAACCGGCAATTGTTTTGTCGGTGTATAAAAATAGAGTTTCTTATTCACATTAAATATTTTACTGAAGTCGAGTCTTTCCCCCGCCTTCAAGGTTTTTGAATTATCGTAATGGGAAAAGATTTCATAGGTGAGGTACTTAAGGGAGCTGCTTAACTTTTCGGTAATTAATAAATTTTCAATCTCTTCGACACTTAGGCATTGGCTAACCAGTACAGGATAACCCTTATTCATCTCCTTACCTTTTAAAAGCTTTTTTAATTTATTCATGTTCTGGGGAGATTGTAAGGCAGAATCTATCCATACTAAATGAATACGTTTAAATTCAGGCGCTATAAACTGGCGAATCCCAGCATCTATATTATCCTTAACTCGGTAAAAGAGTTTTTCTTCTTCTTTGAAAGGCAGGTAATTTACTTTGTATTCCCGCTTAAGACGATTGGCCTCAACATTGAACATATATTGAAACTGTACCGCCTCTTCATAGGTCAAAGAAAAGCTATCCCGTACACTCTTCATATTAAAGAAACGCTTAGGAGTTTTGCGATGGCAGTTGGCGATGCTAGAAAAATTGGCCCACAGAGGAACATCCGCCAGGAAGTAACGGACTACTCCTGAGCCGACATAATACTCGTCTAGATTGCGGCGTTTCAACTCCCCACTGCCACATCCTAGCAGGAAACATAAACTGGTGATTGTAGTGAGCTTACTTATTGAAAACATTTTTTTATTTTACCTTAGAGAAAAAGGAAAGCATATCCTGCTCTATCAATTTCAGTTGCGGTTCAAGTGCCTCAGAGCTGCGCAAGAGATAAAATCCTGCTTCAGCACCCTGCCTTAGACCATTAAAAAGGCCATTTGGCAGGCGGTGTCCGGTGGCGATCAAGACCAGGTCTGCCGCTATCGTCTTGTGGTCTGCATTCTTTACCAAGAAAGGCGCTTCTTCTGTCGTTAGAAAGACTCCAGGTTGGTCTTCAAGTCGATCGAGTGCCACCACAGTGGAGTTACAAATCAAATCTATTGGTGGGGTGGGCTCTGCA
>JABGVH010000071.1 GCA_018646195.1 Halobacteriovoraceae bacterium
ACCATATCTTTGGTTTTGTCTTTGATAAGAAAACGGTTCTCAATTACCGCCTTAAAGAAGATGGAGTTGTGACTCTACAAATGGTCCAGCCAACCACCACTTTTAATGGCTATTTCCTCTATGCTAAAAAGAATTATGACCAGCTAAAAAAGATCGGCGACAACTTAGACTTAACGGTTGATTTTGGCATGTTGGCGATCATTGCCATTCCTATTTTAAGAGGGCTGCAATACTTTTATACCTGGGTTCCCAATTACGGGGTGGCGATAATTTTTCTAACTTTACTGCTTCGTTTGGTGACTTTTCCCCTGCAGTACAAGTCCTTTAAATCCATGAAAAAAATGCAAGTTGTGCAGCCACAGCTGGCGAAATTGCGAGAGAAATATAAAGACGATCCACCTCGTATGCAAAAAGAAACCATGGCCTTATTTAAAAGTGCTGGCGCCAATCCACTAGGTGGCTGTTTTCCATTGCTACTACAAATGCCGATCTTTTTTGCTTTCTACCAAGTGCTTTATAACGCTGTAGAATTAGTTGGAGCACCTTTTGCTGGCTGGATTGTAGACCTTTCAATCAAAGATCCTTTCTATGTTCTTCCAGTTCTAATGGGAGTTTCTTTTTTCTTTCAAAGTCGATTGAATCCAAGTACTTCTGCGGATCCTACCCAGAAAAAATTGATGATGTTTATGCCTCTAATCTTCTGCTTTATTATGAAAGATTTACCGGCTGGGCTAAATCTTTACATTACGGTTTCAACCTTGCTAGGAATTTTCCAACAGCTTTTTGTATATAAGATGGCGGATTAAGCTGCTAGGGGAATCTTTTGCATTACGATGATCAACCAATAATTGCCTGTAGTACCGGGGGAAGCCAAAGTGCTGCCATTCATTTGGTGCGCCTTTCTGGCTTTAGTGACTTGCTTTCATTGCAAGCTGCCTTCTCGGGGCCATTAGAAAAGTGCCGCCCGCGGACTGTTTTTCTGTCGGATATCGTCGAGCAAAAACAAGTTCTCGATCAGGCCATGTTGATTTATTTTGAGGGCCCCAACTCCTACACTGGGGAAAATGTTCTCGAGCTTAACCTTCATGGAAATCCTTTAATTGTTGAGCGAGTGATGGAGCTTTTCACCAGTCAATTTGGCTTCCGTCACGCCAAGGAAGGGGAGTTCACTTACCGCGCCCTTACCAATGGAAAAATGCAATTATCACAGGTAGAAGGACTGGATTTAGTCCTCAATGCCAACTCAGAATTAATTTTAAACCAAGGTTTTAAAAGCCTGCATGGCGAGCTCTATTTAAAATTTACAGAGCTCTATCGCTACTTCATAAAATTAAAAGCAACAGTGGAAATGCAGATCGATTTTGCTGAAGATATGGGACAGGAACAGGCGCAAATTCTAATGGATGAAGCGCTTGGAAAATTTGAAAATTTACTAGAGGAATTGTACCTAAAAAGTCGTGGCCCTCTAGTTGATTTGGCCACTCCTGAAGTTGTTATCTATGGCCCAACTAATGCTGGAAAAAGTTCTCTCTTTAATCAACTTTTGAAAAATGAAAGGGCGATTGTTTCGCCAGAAGCCGGTACCACTCGCGATTATGTCTCTGAAAATCTTCACTATAAGAAAAATCGCTACTCACTAACGGATACTGCCGGAATTCGCCAGACTTCCAATGCAATTGAAGGCCAGGGAATCAAGCGCAGCCGCAAATTATGGGACCGCGCCTTTTATAAGCTCTTGGTTCTCAATCCTTTTGAGGAAAACCGCGACTGGATGGCAACTGAAGGGATTGATTTTCTAGTCCTAAGCCATAAGGACCGACCTGAATTCGCTCAAAAGGCGGCTATTTACTTAGAAAACTATAGTGATATCGGCATCTTAGCCGTTGATTTAAAAAATCCTGGTTCTATAGGACCAGAGCTCCTAAATGCCCCCATAGAACCACTTTTAGAAAAAAGCCTGGGTCAACAGACCCCTGAATTGGATTCACAAGTACTTGATATTACGTATATACTCGATGGGGTAACTAGTAAATTCAATAAGTTGGCAGGTGAAAACGCTATTATTGTGCCGCGTCACAAAGAAGCCTTGGCAGTCACTTGGGAGTCCTTTAAGAGATTTCAACGACTTAGCTTAGAATCTTACGATATTGCGATCCTTTCTAATGAAATCAATAGTTTGGGTATTAATCTCCAAGAATTGATCGGAATTATCTCTGCCGATGAAGTATTAGATGATCTTTTTTCCAATTTCTGTATTGGGAAGTAGACGGGGTCCGTAAAATTTTCTAAAAATTTCCACGTGGAACATCTTAATCAAGATCAAAATTTTTTCGATATATTAATTATCGGTGGCGGCCATGCTGGAATCGAAGCCGCCCATATTGCCACTCAATTTAATTTGCGAGTGGGGCTGCTTTCTATGCCAGAAGTTCCCCTGGCCAGTACTCCTTGCAATCCCGCCATTGGTGGAGTGGGCAAAGGCCAAGTGGTTCGCGAGATTGATGCCCTTGGTGGACTGATGGGAAAGATCGCCGACGCTTCCGGAATTCAATTCCGGATCCTCAATGAGTCCAAAGGTTTCGCCGTTCAGTCGACCCGAGTACAGGTGGATAAAGACCTTTACTCCCAGTGTGCAACGGAGCTAATTGCCCGTAATCTGTTGATTTCTGTAGTAAGAATTAAGGTGGATAAAATCCAAAAAATTGGGGATAACTTCATCGCCGAAGGCAGTGACGGGCGGTCCTATGGGGGCAAAAAATTAATCCTTACCACAGGGACCTTTCTCAACGGCCGCACCCATTGCGGAGAAACAGTTGAAACCGGTGGGCGAGTTGATAAGCCGTCCTCGAGTGCATTGGGGAATTTATTTGCAGAAGTTTCCGTTGCCACTCACCGCTTTAAAACCGGCACGCCACCGCGACTTAAAAATAGCAGCTTGGATTATACTCAATTTGTAGTTCAGGCCACAGATCCCGCGGCCTTTAACTTTCACAGCCTAAATGCTCCCAACCAGCGCCAACAAAAACAATTAGACTGCTTCTTGGCAGAGACTTCTCCCAAGATGATGCAAGAGATCCGCAAAAATAAAGAACGCAGCCCAATTTATAACGGTCAAATAGCTGGTGTCGGTCCTCGTTACTGCCCCAGCATTGAAGATAAGGCCTTCCGTTATCCAGATAAAGATGTCCACCATGTTTTCGTTGAGCCGGAAGGGCATAACCGCCAAACAATGTACCCCAATGGGCTTTCAACCAGTTTACCTTTAGAAGTTCAGCAGAAATTCTTGCGAGAAATGCCCGGTTTCGAAACGGCAGAGATAATGGTTCCCGGTTATGCTGTCGAGTACGATGTAATCAATACTACCGAACTCAATTTGCAGCTAGAGCACCAGAATGTTACCGGACTTTATTTCGCCGGCCAGGTTAATGGCACTTCTGGCTACGAAGAAGCCGCCGGCCAGGGGATAATTGCTGGGATCAACGCCGCTCTTTCACTTTTAAAGCGAGCGCCTCTAATT
This sequence comes from Halobacteriovoraceae bacterium, assembly GCA_018646195.1. Taxonomy (GTDB): domain Bacteria; phylum Bdellovibrionota; class Bacteriovoracia; order Bacteriovoracales; family Bacteriovoracaceae; genus JABGVH01. The sequence goes on from JABGVH010000071.1 coordinate 3,518, forward strand.
TTAAGCCGCAACGACAGCTATATTGGGGTGATGATAGAGGACTTGGTGACAGACCTTCGGGATGAACCCTACCGTTTATTTACCGCGCGGGCAGAAAACCGGCTCTTTATGCGGGAAGATAATACTATTAATAGAATTTCAGGCTACCGCAAGTCATTGGAGCTTAAAACTGAGCTCGACGATTACCAAGAGCGCTACTCTAAGCAGTTTAAGTGGCTCTCGGAGCTCTGTCGGGAGGTTACCATTAAGGCGAACCCGGCCAATCGTAAATACTTTAAAGAAATGGCCTATGGAGAGCTGACTTCAAATATTTTCCTAGAAGAACTTTTAAAAAGGGCCCATTTGAATCCCATAGAGACTTTGAACAACGAATGCCTGGCACGAGGGCTTTCATTTGACCCGCTTATCGTTAAAGGCGTGGCAATTTCTCTCAAATACGACGGCTATATCAAGAGGGCGGAAGTCCAGGGCCGTAAAATGCTCAAGCTGGGCCAAAAGGCGGTCCTATGGGACCAGTTGCAGGGGAATAAGAATATTTCTTTTGAATGCCGACAGCGGATAGCAGAGATACGGCCAGAAACTTTTTCTCAACTGCAAAGGATCGTCGGGATCCGGCCTGCGACTCTGGCCTATGTGGCGGGGAACTTAGTTTAAATGCGAGAGTTCTCCAAAAAATACCAGCAAATACTCAATGGACCACTGGCGGGGATCAACTTAACCCGCATAAGTGAACCGGAAGAGTTCTACCATAAGCAAATTCTCGATTCAGTCCTGCCTCTTGAAAATTCTGAACACTTTAAAAAACGCCTGCTGGAAACAAAGCTTTTATTAGACGTCGGTTTCGGCGGCGGATTCCCATTGGTACCCTTGGCAAAAAATTTACCAGAGGTGACTTGCCTAGGTTTTGAGGCCAGAGGCAAGAAGGCCACTGCAGTCAGTGAAATTTCAAAAGAGTTGGGACTTGAAAATGTCAGGCCCTGCCATATTCGATTGGAAGAGGTGTTGCTGGATAAAGACGTGGTGATCACTGTTAAGGCAGTCGCCGACATTCGAAAAATTTTAGAAATGATTAAAGGACGCGACGCAAAGGTCTCGATATTCTTCTATAAAGGACCCAATCTACAAGAGAAAGAAGAGTGGGCCTCATGCCTTGCCCCTATCGGGGCATGGACCCTTTTGGAAGATATTAGCTATCCTGTGGAAATGACAGACGGGCGGCGCTTAATTTCCTTTGAAAGAAATTTTGTTCCACGTGGAACAGCGAAAGAGCTTGTCAATCTTTCAGAACTTCTTTAAATTTTTACTACACACACTTGTCTGGAGACATAAATGGCTAAAATTATTGCAATGGCAAACCAAAAGGGCGGAGTTGGTAAAACTACCTCTTCAATCAATTTGGCGGCCTGTTTAGCAGTAGCGGAGAAAAAGACTCTACTATTAGACCTCGATCCTCAAGGTAACGCCTCAGTCGGTGTCGGACTCGATAAGAGTCTTTTTGAAGAGGCCAATATCTACCACGCCCTGATCGGCGCCAAGCCAATCAAAGAATGTATTTATAAAACTGAATTACCGCATTTTGATATCGTGCCCTCAGACAATCACCTGGTAGGTGCCGAGATAGAGCTGGTTTCAGAGCTCGCCCGCGAATCAAAACTTAAGGCCGCCCTTGCCCCTATAGAGGCAGAGTACGATTATATTTTAATCGATTGCCCACCATCACTAGGGCTATTAACTCTTAATGCTTTTAATGCGTCGCATCGATTTCTAGTGCCGATGCAAACTGAATACTACGCGATGGAAGGGTTGGCACAACTCCTCAATACCGTTCGCCTGATTAGAAATTCAATTAATCCAGAGCTTTCAATGGAAGGAATTCTTTTAACAATGTTTGATTCGCGAACAAGTCTTCATAAGCAAGTCTCAAGTGAAATCAGAAAACATTTTGGCGACAAAGTTTTTGAAGCTGTTATTCCTAGGAACGTAAAACTTTCTGAGAGCCCAAGTTTTGGAAAACCAATAATTTTATACGATATAGAATCAAAAGGCAGTGAAGCCTACTTAGCATTAGCTAAGGAAATAATATTAAAAGAGCGGACAGAACAAGGTAGTGATCTCCCTCCCGAATTGCCAAAAGTGCCAGTCGAAATTTTACAAGGCGCTAGTGAGCAACCAATAATTAATTCGGAACTATAGAGGACATAAAGATGGCTAAAAAAATTGCACTTGGTAAAGGAATCGCTTCTCTAATCCAAGAAACTCCCAATGAAATTTTAAGAACTACTCTCGAGACTGAAAGAAAAAAATTAGCGAGCGAGAAACAAAACGAAGGGCCACTGCTAGTAGAGATCAGTGAGATTCACCCTAACCCGAATCAACCTCGGAAAATTTTTAAAGAAAAAGAATTAGAAGAGCTTTCGCAATCAATAAAAGAAAACGGTGTTATACAACCGTTGATTGTTGCCAAGGCCGATAGTGGATTTGAATTAGTAGCTGGTGAGCGTAGACTTAAGGCCTCTAAATTGGCCGGACTTGCAAAAGTTCCAGTTGTTATAAAGGAAGGAACTGAACGTGAAAAAATGGTCATGGCGATTATTGAAAACGTTCAGCGGGCCGATCTTAATTGTGTTGAAGAAGCCTTAGCTTATTATACTTTGATGAACGATTATAATTTGACTCAAGAAGAAGTGGCTAAAAAATTAGGCAAAGAGCGCTCTTCGATCGCAAATTATCTAAGAGTTTTAAAACTTCCTCGGACAATTATTGAAATGGTTCAAAAAGAATTGCTTTCTTTTGGCCACGCTAAAATACTGGCCTCTGCTAAAGAAAGAGAAGAGGCGATTCGCTTTGCCAATTTGGCAGTGGACCAAGGACTTTCAGTTCGCGAATTAGAGAAACTTATAAAGAGCCGCCGCAATCCTAAAATTTCAAAAGAATTGGATCGCGAGGGATTGGATAAATTAGACAGTCTGCGGCAAAAATTGGAGCAGCGCACTGGTTGGCATTTTGGAATTTCTCAAAAGAAAAACGGCGCCGGCCAAATTACTTTGAAATTTAGCAATGAAGCTGAATTCAACGATATTTACGAATACCTACTGACGAAATAATTATGGAAACAGAAAGAGGCGATATATCCGCCATTATTGAAGAGGGTTGTAAGTTTGAAGGCAACCTCTCGTTTAATGGCGTGGCGCGTATCGCAGGAATTGTTAACGGCAGTGTTTTCTCAAACGATACTGTCATCATTTCAGAAGGGGCGGTGATCAATGCCGACATCAACGCCAATATCATCTTAATTTCTGGCACCGTGAAGGGAAATATTAAGGCCTCTTCACGGGTTGAAATTATCAAGCCAGCGCGTTTTGAAGGAACTATAACCACTCCCAGTTTAATTGTGGAAGAGGGCGTTATATTTCATGGAACAACTAAAATGCGCGAGAAGAAATAAGCTTAGTTTTTACTCACATAGTCATATATCAAACGCCTCTTAATGCCTCTTGACGGAGCTTTGCTGGCGCTTTATTAATAAGACTCAAATTTTTAGCGATTCTCCAGTGGGAATCTTACCGTATTAAAGGTCTTCAACAGCGAGGACTTTTGGAGTTAAAACTTCATGGAACAAATTTTCGATATTTTTAAATCACTCGGCGCCGACGGAACTTTCGTTCATCAATTTGTGGTTTTTGTTATTGCATTTATGGTCTTGAAAAATATTTTTTTCAACAAGCTTTTATTTGTAATTAAAAATCGCGAAGACAACACAACCAAGCTTGAAGAAAATGCTAACGATCAATTTACTGAAGCTGAAAAATTAGCGGAAAAGTATAAGTTAGAAATTGATAAAGCAAACTCTCAAGCGCTTGGAAAATTTCAAAAAAATAAAGAAGCTATATTAAAGGAAGAGGGCGAAAAGCTGCGAACAGCAGAATCACGTATCAATTCCGACTTTAATGCCAAACGAGATGTCTTCGTAAAAGAAGTGGCAGAACAAAGAACAGCGGTACTGGCAAAGGCCCCAACCCTGTCTAATAGCTTAGTAGATAAACTCACTAGTTAATTAAAGAAGAGGATTAGATGGGAAAGACTTTACTTACAATTTATATTCTATTGGCTTCTTTTAAGGCAATGGCATCTGGTGGCGAAGGCGGCGGGCATATCTTTGACCTACTCTGGCCATTTATAAATTTCTTAATCCTTTTTGGATTCTTGGCCTTTAAAATGAGAAAGCCAATTTCTGACGGATTCACAAAAAACGCCAAAGAAGTAGAAGAGCTTTTTAATCACGCTGAAGAGCGAAGCAAAGAAGCCAAAATTAAGTTTGAAATGTATCAGAAGAAAATTAGCGGGATTGATAGCGAGACGACACGAATTTTAAAAGAAGCCGATGAAGATTCTGCCACTTTTAAAGTAAACGCTCAGAAATCAACTACTGAAAACATCACTCGCTTAGAAAAAGAATCTGTTAATAAGGTAGAACAAGAAAAAAATAATATGCTTCAGTCACTTAGTGCTGAGCTTATAGAAGAAGTCTTGAAAGAAACAAAATCAAAAGTTGGACAAGACAAGGATCTTCAAAAGAAAGTGACTCAAAGCCTTTTGGCGAAAATTTAACGGAGACCTTTTGTGAAAGAACAAGATATTGCAAAAGCCTATAGTAAAGCTCTCATCGAGCTGGGCGAGAAAAACAAGGTAGATATGGCAGAGGAGCTAACAAAGCTTTCAGAGGCCATCAATTCTAGTAACGATCTAGAAAATCTACTTTTCCTCAATGTATTTACATATGAAGAAAAAATCAGCGTTCTAGAAGTCATTTCAAAAAAATTAAATCTTTCGCCTATTTTAGTGAGTGGCCTCAATTTTCTTCTTCAAGAGAAAAGAATGGGAGTGCTTCCACTTATATATAAAGAAGTAATTGTAGCCGATGATCATAAGAAAGGTTTCTTGAGAGGAACAATCGAAGGTTCAGAAGAGAGCATTGATTCAGGATTACAAAAGAAATTAGCCGATTACCTTGAATCAAGAGTTGGTAAAAAAGCCCAGCTTGATTACGTTAAAAACTCTAACGTAACAGCCGGATATAAAGTAACAGTAGGGGATCTTCAGTTAGATGCCTCATTAGATAATCAATTAAATCAGTTAAAAGAAACGATATTAAATTCATAAATCCTTTAGAGGTAAAAAATGTCAATGAATCCAGAAGAAATCACAAGTGTAATTAAAGAACGTATCGAAAACTTTGAGACTCGTCTTAAAGTTGACGAAGTAGGAACAGTCCTCACATTCGGTGACGGTGTTGCCCGCGTCTTTGGCCTTAAAAACGTCATGATGGGAGAACTCGTTGAATTTGAAACCGGAACTAAAGGGATGGTTTTAAACCTTGAAACGAATAATGTTGGTGTTGCCGTTCTCGGTGATGATCACCAAATTAAAGAAGGTTCAACCTGTAAAAGAACCGAAAAAATTGTTGAAGTACCTGTCGGTGACGGTCTACTTGGTCGCGTTTTAAATGCCATCGGTGAGCCAATCGACGGTAAAGGTGAGCTGGCCAATGTTGAAGGTCGGAAAGTGGAAGTAAAAGCTCCTGGGATTATCGCTCGGAAGTCTGTTCACGAACCTCTCCAAACAGGAATTAAGGCCATTGATTCAATGATTCCAATTGGCCGTGGTCAGCGGGAGCTAATCATTGGTGACCGTAAGACTGGTAAAACAGCTGTTGCGATCGATACAATTATTAATCAAAAAGGTAAGGACTGTGTTTGTATCTATGTGGCCGTTGGTCAGAAACAATCAACAGTTCGTCAGGTTGTTCAAAAACTGACAGAAGCAGGTGCGATGGATTACACGATTGTAATTTCTGCAACCGCTTCTCAAACAGCTCCGCTACAGTTCTTGGCTCCTTATACTGGTTGTACAATGGGTGAGTTCTACCGTGATAACGGAAAACATGCTCTTATCGTTTTTGACGATTTAACTAAGCAAGCACAAGCTTATCGTCAAATGTCACTTCTCCTTCGTCGTCCCCCAGGACGAGAAGCTTTCCCTGGAGACGTTTTCTATCTTCACTCTCGTTTACTCGAGCGTTCTGCCAAAATGTCTGATGATACTGGAGCTGGTTCACTAACTGCTCTTCCAATCATTGAAACTCAAGAAGGTGACGTTTCGGCCTATATCCCTACAAACGTTATTTCTATTACAGATGGTCAGATTTATCTTGAATCAGATCTTTTCAACTCTGGTGTTCGTCCTGCGGTTAACGTGGGTCTTTCAGTTTCTCGAGTTGGTGGTTCTGCTCAGATTAAGGCGATGAAAAAAGTGGCTGGTACACTTCGACTGGACCTTGCTCAGTACCGTGAACTAGCGGCCTTTGCAGCTTTTGGTTCTGACCTCGATGAAACAACTCAACGTCAATTGAATCGTGGAGCTCGTTTAGTTGAGCTTCTCAAGCAAGGTCAATATGTTCCTATGGAAGTGACTGATCAAGTGATGGCCCTTTACGCGGCAACAAAAGGTCTATTGGATAAAGTTCCAGTGAATAAAATTAGTGAAGTTGAAACTGATTTAATTGACCATATTAAGACAAAGCATTCTGATCTTAGAGATGCCATTTCTACTGAGATGGTGGTTTCTGATGCTAACGGAACTAAGCTAAATGACATTGTTAAGTCATTTGTTGAAGCCAAAAACTATTAGGAATAGGGTAGACCCATGGCCAATATAAAGGACCTAAAAAAACAAATTAAGAGTACCAAGGGAACTTTAAAAATTACCTCGGCGATGAAATTGGTTTCGGCTGCTAAGCTTTCAAAAGCTCAGCAAGCGATTACCGGTGCCCGTCCTTATGCTGATGAGTTAGAAGAAACTATTAAAACAGTAGGAGCGTTAGTTCAAAACTATGAGCACTCTTACTTGAAAACAAATGACGAAAATAAGCAGACGATACTTCTCGTAATCTCTGCCAATAAAGGTCTTTGTGGTGGTTATAACTCTGTATTAGCAAAAGAAGTGCGGCGTTTTCTTGTCGAAACAGAACTCGATGTAAAAGTTTCTTTTATAGGTAAAAAAGTTAAAGAGATTATTGGAACAGAAGTTAATATGGGTGAATTTTATACCTTTGAAAAAACTGATCCAAATTTCGCGGAACTACAAGAAGTTGGTAATAAATTAGCCACTCTTTTTACCACAGGTGAAATTGGTAGAATTTTGATTGCCTACAATAGCTTTAACTCGGCAATTAGCTTCGACTCAACCGTTAAACAAGTGCTTCCTCTTTCTCTCGATGAGAATGCTAAAGCTAAAGTTACGGAACAATTTCCTTTTGATTTTAAGTACGATCCTAATGCAGAAGAAATTCTCGATACTCTTATTCCTGAAACGTATGTTTCAACGCTTTGGACCTGCCTTTTAAATGCAGTTGCAGCAGAGCATGGGTCTAGAATGAGCTCTATGGATAATGCGGTATCAAACTGTAAAGAAGCAATTAAAACACAAACATTAAAAATGAATAAATTGAGACAAGCGGCCATTACTACTGAGTTAATCGAAGTAGTTTCTGGTGCTGAATCATTGAAAGGTTAGAACCTAAACGGAGTATATAATGAGTACAGGTGTAGTTAGACAAGTTATGGGACCAGTTGTGGATGTGGAATTTCCTGATGGAAATCTTCCAGGAATTTACAATGCTCTACTTCTTACAAACGCAGCTATTTCAGCTGAAAAAGACAACCTAACTGTTGAGGTCGCTCAGCATCTTGGTGACAATATGGTTCGCTGTATTGCTATGGATGCCACAGAAGGTTTGGCCCGTGGTCAAGAAGTCTCCGATACAGGAGCCGCCATTCAAGCTCCAGTTGGTGCCGGTGTTCTTGGTCGGATTATTAACGTGGTTGGAAAGCCAGTTGATGAAGCCGGTCCAATTAAGACAGATAAAACTTACGGAATTCATAGAGAACCACCATCGTTCCAAGCTCAGTCAACAAAACTAGAGCCCTTTTGGACTGGTATTAAAGTTGTGGATCTTCTTGCTCCTTACCTTAAAGGTGGAAAGATTGGTCTCTTTGGCGGTGCCGGTGTTGGGAAAACAGTTCTTATTATGGAATTGATTAATAATATTGCTTCTCACCACGGTGGTTATTCAGTTTTCGCCGGTGTTGGGGAAAGAACTCGTGAAGGAAATGACCTTTACCATGAAATGAAAGATTCAGGAGTTATTGATAAAACCGCCCTGGTTTTTGGTCAGATGAATGAGCCTCCAGGGGCCCGTGCTCGTGTCGCCTTAACAGGTCTTTCAGTAGCAGAATATTTCCGTGATGAAGAAAAACAAGACGTGCTTTTCTTTGTTGATAATATTTTCCGTTTTACTCAAGCTGGTTCAGAAGTTTCTGCCCTTCTTGGTCGTATTCCTTCAGCTGTGGGTTACCAACCAACTCTCGGTACTGAAATGGGTACAATGCAAGAGCGTATTACTTCAACTCACGACGGATCAATTACTTCGATTCAAGCGGTTTATGTGCCTGCGGATGATTATACTGACCCCGCCCCGGCCACTACTTTTGCTCACTTGGATGCGACAACAGAACTTTCTCGTCCGATTGCAGAACTTGGAATTTATCCAGCTGTGGATCCACTAACTTCTTCTTCAACTATTTTGACTCCAGCTATTGTTGGTGATGAGCATTACGATACAGCTCGTTCGGTTCAGGAAATTCTTCAACGTTATAAAGAACTTCAAGATATTATCGCCATTCTTGGTATGGATGAATTATCTGAAGAAGATAAAATTGTTGTTGGTCGCGCCCGTAAAGTTCAGAAATTTCTTTCACAACCATTTCATGTTGCTGAAGGTTTTACTGGAACTCCAGGTGAATTTGTTAAGATCGAAGATACTATCGCCGCCTTTAAATCTATTTTAGCTGGTGAAGTTGACGATATCCCTGAGCAAGCTTTCTATCTCGTTGGTGGTCTTGATGCCGTTCGCGAAAAAGCTAAAACACTTTAGGACCGTAGAGGATAATCATGGCCAATGCTTTTACTGTCGACATTCTAACTCCTGATAAAGTAGTCGGAAAAAATATTCCAGCGGAATCTCTTTTGATACCTACTGTTCGCGGACAAATTAATGTTTTGGCAGACCATACCCATATCGTTTCAAAACTTGAGACTGGAACACTTTCAGTTTTTGGTGGAGCTGATGACCCAGACCGTCACTTTTCAGTGACCATTGGTGTTTGCAAGCTTTTAAAAGATAAGGTGATTGTTCTGGCTAATACTTCAGAAGAAGTTCACGAAATTGACGTTGAAAGGGCTAAGCGTGCTCTTGGCAACGCCGAAGACAAGCTGAAAAGCGCCGAAACACTTTCTGAAGATGAGCTAGTTAAGTACCAACGAAAGGTTGGTCGCGCTCGCCTGAGAATTCAAATGGCCCAGGAGCATAAGAAGTAACCTGACTATTCAAATGAATACTTAAATAATAGTTGCCCCCATAGGACCACAATTCAATGGGGGCATTTTTTTGTCCAAATCGTAAGGCTATGCAAAAGAACATTCAAAATCGACGCTAAATACAATTACCTACTTGATAAAGAACTGGCACCTGGGAGAATGATTATAAGGTGATAAGTCTTTATTATGATGATTAAGAAATATATCGAATCTCTATTATTTGTGCTCTTCTTTGCAACTTTTGCATTGGGGCTCGGTAATGTTTTAAATGGCCTAAATAACACTCCCCAGGCATTCAGTTTTCAGCAGTTCAAAAAAGCCAGCAAGGCCTTGAATCGCTTAAGCCAATTGGATTTTTCTTTTGAATTCTCACTACCTAAAATGATCACCACGGCGGAAAAAAGTATTGCCAAGAAATATGCAGTTAAAAAGAAACGTGCGCCTAAGAAAATAGTATTTCAAAAAACAATTAAAAAAGAATTTGTAGTTGATCAGGTTAACCTTGCGGCCCCCCTCGAGGAAAAGCTGATAGGAGAACAAGGTCTTACCTTTTATCAGATTTCAAATGCTGATGAGAATTTAATTAATGATCGCGAAGATATTGTCCACCATGGTTTTGAGATAGAAGAGACTGTCGAAAAAGTTGCGTGGTCAGATTATCATCAAAAAATTGAAGGCACCTTAGTGGCCTTCTTTGAATCACAGAAAAAAAATAATGAGCAACCTAAGGTCTTTGATGAGGGACCTGTGAAGCAGGTGGTGGCCGGAGTTGAGAAGTCACCTCTGATCCTCGGAAAATTTGGCGAGAGCAATAAGCACCAAGAATTTAAAAATGATGAGCTTGATCTTAATAATATTGCCGCAATGGTTATAAATGATAGGAACAAG
>JABGVH010000070.1 GCA_018646195.1 Halobacteriovoraceae bacterium
TTTAAAAAATGATCCACCGAAGTTAAACCTTCTACCGATTGATCGAAGAGCGATTTGGAATGGATTAGAATTTCTCGATTAAGTGGATTGTTCTTTAGTACCTTCTTTAAGCTTTCTTCTTCTGCAGCGTAGCCATGGTTTTGGCTGGTAATCATGATGTCACCGTCCACTAGATTTAAAACGGGATGATTGGCCCCCCGTTGACCAAAGGGAAGCCGAACTACTTCAGCTCCCAATGCTAGGGTTAGTAATTGATGACCTAGGCAAATAGCTCTGATTGGGACTTTGGCAGTCAGTAATTCTTTTACCACTTCAATTTGCGAGTAGTAGGTCCTAGGGTCACCGGGACCGTTAGAAAGAAAAACTAATTGTGGATCGTAGCTTTTAATTTGTTCCAAAGTGGAATTGAAAGGAAGGCTAACCAGGGGAAGCCCTAGCCCTTTGAGATTATCCACAATTGCTTGTTTAACACCATAGTTAATTAAAACAATAGGGTTGTTGCCAGGAATAATGACTCTTGCTTCCTTTTGGCTGACTCTTTCAAGCTCATTACACTTAAGTTCTGCCCTTTTGAATTCTTCTTTAGAAGGCGCATTGCTGGAAGAAGAAACGACGCTAGTGTGCAGGTTCTTCGAATTGACTAGGTATTTTACCAAGGCACGAGAATCAAAGTCGCTGAAAAGGGGAACATTGGTTGATTCTAAAAATTGATTTGGTGAAAAATTACGCGCCATAAGGCAAGAGGCATGGCATTTTTCAGATTGGTTGACTGAGGCGTCGGCAGCATAATTTCCTACATGAGAGGTTGAAAAAATAATATGTTGTCCTAGGAAAGAAGGATCCGTCATGGTTTCTTGGTAACCCGCCATTCCGGTGGTAAAAGCAGCTTCACCCCAAATACCTTTTTTTAGAGCCGGATCATCTTTTTTAAGATTTATTTTTCCCTCAAAGGTCTTTCCATCTTCAAAATGCAAATAGGCTTTGGATTGGTTAAGCCATTCTTTAAATTCTTCAGCACTTCTCATTTTGCTCCACCTTTAATAATTTTGATGTTTAATATAAATATAGGAAATAGGAATAGAAAAATCCTATTTTTTTGGACAAGCCTATTAGACAATATGATTATTGGAATCATCTCCAAAATTTCTTTCGCCTTTTTCTAAAATGGATTGCACTATCGCCATCCTCATATATATAGAATTCTTAACTTGTAGATAACCTTGGTACAAGGAAGATTTCATTACGCATTTACCAATCTCAACTCCAATATTTGCAGGACCTGGATGGTAGACAGGAATAAGTTTATTCATTTTTTCAAGCAAGTTGTAAGTTACTCCATAATTTTCTGGGTAACTCTCATATGCTAAAGTGGCCTCACCATCGTGGCGCTCTTTTTGGATCCGTAAGAGGTAAAGCCGATCAGATTTTTCGATCGCCTCATCACGTGATTGAGTCATCGTTACGAATTCGTTGGGGGCAGCTTCGGGCAGAAACTCTTTAGGGCCGCAGAGAATTATTTTAATTCCAAACTGGGGTAAGAGGTCGATTAAACTATGGCCTACGCGAGAGTGAGCGCAGTCGCCAATTATCGCCAGAGTGGAGCCCTTCAAAGGAGCACCATCTTCTAACATTGTTAATAGGTCTAAAAGTGCCTGGGTAGGATGCTGGTGAGTCCCATCTCCACCATTTATAATCTTAAGGGGAGGGTTTTCTTTAAATTCGGCTAATTGATGGGAGACAGAGGTCCTTAAAATAATTAAATCAATGCCTTGGTTGGCAAGTGTAAGCAGGGTTTCTTCTAGGCCCTCGCCTTTTTGAAGGCTCGATTTTTCGGTATTAAAATCGATATAGCTTGCACCAAGTTTCTGTATGGCTATTGCAAAAGAAGTTTTTGTTCGAGTGCTATTTTCTAGAAAAGAAGTGACTATTGTTGGCGGTCTAATCCAGCTAGGATTAAAAACGTTATAGGCCTTAGATTGAACTTTGAAGGTTTGGGCCAGGGAAAGCAGGTTGTCGATCTGAGATTTAGTCAAATCTGTAATCGACTCTAAAACTGGAGGAAACGCTAAGCGTTGATTCCTTCCCATCTATCTCCCGTTCTGCAGGAGTCCGTCCGTGGTCTCGCGGCCCGCCTTGGGCCAATTTACTATGGAATTAGTCTTCGGATTAGTCTAAAACATTAGAAAGGGCTTTGAAAACCAATATTATGAGAGAATTCCCAGTTTTTGACACATCCATACAGAACCAAGCACTTTTGAATGAATTCAAAGGAAACTTATTTGAGTACCTAGTGGGCAATGGTCTGGCCAAGAACTACGGATTAGAGGGGCAATTTGCCAGGGACTTTAATGGCGGACTGAGAGCGCAGTTAAAAGAATATGAGCTTTGGTTGCGCCAAAATGGACCAGAGATCTTACGTCAGCTACCCGAATTGGCCAAGGCAACAGGTCTGCAATTAGAAAAAGTTTTGGAGCGGGGTCCACTAGCGATAAAGGTGACTGGTAAATTGGGACAAGTTACCTTTAAAGAGATGGATCTGGCCTATGAAACGCCCAATGGTCTCACTCCTATAAGTTTAAAATTATGTAAAGAGAGAAGTTATGTGAATACCAAAAGCGCAGGTATTCGCAGTTTTATTAGCAAATATTTTGAGGCCTTCGAGCGAGCTGGAATGTGGCAGAAAGATTTGAACTTGCTACTAGATGTCAGCTACCAGCAATTAACCGATGAGCTCTATGACCGGGTTGAGATGGCGCCAGACCGGCAGTTTAAGAACTGGCCGCTTTCGCATTTACCAGGTCAATTACCTGAAGAACTAAGACCACTTCTTTTTGCCCATTACACTAGAGTGGTCAAAAAAATATACCAGGCATTCACTTTTTTCTTAGAGTCCGACCGTGAGCTTTTTAAATCCTGCCTGCTACCGCTGATGGGTTTCGGACTTGAGAATATGGTCCAGGCCACTTGTTATCATGGTTCCGATGGAGGCCAGGATTATCAACTTAAAAGTGTTAGCATTAGACGCCATAATGAAGTGAAAGAGAAACTAGACGGTTTGATCTTACGCCCTTTAAAAGATGGGATTTCGTCTTTTGAATTCGAACTAGAGGGGTTGCTCTTTCAAATTAGAGTTAAACCGATGAATAAATTTACCTCCCCGGCATTAAAAATAAATTGCTCCCTTCGCGAAGTGACTGTGAAAGAAAAGCGGGAGCTTTGATGGCGCTAAAAATACTATTAAAGGGAAGTAGTCCTTCGAAAGAAGTAGTCGAAAAAGTTCTCAACAAGCAAGAGCTTAAAGAGGTCGAATTTCTCTCTTCTGACCAAACAGCTGGCCAGGACTACCTGCTTTTAGAAAATGCTACAAACCTCAACTATGACTTCAAATACTTAATCGGCCAGGCAAGAGCGAGAGGCCAGGGTGAGACAGAGCTTTTGGAATACCGTGAGAATGGTGGCCAAGAGCTTGAGCTCTTAGGTCCCGACTTTGTTCGGAATGAGGCCAAGGTTCTAAGCAGCGATTATTTTGATGGCCATCAGGGCACCGGTATTCGCTACTTCTTGGCGAGTGGCGAGGGGCGATTTGGAATTGCCAGCACTGCTCATAAGAATGAATTAATTGAAGTAGAACACAGACCTTGCCTCTTTTTAGACCGTGATGGAATCATCAACGAAGAGGGTGATTACCCCCATAAGATTTCTCAAATAATTTTTAAAGAAGAATTATTTCCTATAATTAGTTGGGCAAGGAAGAAGCATTACAGGGTTATCGTTTTAACTAACCAAGCGGGAATAGCGCGAGGCTTTTTCGGGCCAAGAGAAGTAGAGCAGCTACATACAGAAATGGATCAGGAGTTAAGAAAGCGCGGATTCGCTGTAGATGCTTGGTACTACTGTCCCTATTATTGGCCAAAAGGTGAAGGCGCTTATAAAAAACATAGCCTATTGCGTAAGCCGGCTCCAGGGATGCTACTTAAGGCGCTGGCCGACTTTCAAATTAATCTCGACAAGAGTTTGATGATTGGCGATAAGATAAGCGACGCACTACAGATGCCGGGTCTAAAATCTTATATTCTCGAGGGAAATTACGACCTTTCAGATTGTCCTGCAGATACTTTCAGTGACCTAGATGCCATATACCGACAAATTTTAGAAGATTTTAAATAGTCCTTGCCACACCCTGGCGCTATTGGTTGAATTTAGCCCTACTTAGAAGCCAAATAAGAAGGGGTCAAAGCATGCGTTCAATTTTCGTCATAATTACTCTATCCGTCCTATCTTTTTCGTTGTCGGCCCGTGAGCTAACAGCTGGAGAGAAATTAGTTCTCACCACTCTCGAGAGGACCACTAAAGTCAGAACTTACATGCAAGATAATATCCGCACAGAAGACCTTTCTTTTCGCCAATACCTTAGTTTTCAACTGCTCAAAAAGTCCTGTCTTCCATTAGAATTAACCATCGCTAAAATTGAAAAAGAAGAAACCGAATATAAAGATCAATCCAAATTTTTATTAGGACTCTATACAACCTGTTCGGAAGGCACTCTAAGTCTTTCTAATCTATTCATTGAACAGCAGTAGTCGACCAAAATTCCTATAATATTTACAATAGAACCGGGGCGACTCCGGAATTGGGATAAAATGTCTCAAGTAAATTTATAAGGACCGAACCATGACGTTTTCCCCCACCATCTTGGCGCTGCTAATTAGCGGATTTTTCTCTATTAGTGTCTTTGCAAACTTTGACACTAAGGCCGATCAAATAAACCAGGCCTTCCCTCTCAATTCTTTGACAGAAGCGACTCAGAAAAGAGTCGACTATATTATTGAAAGGCATCGCAAGAAGTACAAAGTGGGGGAGAGATGCCCACTCGCCTCAGTTAAGAATGCCGACATCTTGGCCAAAATTACTGCTTTGAAAGGTGTTTTTGAGCAAGATTGTGCCGCAGTCGATAGTAATCGCCTGGATCAAATAATGGTGGATGCTGAGGCCCTTCAAACTAATCTTAATCAGGCCTCGACAGATTCCGGCTCAACATTTCAATTAAATGCTAGTAGTACCCTGGCAACATCTAGCAATGGTCTCGATGGCCAGAAAGTTCAAGATATCTTTAAGTCGATAAACACCGCCTTTAGTACCGGAAAGTGTAAGCGCGGCGGGAATTTTTTAGAGCAATCGGCCGACGTTATTCAAAACTTCTCTCAGATGGGAATGCTGGTTCCCAATTCTTCTGGGGTAGTCATTGCTGGCGGTGGTTTCGCACTTGCCTCTATCATTCGCTTTATTAACAGCCTCTTTAAAAAGCGTTTCGATTTTGATGATCCTGCTAGTCGCCAGAGTTTCGTTAAACTGAATTGTTCTTTTTACGATATTCGTCGAAATATTGATAGTGCTGGCTTTATGGTAGTCGCCAATGAAGCTCACTATAAAGACTTTGCCGAGACCAAGGGACTTGAAAAAGAACTTGAAAATAAGCTTAAAGAGCTGAACAAAAACGCAGCAGAGAGATTAAAGGGAATAGATGCACTAAGAGATGTAAAAATATCGGCTGAGTTAGGACTGCTTGATAAGCTGCAAAAAACTGTTGCGAAGGCACTAGTGGCAACAAAAGTTAAAATTGCTGACGATGCGGCATCCCCAGCATTAACCAAGAAAATGCAAATGATCCAAGCGGTATCTCTTCAAATAGATGCGCTTAACAATGGTCTTAAAGAATATATAAGACTTGAATTAAGTCGCCAGCCAATAATGGACGAATTGCTAATTTCTCAACTACAGGCCTTTGATTCCGCCAAGTATAGAGCGCGCTACCTCAAACTAGTAAAAATGAAGATCGAGAGATTCGAATCAGAAATAAGAGGAAACCTGCTGTATCACTTCGGAAGAATTAGTTTAGACCTCGAAAAGAAAAAAGGCGAAATAGCAAAAAATTTCGACAAAACGGCGTTAGTAAAAGGTCAAAAATTCGCTGCTTACCGCAAGCAAGTTATTGAGAATTCGGCCAAAATTATTAAGAAGGCCCAGACTGATTTAAATAATATTAAAGTATCCCATAGTCGCCTTAAGAATATTACAGAGGGTGACAAAGGTTATGTTCGCTCTGACGACGGAAGTAGTAATGTCCGAAGCATCCTTGAAATTTACAAAGATATCGCAGAGAAAATCTATGGGAAATTTGGTTTCGAGTTCTTAGATCACGTCACCACTAGAGGCATTGAGCAAAATAAGATTTTTAATAGGAAGTATCGTACTTTTCAAGATGCTTATTTAATCAAAGAGACTGGTAGCGATGGCAAGCCGAGCTATAGCATTCCACCTAAGCCTGAAAGGGGCGACCTGCCTTACGATGAGTACTTGAGACGAGCACAGTATCCCTGTCAGGATGTCATGCCTTTCAGAGCGGCTTGGAAAGAGGCGGATAGTATAGTTCAGGAAGGTTATGACTTTGTTGCTACTAATCAAAAACTATTTCATGCCGATGTACCGAAAACCATGATTAAGAAGCGTTCACGCAAAACTTGGAGACGAATTCAGGATCATGGAAAATCGGCCCTTTTTGCCAAAGAGATTATTCGCGGCGGTAAGCTAAGTCAGAAAGTACTTGGCCGTTATTTCGGTAGAGATCCTTTCCTAGGCAAGGCGATGTTAGAGGTCAATAATTCAAAAAATAATGCTGGTGTTATTCAGGCGATGATTGAGCAATATCATTGCGATGAGCCACTTGCTAATTAAGAGTTCTGGCCCTGTCGGAAGCGGGCCATTAAACTAAAGCATGATTAAAAAAGCCGGAATTTTATTAATTCTAAGTACTGCCATATTAATGGCGTCGGTGAGCTTTTTCTTTCTGGCCTCAATCCCTCGATCCCATATTAAAAAATTAAAAACAAGTTACTTACGGAAGACTTACAAAAATAAGTCGGTTTCTTACCAGTTGGCGACAAAGAAGCCACATGACTGGAAGGTCTTAAGAAATATTTCAGAGCCTGCCTATCAGGCCATTCTGGTTAGCGAAGATTGGGATTTTTATCACCATCCTGGTTATGACCTCTCTCAAATAAAAGAGGCGGTGAATGAATCGATCCTTAAGCGCAAGCGCTTGAGAGGGGCGAGTACCATTACTCAACAAGTGGTAAAGAATCTCTATTTTAATAATGAGCGCTCTTATACCCGTAAAATTAAAGAATTCTTCTTCTCAATGTACCTGGACCACACCCTAACTAAGAAGAAAATCCTCGAGATTTACCTCAATATTATTGAATATGGAGAAGGGCTCTATGGCATAAAA
>JABGVH010000066.1 GCA_018646195.1 Halobacteriovoraceae bacterium
ATTAACAAATGCAGAAACAGATATGGCCTCCAATGATGCCAATAATGCCGCCACCCAAGTACTGGCAGAGAAGTTAGGAAGCGAGTACGAACAACTCAGAAAAGACGTCAACGCTGGCACCGATTCAGCCGCCGCTTTCGCGGAAGCTAAAATTGCCTATGCCGAACAGCTTGAACTTGAAAAAGCCAATAATGGCGACTTTAAATTGTATCAAGTGGCGGTGGCCGACTTTAATGAAAATACCGGTAACGGTAAAATGGCCCTATCTAATCTTGAAATCATGGCCAATGCAACCGCCGGGATCAAGCATTTAAAATGTAGAGATGTCGACGATACCGATATGGATTATCGCAAAAAATCGGGATCAAAGGCCTACCACCTTTTTAGAGCGGCCTCGGCAACTTGGATTGCCGCCCAGATAAATCAGACTAAGGATTATTCTGAAAATTCACTTTGTAAGTTCAAAGAAGACTTCAATATTAACGAAGAGTACGACGAACAAATTAAAATTTTAGAGCGCGCCGCCAATCTCTACGATGAAGTTGTCGATGCCTCAAGTCTTAAGATTGCCAATCGCAATGATGCTCTTACTATGTATGAAGATGCCCTGGCCGCCGCTCAAAGTGAACTGCAAGTGAAGCTGCAAAGAGTTTCTAAAGCAGACAAGCAAGTTAAGCGCGGTAAGAAGTGGATTAAAAGAACCGAAATGCAAATCACAATTGCCCGGACGCTTATTGCCATTCACTATATGATCGCCATGATTAACTCAGCGGCTTGTGGCCCCTATAACCCTGGTGCCTGTATTAAAGCTGCCATGGAGTTTTCCTGGGTCCGTACTTTTATCGCCGTCTACCTCTATGGCTACCTTTATCCTGACCTTAGAAAGGCCAATGCGTTTACTGACAAATGGGAGAAAAAATTAGTTGCCGCTAAGAAACATAGTCACCTGGCCTGTAATTATGACGAGGCCTTGGCGATGGAAAAAGGCGAAATTGCCCGAGGTGAACGAGAGCGTGAACGAGTCCGTCAAGAAATTCAAAACGAGATGCAAAATATCGAATGCACCATGAGCAATAAAAACTGCGCTGGCAACGACGCCGCCGCACCAACCTCTTTTATAAATTTTGATAAAGATATACAGCTAGGATTTGTCGCCAATTTGAAAACGGCAACAAATGACCGCCAGGCATTACTTCTGCTATCGGATTATGTCCGCCATTTAAAAGGCGAGAGGTCTTCTCTACCCTACGATGCGCTAGCAATTGATACCAGTCGTCTAGAAAAAGACCTGGACCAACTGGGTATGAACCTCGCTCGAAAAACCAAAGGTGTTGGAAAACTCCTAATGCAATTAATAATTCCGAGCGCTGTCGCCTTTGAGCAACCAAGCAATGAATCCTCTGAAAGTTTAGGAGTCGCCACAGGATCGACCTCCTTTGCCTATTTTCTAACTATGAAGGTAGAGGCCTGGAAGGATCAATCCTTCGACGCCGCGAAATTTGGCAGCAAGGCGGTTAACCTGAATGCCTTAGATGTACGGCCTTCTGTTGGCGCCCTACCAAGTGACGAGCAAGTGGGCTTCCCTCTTCCAGAGACTAGAGTTCTCTATCTTGAATCTGTGGTTATGATGGTAAAACAAAACTTAAGGTTTCTAGGTTGCGACCCCGACATTCCGGGCAATCCCACCTTGGCCGCCAACGGAACCTGTTGTAAACCTCATCCAGGGGTAACAACTGATACAGGTGATGAAGACTTTGATGAGCAGCCGGCCTGTTATAAGGCACAAGCTTATAAAGAACAGTATGTTCAATTATTAAAGAAGGCCAAAAGCCGACTCAACCTAGATGAACAGGGTCTAGTTCAAGACGTGCCTCCGCCAGCTCAAACCGCCGCCAAAACGGTAGCGCCTTGTATCGACGTCGCCGGAAACGGCACCGTTCAATGTTTTAAACTAGAAGTTCCCACTTTTGGGGCGGTTCAAGGTGGCGCCCAAACCAGTAGTTTAGTTTTCAATGCCGCCCAAGCGGAACTCAGTGGCGACACCGAAGGTGCGGGAGTTGCCAAAGGTGAACTTCGCAATAAGGCAGGGCTGATTCGCGATAGGATTGTTAAAAATCGCAAAGACCTGCGTGATAGCCTGATAAAAAGTGGAGTTAAAAACCCAAAAAGTAGCAAGGACAGAGCTGCCGATTCACTGGCCTCTAGACGCGCCAGAGGATTTGCCAACTTTGATGCCAATAATAGCGGACAGTCGTCCTCAGACCGCCGCTCAGGTCGGCGCACCGCCTTTGCCGGGCGAGGCAGCCAGGTCGCTTCAGACAGCGCCAGTGCCGCTGGATTGGCGGCTGGAGGCACCGGAGGAATAAATAAGAAAGGCAGTAAGTTTAAATATAAAGGATATAAATTTAAGGCCTCAAAAGTCGCTTTTGGTAGCTCTAAAAGAAAGAGGTCCAAAGCGGCCAGTACACTTGCTCAGTCCGATAACGCTGCATCAGGGCAGAGTCAAGATGAGCTGGCAAAAGTTGACTATATCGATGACAAGGAAAACAGTCACCATAGAAGGAAATTAAATAAAGAATCCCAAAGTAGTACTGGTATTGTCCAAGACAGCCGGCTTTCACTTTTTAAAGTTATCTCTAAGCGATATATCAAGTCGGCCTTTCCAAGGCTCTTGAAACGTAAGAAACTTTAAACTATTCTTTACCTGGGCCGCTGTGGAAATGGCCCAGGGTGAACTATGAGTACAAAAGCGTTAAGACTGAAAATTCGAAAAAATCAAGTCACCTTCCCGGTAGAAATCTTTCGCCAAACAGAGCTATCGAATTTAGAAATCATCAGCGAGGGGATCGAAGAGATTCCAAGTGCCATCTCTGAGCTCTCTCAATTGAAAGTACTGACCATCAATTGCAAAAATATAACTCAGCTCCCAGACTCATTACTAACGCTACAAAATCTAGAAATATTAAAAATTAAAAATTGTTCCATTACAGAGCTGCCGAGCGGTTCGCCACAGTTTAAAAAACTTAAAAATCTTCAACTCAATAGCAATAAGCTATGCTCATTACCAACTTGGTTGGGATCCTTAGCTGAATTAGAAGTGCTTGATCTGTCTGGCAACAAGCTGGAAGAACTTCCTAAAAATTTTGGCGAGCTGAGGAGCCTAAAGCGACTCAACTTAGATCGCAATGGACTAGTGCGTTTACCACCAGGCTTTGAGAAACTAGCGGCACTTAACCATCTCTCACTAGATGGGAACTCCTTAGATGATGAGCAAAAGCAATGGCTCTTTGATCACTTTAAAATTTGGTTTTAAACTTTGATGCGGGCATTGGCGCGGCGAAGACGATCTAAAAGTGTATTGATTAGCGCGCGATACCAGCTTGGCTGTTTATCGAGGAATTTTTCGAATTTATCGTGAGGTATTACAGTTAGTTTACAATCGCTAACCGCCTTAACCGAAGCCGAGCGTGGTTGTTTATCCAGAAACGACATCTCCCCTACTAATTCACCGGCATAAATAGTCCCAACCTGCTGTTCCCGGTCGCCCTTAATTTTAAAGACCGCCATGGTTCCTTCTTGAAGAAAGTACATTTGAGCACTCTCTTCTCCTTCACGAACTAAAAACTCTTCGGCCTTGACCTCTAGGGATTCAGACATTTAAGAACTCCTTTAATTAACTAATTTAAGTATAGCCCCTGCACAAAATAGAGAAAAGAAATAAATAAGGGAGTATAATGCTCCCGTATTAGGTTTAAGAATAGGCCATTACTGAATCTTCGCAGCTTCTAGTGCAACGCGATTTTCATTTTCTTGCCAATTTAGATTGAAGTTTCCACTCTCAAGCTGTCCTTCAAGTACTTTCTTTGAAAGTGGCCTTATTACTAACTTATTAAAAACCGTGGCCAATGGCCTGGCACCATAGCGCGGATCGTATCCACGTTTACATAAGACCTGGGACAAGTTATCGCTAAGTCCAAGAGTGATTTTTTTATCTTGTAAGCGTAGATTGAGCTGGCTCAATTCTTTATCCACAAGAGACTTCATTATGCCACTGTCTAGCGGGAGATAATTTAATATTGAATCAATTCTACCTAGAACTTCTGGTTTAAACTCCAACTCTAGTTCTTTCGAATTAGTTGTTAAGAGAATGACTGTATTTTTGAAATTTATCGTCCTTCCACGATTATCTGTAAGGCGTCCGTCATCTAAAATTTGCAATAAAATATCAGAGAAATCTTGATGAGCTTTTTCTATCTCATCAAATAGTATCACGGCATAAGGTTTTCTCCGTACCGCTTCTGTCAGTACACCGCCCTCTTCATAACCGACGTAGCCAGCGGGAGCACCAATTAGCTTAGCGACAGAATGTTTTTCTGAATATTCGCTCATATCGAGTCGAATAATATTGTCCTCATCATTAAAGAGGAATTCCGCCAATGCCTTAGCTGTTTCAGTTTTACCAACACCTGAAGGTCCTTTTAACAGGAAGCTTCCTAATGGTTTAGATTGATCCTTAAGACCTGCATGCGAAGTAATCAAAGTTTCAGAAATTTCCTTTAGCGCTTCTTTTTGCCCAAAAACTCTGGCATTCAAGTGCTCTTCCAGCTTCAGAATTTCATTTTGCTGGTCCTTTAGAATTTTCTCTATAGGTATTCCAGTCTGGCGAGAGATAACCGCCGCCACATCTCTAGTTTCGAGGGTCCAACCCCTTCCTGTTGTAGATAGTTTTTCTTCTAGTTCAGGCAGAACCGAATACTTTAATTTACCTGCGGAATCATAATCCCCGTTTCTCTCTGCCTGCTCTAATTCAAACTTTGTCCGATCCAATTGATTTTTAAGTTCAGAAACTTGCTTCATTGAGAGCACTTCACTTTCCCATAGTGCTTTTCCTACTTCAAACTCTTTTTCTAATTTTTCCAATTCGCTTTTCATTTCAGGAGCGTGCTTTTCAACCTGGGCATAGATTTTCTTAGCTCGAATTAGTCCTTGTAGCTCGGCCAATTGAACGGGCATCGCTTCCGCAGACAATTTTAAAGCACTCGAGGCCTCGTCCACCAAATCTATTGCTTTATCTGGTAAATTCTTATCAGTAATATATTGATGGGAGAGGAAAACAGCATTAAAGACCGCCTCATCAGTGATTTTTATCCCATGATGGGCCTCAAGTTTTTCTCTTATTCCCATTAAAATCTCAACTGCATCTTCAAGGCATGGTTCGTTAACCGGAACCGAGCGAAACCTTCGGTCAAGAGCCGAGTCTCCTAAAATATATTTTTGATATTCGTCGGGAGTAGTTGCCCCTATACAATTCAACTCGCCTCTTGCAAGAGCAGGTTTTAATAAGTTAGCAGCATCCATCGCCCCATCCGTTTTACCTGCGCCAACCAATTGATGTATTTCATCTATAAAGAGAATCGCTTCTCCCGCCTGGTCCTTTATAAATTGAATG
Source organism: Halobacteriovoraceae bacterium (assembly GCA_018646195.1). Classification (GTDB taxonomy): domain Bacteria; phylum Bdellovibrionota; class Bacteriovoracia; order Bacteriovoracales; family Bacteriovoracaceae; genus JABGVH01. Next base: position 5,450 of record JABGVH010000066.1, read on the forward strand.
AGCTTCTGGAGGCGTTCTTCAAATTCTCCCCGAAATTTTGTTCCCGCCATTAGAGAACCCATGTCGAGAGAATAAATTGTCTTGCCTTGAAGTACATCTGGAACGCTGCCTTTAATTATCGCCTCGGCCAGGCCCTCAACTATCGCCGTTTTTCCAACTCCCGCCGGGCCAACTAAGACAGGATTATTTTTACCCCGCCGTCCCAGAATTTCCATTACCGCTCGAATCTCACCGGCTCTCCCTATAACTGGGTCTAGCTTGCCACTGTTTGCTAGTTCATTTAAGTTTGTTAAAAATGTCGGAACCTCTTCCTCTTCACTATCCAAGTCTTGATAATCGATCTCTAGTTCGGGAAAGATTTGAGGCATAAAGCGTAGAAGGTCTTTTTCGCTCACTTCCTGTCGCCCAGCCTGTATGGCGTGCGATGAAGCATGAGTTATCCACTCTGAAAATTGAGCACATGGTCTCAACTCCTCTAGACTTATCTTGTTGCTGGTTGTCGGCAAATCAGAAAGCTTTTGCAGAATTTCTTTCTTATATTTCTTAAAAGCTCGCGAGCTAAAGGAAGCAGGGTTTTGTAAAAGCCCCCAGAGTAGATGAGGCGCTCCTAATTGTGAATTTTGTCGTTTTAAGGCCTCTGTTTGGGCAATATCAATCGACCCCATAACGATGCTATCAAATCTATTCATATTGACCTCCTAAATGGGGAAAAGTCCCTATTTCCCTGCCCTTATAGATAAGTTGGGGGCCCCCAAATAATTGTCAACCCTCCTCTAGCAAAGTAAAATAGGGCGGTATTTAAAAAAGGAACACACACCATGCGAATCTGCTTTTTGACGCTTGCATTTTTTTTAATTAGTTTTTCAAACTCGTTTGCCAATTACCCTGAACCAACACTCAAGTCTCCGCGCCAAACGATGCTGTATTTTTTAAAAACCATGAAAGGCTATAAGCTAGGTGATCAGAATGGAATTCTCTTAGCGCTTAAAGCATTTGATCTGACCTCCTTCGATGAAACAACTCGTACTTCTTCTGGCAAAATCGTAGCAACCCTTTTAATCCAAACTCTCGATCGCCTAGAGTATATAAAAGTTTCCAATTTCCCAAAAAAAGTAAAAGGCAATACCTGGTTTTATAAGAAAAAATTAATTGAAGTTAAAGGTGATTGGAAAGAAGTCGAAATTGGCATGACCAAAGGACTCGATCAAAAATGGAGATTTTCAAAAAATACTGTTACTTCCATTCCCATTTATTACAAGAGTGTTAAAGACCGACCGGTAGTAAAAGGTGTCACCCAATTATTTAGTTTTAAAGATAAGCTTAAAAAGCTGATGCCTAATTGGACTGGCAACAAATCCTTTATCATACTCAATGGCCAGTGGTTGGGAATTTTTCTCTTGATCTTCTTGGCCTTTCTAATAGATCGAATCATCAGGATATATATTGGCGCTTTGGCAAAGAAAGTCATGCAGAAAAAACGTGTCAACTATAGCGATAAGGAGCAGAAAAAATTTGTCTTCCCAATTGGGCTGGTGGCCTTTTCTGGAGTTTGGACCTTGGGAATTCGAACCCTCGAACTTCAAGACCAGGTTCTCTCTCCACTGATCCGCGGCGGACTGATTATTGTCACATTGGGTTTTGTTATGGTGGCCTATCAACTGGTCGATCTTTTTTCACTTTACCTAGAACAAAAGGCCAGAGAATCTGATAATAAGTTTGACGACATCTTAGCGCCACTATTTAGAAAAACTGCCAAGTTCTTTGTGGTTGCTATTGGATTTATCTTTATTGGCGACAGCCTTACCCTGGATATGAAAAGTATTATTGCAGGCCTTGGAATTGGAGGTCTGGCATTTGCTCTGGCGGCCAAAGATACTATCGGAAATATATTTGGCTCCCTAACGGTTTTACTAGACAGGCCTTTTAGAATTGGCGACTGGGTGCATATTGATGGCACTGTAGAGGGAATGGTCGAAGAAGTAGGTCTTCGCAGTACCCGCATTCGCACTTTCTATGATTCCTTAATTACGCTGCCAAACGGAAGGCTAACCAATGCCCATATTGATAATTACGGCCAGAGAAAATACCGCCGCTTTACTACCAAAGTCGGAGTTCAATACGATACCTCTCCTGAAAAACTTGAAGAATTTTGCCAGGGAATTCGCCAAATAATCAAAGACCATGAGTTTACTCGTAAAGATTATTTCCACGTCTATTTCAATGGCTTTAATAATTCTTCATTAGATATTTTAGTTTATGTTTTCTGGCAGGTTCCCAATTGGGCCAAGGAGCTAGAAGAAAAGCATCGCTTCCTGATGGATATTTTAAAGTTGGGTAATAAAATGGGGATTGATTTCGCATTTCCAACTCAAACTATCCATCTCCAAGGTCAGGATAATTTTGAAACGCCTAAGTCGTCGCCGGTGGGTCTATAATACCGTTACGAATGAGCACTGGTCGCACTTTTTCTGCGAAGGCCCCTTCATCAAAAGGTTTTACTAGATACTGCTTACAACCCTGTTTCATGGCGGCGGTTATGACATGTTTGTCTAATTCGCCAGAGACTAAAATTACATTTTCAATATTATTGGGGTGAGAATCTTTGAATTCTTTTAGAATATCAATCCCCGTTTTGCGAGGCATATTAACATCTAATAAAATAAGGCCAAAAATTTGATTGGTTAATTTTTTAGAAGCAATACTTCCATCGTTAGCAACAATAATATTTCTAAAGCATCCTAGATTTTCACAATACATCTCTAGAACGTCGCAGACTTTCTTATCATCGTCGATAATGATTACATCTTTGGGAACTTTTTTATTAACTGCCATATCTACCCAATTATACTCAAATTGCCGGGAATTTAAAGTTAAGAATGATTTAAGTTAATTCCAAATATTTTTCCACCACTTGTCTTTTTTCTCAGTGGCATCTTTTGGACCTCGCTTCATTTCCATTCTTTGATAAATTTCCTCAAGTTTCCAGCCCGTTAAATGCGCCAGGTTGGTCGCTACTTTCTGCTTGCGGTCTTCCAAAGCACTCTTGTAGCGCTTACCTGCCTCACAATTGAGGGCACCTTTAAAAGGATGGCGAATGATATAACGCCCTTGGTAATTCTTACGATTGGAGGTCACCTGAAATCTTAAATCATCCGGAAAATGCTCGCCATCATAACGTAGGTGCAAGCGGGTCAGGTAAACATTCTGCGCCTGTGTCCCACCACGTCTTCTCTTAGGGGTTGGAATAAGTGGATTCACTTTTGGAGCGTCGGTCCAAAAAACTCCTAGGTTCTTTAACTCCGAGGCGCTGAGTGGATCGGCGGCGCAAGGGTCACACCAATTCATGTCCCAAGCGTATTCGACAAAGACCGCTTTTTGATCTTCTCGATTCCAGGCAGTTTGGTACATGTCTTTGTAAAATTTCTTAAACTCTCCGGCCTCTTTTAAATAGCTCGGAATATCCATCTCACTCGGTATTTTTACTGTCCGGTAATTAATCGTCTCAACTCTGCCTTTGCGAGTCAGAGCAAAAACAAATAAGTCTTGAGTTCCCTTAGAGTTAAGCATTCCCAGTCGTATAGGCAGCATGAATTTTTTAGAGCTATAGGCCATTTGCAATGGTCTTAAATAAGTAAAACCGAGTTTTGATTGCGCTTTTAAATTCACTTTGGCGACAAAGAATTTCATCCCCTGCTTAATATATGAACCGAGAACTTTCTTGGCACCTTTTGGAAGCTGATACTTATTGTCAATTAGCCAACGCGCTAATCCGTCACTTTCTTTGGCACTTAAGATCAAAATGTCATACTCTCCCACCGTGTATTGCGCCTCAATTTTGACTTTGTAATCTTTCTTACCGGCCCCTCTGGCGACCGCACTCTGGACACCTTTTTTCATCTTTATACCCTCGCGGTACATCATCATTCGGCAGGGGTCAGAGTCATGGTACTCAACCAATCGTGGAGAGGAGGAGGCATCGAGATGATCTATAAGGGCATTTTCCGCCACATGGATTTGTCCTTTTTGCAGCACTTCTGGCACCGGGATTACCATCGCAAATTCTTTGGCCTCTCCCTTAAAATCATTGGCCATGGTGATCACAGTCTTGTCTTCATCGCGAACAAGCACCACTTTTGATGCCTCATTAAATAATGAGGTATCTGCCTTAGAGACAAAGAAACCACAAAAGCCGTAAGCCTCGCCACCACTCAATAGAAAGACCAGGCCTAGTAAAATTAGTTTCATATTTTTTTGGCCCATTGGTACTCCTTGGCTGGGAAAAGCTTATTAATCAGAGGGTTAAGTAAACAGATAAAAAAGAGGGCGTAAAAAAGGCCTTCTCGAATATAGAAATGAAATTGTAACAAATAACCAGTCAATGCAATTAAGAAAGTATAGAGGATTTGCCCTTTAAAACTTCTTGGAGTTGTTCGAGGATCGGTGATCATAAAAAAGCAGAATATTACTAGCGAAAATGATTTCAGCTGGTGGGTAAAAATACTCAAGGGATCCCCGAGATAGAGGTACCTTGTTAAAAGCATTAAACTGTAAAAAGAAAGAAAACTAAATGCCGTAAGCAGGCGCTGGGCATTCCTGGCGACCAGTACCCCTATCACAGACAAGGCCAGGCTTGGGAAAAAATAATTACCCCACTGCCCTGGTGAAACCCAGCTCAAGTTGGGAAAGACTGTCAGGCATACTACAATTCCAAAATTTGTCGGGTTAAAAAAATGCTGACCTTTATAAACTATTAAAAATTTTGAGAGAACCGTAAAAAAAATGGCATAAAATAGTACGTAGGGATTTTGGGTTCTCAAAAGAAGACAGAGCGATAGGCAAGAGATGGTAACGGAGGCGATATTCCATTTCCTGCGCCTTTTACTATCCCCTATCCCTTGAAGAACTAATCCTGATAAGAGCGCCAGTGGTAAGGCCCAGAGTTCGAGTTGAATAATTTCTCTAGAAATTCCAATAACCAAAAGTGTAAGTAAGAGCAGTATTTGTTGAACGCGAACAGAAATAATCATGACTCTCCAGTATACCCAAAGAGCTTTTTCTCTTTCACTGAATTAGCGACTGACTTAGGAACCATTTTTTCCCAGCCCTCTTCGCCTGTTTGAATCATGCTAAGTACTGTACGTGACCAGATTCCAAATACTGACTTATCGTAATTGGTTAAGTCACTAAAGTGTTTTCTCTCACAGAGGTAATCCAGCAGTGGCTGGACATGCTTGGGAAGCGAAGCATTTTGAAAATTAAGAATTTTCTCACTATCATCGTCCTTCTGAGGATAGACATAAATTGAAGTATGGTGACCTACTAAGTTCCCAAGCGCTCCGAGTAGCCCATAGGGATGATTGATGTATTGGTCATCACTGAATAGATCGGCTAAATTAAAAACTCCCAACACAAAACCAATTTTCAGTTTTGTCGCTCGCCCCAGATACATTGAGAGCTCATGAAAACGTTGAAAACGCGTAATCAAAACTTTATGTCCCATCTCATTGAGTAAGTTCACTCTCGAAAGGAAGTCTTCATTATCTAGCTTCCCTTCTCTTTGCAAAAGCTTATTCATACTGATTTCAGGTAGTACTAAGATATTATCTTTATCTCCCTCTTTAACTTCTTTTTGAAATTGCTCGACTCCCGCTTTAATCATATCCATATTAACTAACGTCGGCGGTCGGAAAGAGCCACGGCAAACTAGAATATTTTTTTTATAAAGTGCATCCGAGGGTTGGCAGACATTGCCATTTTCATCAAACATAATGGCCTGGCAAAAATCTCTTTTGACCAGCTCCAAACTGGCCAGTCGACTGTCAATTCCCTTATACGCCGGTCCCTCGATAGAGATCATATCGATTTCGATTCTTTCGGTGCTAAGACCGTCCATTAGGGACTCAGTAAATTCCCTTCTCGAAGATTCCAGATGGTAAAAACAGGCGTAAATTATATTGACCCCCATAATCCCTAGCGCTTCTTGCTGTTGAAGGTTTTCCTTATCTTTCATTTTTACATGCAAAATTATTTGCGAGTACTCTGCCGCTGGATAATGTTGAAAACGCACACCCAGCCAGCCCTGGCCATCCAAGGTTGAACCATAACTTTTTGCGGCCACGGTATCAGCAAAAGCAAAAAATTGAGTGTCCTCATCCCTTTGTTCTTTAAGGCGATCAACAACTAAATTAAATTCTTTATTTAACATAGTTTCTAAGCGCTCTTTACTTACGTATCGCTTCGACTTGCCATAGATATCATCGCTGACTTTCATATCGTAGGCCGACATTGTTTTAGCGATGGTTCCGGCGGCTGCTCCGGCAGTAAAAAAATTGCGGGCAACCTCTTGTCCGGCGCCAATTTCAGCAAAGGTGCCATAGAGTTTGCGATTGAGGTTAATTCTAAAGGCCTTCTGCTTGCAGTCTGTGATCCTTCCTTGATCCATCCTCATTCCTTGATATGTTTTTATAGCTCCTCTATATTACCTTATATCAGGCCCTTACGATGAGCGTCATAAGTGCCTGATATTTTTTAAAATGCCCCGTTACTCTAAGTTTTGCCCCCTACTCACCCGATAAGCCGGATATAGGCCATAATAGCTATATGAGGTAAAAGTTTATGAATCTAACCAACACACTCATTTTAGGTACCTTTCTAACTGCACTTTTAGTGCTACTTAAGTCCTGTAAAAAGACCCCTAAGAAGGTTCCAATTAGAATTAAGAAGCCTCGCCAATAGGCCGAGTCCGCCATTTTCTTACACTTTATTACATTGCCCCGCAGCTTCAAGTAAGCTTTACAACCGCCATTGTCACTCAACCTTGCCATCGCTAGGGTTGCCCCAGGATTAGATAAAAAATAAGTAAATAACTTCGGAGTGAGTTATTTTGCGAGGGGAACAAGAGATGAGAAAACAATTCTTATTAGGATTGGCGGTGTTATTTTCTGGAACAGTCGTCGCCACAGAAATTCAAGATACAAAAGTAATTTACGGGGATGATGACCGCTATGAAGTGGCCTCCTACCCTAGTGCTCGCATACGCGACCTTGCCAATTCCGTTGCTGGAATGGTGCGTGGGTCTAAGCTTAAGTCCAGTGGCGAAAACTTCACCTTTAGAGAAAGACTCGCCGGTCGCGCCCTAAACTTCTGCAGCGGAGAACGTTTTGCCGAACAATCAACTCTTCCGACCTGCACTGGATTTTTAGTAGGTCCCGATACCTTAGTAACTGCCGGTCACTGTATTACTTCAAATTTTGATTGCAGCAACAATAAGTGGGTTTTTGGCTACGTCAAAGGTACAGAAGAAATAAAGAAGAAAAATGTATTTGGTTGTAAGCGAATTATCGCCAGAAACCAAAAATCTACCTTATTTACACTTAAAGATTTTGCTGTCATTCAATTGGATCGAAAAGTTGAAGGACGCACACCTCTTAAGTTTCGTAAAAAAGGACGAGTCAAAATCGGAACAAATTTAGTAGTCATAGGACATCCCTCGGGACTTCCTTTGAAGATTGCCGATGGGGCAAAAGTGAAGCGCATGAATACTAAAGACGCTCTGACCTTCCCGGCTAAGTTACTTAAGAAACGTTATTATTTCACCGCCAATTTAGACACCTATGGTGGAAATTCAGGCTCACCGGTTTTTAATTTAAAAACTGGAGTTGTCGAAGGAATTCTAGTTCAAGGTGCTCGGGATTATGTACGCTCAGCTGGTTTTTGTAACCGCTCAAACCGTCTTTCAAACTCCCGATGGAAGTCATCTGAGAAAGTATTCAGAATTACAAAAGCTAGAGGTCTAGACCACCTCTAACCTTTCCATATTGCCGCACATTAAGAGCGCTCCGCCAGAAGAGATTTTTGCGGGGCGCTTTTTAATTTAACTCCCTTCCCATTCGCTGCTTACTAAAGGTAAAATAAGCCCTTCTAATAATATTTAACACAAGGCACCCATGAAAATTTGTGTCCCCTAAGAAACCCATCCTAGTGAAAACCGCGTCACTTTAATTCCCTTGAATGTCAAAAAGCTAGTTGACCTTGGAGCTGAAGTCTTTTTTCAAAGTGGACTCGGCGAAGGCCTGCATATTACTGACGGCGAATACGAGAAGGCGGGTGGTAAGGCCATCGCAAATCGAGACGAGCTGTTTAAAAATGCCGATATTATTGCCCGAATTCGCAGACCTGAACTTGAGGAGCTCGAGCAATATCCCGAGGGTTGCATAAGCGTTAGTTATCTCGATCCTTTCAATAATCCAAAGACACTTGAAAAGCTTAACCAGAAAAAAATTACTTCCATCAGTATGGAAATGATTCCGAGGACTACCAAAGCACAGAAAATGGATGTGCTTTCCTCTCAAGCCTCACTGGCCGGCTATGTCGCCGTTACAATGGCGGCCGAGAAATTAAGTAAAATTTTTCCAATGATGATGACTCCTGCCGGCACAATTAGTCCCTCAAGAGTATTTATTATCGGTGCCGGTGTTGCCGGGCTACAGGCCATCGCTACCGCTAAAAGAATGGGCGCTAGAGTTGAGGCCTTCGATACCCGTCCGGTTGTTGAAGAGCAAGTACAATCATTGGGTGCCAAGTTTGTAAAAATTGACTTAGGAGATACCGGTCAAACTGATGGCGGATATGCCAAAGAGTTAACTCCTGAACAAATTGAATTGCAAAGACAGGGAATGGCCAAGCATTGTGCCCAGTCAGATGTGGTGATCACTACTGCGCAGCTATTCGGCAGACCTGCCCCGCTCATTGTTACAGAAGAAATGATTGCGGGAATGAAACCTGGAAGTATTATTGTCGACCTTGCGGTTGAAACTGGTGGCAATGTCGCTGGCTCCAAACCTGGCGAAATTGTCGACAAGAACGGCGTTTTAATTATGGGACTGGGAAACCTTCCTGGCCGAGTTGCAAGCCATGCTAGTCAAATGTACTCCGCCAATATTACCAATTTACTGGATGAGTTCTGGGACACAGAAAGTAAGGCCTTTAACCTGGCCTTTGACGACGAAATAATAAGCGGCTGTGTCGTTACCCACGACGGTCAATTGGTAAACGAATTTATAAAATCTGTCCTCAACAAATAAAGGCAAGTCATGGATACGACGACAATTATTTACTTAACATTTATATTACTGCTTTCAATATTTCTCGGTTTTGAGTTAATTGCGAAAGTCCCCTCCACTCTTCACACTCCCCTGATGTCGGGCTCAAATGCAATATCCGGAATCACCTTACTCGGTGCCTTGACCTTAACTGGATCAGAAGGAAACGATGGATTAGCACTTATTCTCGGTGTTGCGGCGGTAACTTTTGCCATGATCAATGTGGTCGGCGGTTACCTGGTGACCGACCGGATGCTTGAGATGTTTAAGAAAAAAGAAGGGAGTAAATAATGAATACTTCCTTAATCATAAACTTAACTTATATTTTCAGCGCCTTTCTTTTCATTCTCGGTTTGAAAAAACTAGGTAGCCCAGCGACAGCAAGAAAAGGAAATCTACTGTCTTCAGTTGGCATGCTCACTGCTATCTTAGTGACCTTAATTAGCAAGGATATTGTCTCTTTTAAATGGATCATGCTCGGTATGGGTCTCGGTACTATCATAGGTATCGCCGGCGCCCGCTTAATCTCCATGACCTCAATGCCAGAAATGGTGGCAGTGCTCAACGGCTTTGGAGGTATTGCCTCGCTTTTCGTAGGTTGGGCGGCTTATTTAGGAAATCCTCAACTCAACACTTTCTCGGCGACTACTATAATTATTAGTATTTTAATTGGTGGCATTACCTTTACCGGGAGCTTTATAGCCTGGGCCAAACTTAAAGAAGTGATGACTGGCAAACCGATCATGTTTCCCGGTCAACAGGTAGTGAACTCATTAATTATTCTAGGAGTAATCGCCGCCTCTGTGCTCTTTATAAGAGACCCCAATGCAGGATTACATTTTCTATGGATCGTCATCGGTGTGTCTTTTCTACTCGGCGTAATGGTGGTGATCCCTATCGGTGGTGCCGATATGCCAGTGGTTATTTCACTACTTAATAGCTATTCCGGTATTGCCGCCTGTGCAGCCGGATTTGTAATGCAAAATAATTTACTAATCGTGGCCGGCTCGCTAGTTGGCGCCTCAGGAATTATTTTGACAAATATTATGTGTAAGGCGATGAATCGCTCACTCTCTAATGTTCTCTTTAGCGGCTTTGGCTCAGGCAGTAGTGCTGGCTCAGAAATTGAAGGTGAGGCCAAACCAATTAACGTCGAAGATACCTTTATGATTTTAGAGGCGGCATCAACTGTCTGTGTTGTTCCGGGTTACGGAATGGCGGTGGCACAAGCACAGCATACTGTTCGAGAGCTGGCCGAGCAGCTGGAAGAAAATGGCTGTGAAGTCAAATTTGCAATTCATCCGGTGGCCGGAAGAATGCCAGGACATATGAATGTCCTCTTGGCCGAGGCAAATGTCCCTTATGAGCAATTATTTGAAATGGATGACGTCAATCCTATTATGGAAAGTGTCGATGTCTGTATGGTCATTGGCGCAAACGATGTAGTCAATCCAGCCGCCAGAGAGGACGAAAAAAGCCCCATTTACGGCATGCCGGTTATTAATGTCGACAAGGCACAGACTGTGATTGTTTTAAAGCGCTCGCTTGGAACTGGATTCGCAGGAATTCAAAATCCATTGTTTTTTAAAGATAATACTAGAATGTTACTTGGTGATGCCAAAGGTTCGGTACAAGGTCTTGTGGCGGAATTTAAAAATTAGAATTTGAAAAATATAAAAGGGAAATGTCATGAGGTCCCATTAGTATGACATTTCCCTTATAATTTTTTTTCCACAAAACCCCGAGTGGAAAATTGTATGTCTCTGTTAAATAAATATTAGCCTACCCACTGATTTATTGCGAGATACTTGGGGTTACTTTTATTATCTAACCACCTGAATTCACAAGTATATTCTGCTAAAGCTTATATCCGTTTAAGCCGACAAGATTACTATGGTAATGAATGAGAAAAAGCTGGTGGCAATATTTGATGCTCCCCTAGAGGAGTTGCTCGAGAAGGCAATAGAGTCCGAATGCGACTCCAATGAAGCTCTCTATATCCAGATCCTCATCGCCTACCTACAGGGTGAAAACCAGCACCTAAAGGCCTTACTAGAAAAATCTGCTAATTGTGGCAACACAGTCCTACACAAAGTTGGACAGCTTCGACTCCAGATTAGAGAGTCCACTATAGACTCACTCTTGATGGGCGAACTTAAAGAGCTGGCGGAACACTCTCCAGTCTGGAAGGGCGAAATCTACTTCGTACTAGGTTATGCAAAAACTAAGCTGCAAAAATGGGAAAAATCCAAGGCCTTCTTCAAAAAGGCCTGTGCCTCCCTGGAAAAAAATGGTGCCAAGAGAAAGGCCTCCTTGGCCTTTCAAAATGTCGTCAATTGCGACTCCTATATTCATCCCCATAAAAAAATGATTGCCGAACTTCACTACTTGGCAAAGAAAGCGCATAAGGCGCGCGCCTATAGTGTGGCAGGTCTGGCCTACCTAAACTTGTCACGAGAGTATCAGCTGATTAATGCCGTCCAATCAGCTCTTAAGTACTGCTATATGGCAGAAGAATATATGGAAAAAAATGCGGGAACCTTGCAATACTATTTCTGTAAGGCCCAGCGCTGTCATCTCTATATCGAGTCTGACCGCATCCAAGAAGCTGAAGCACTCTACGATGAATTAAAACTCTGCCAGCTACAAGAAATTAAAAATGCCCTGCTTGTGCTAGAAAATCTTTTAAGAGATACCCCTATTCCGGAACAGCTTAAGCTTAGCCCTACTTGGCAAGATAGAGTCGACCGGAAGGGCGCTGGAAAAGATAAAGTCAAACTTGGAAAATTAGAAGAAAAATTTCTAGAGTATATCTGCCAAGAGCCTCGTGAAAAATTTGATATTATTGAGCAGCTCTATGGAAACCTACTTGATTACGAAGTGACTGATAATCGACTTAAGGGATTAATTTCTCGGCTTAGGAAAAAGGTACCCAACTTAATCATTTTTAAAGACGGCCATTACACCATCAGCGATAAACTACTTCTAAAAGAATACAAGAGCGTTTCATGAAAGTGCTTCTACTCCTTGCTCTCTTTTTAAACACCCCATTGACTCTGGCGATAGATGATTTCACAGCGGCTGAAGTTCCCACTATTTGCACCCAATACGAAAATAATCCTAGCAAATTATGCGGCACTTCTTATGTCACCAGAATAAAGGCGGGAGAAAAAGAGATTACCCCTTGCTACCCCGATACCGGCGATAAATGCCGCTTTATAATAGTCACCGCCGGGCATGTTGCTGGAGGCGATTCCACTGAAGTCTGTCTTCAAGGAAAATGCCACCCTATAAAGATAAAGCGTAAGAAAAAAGAATTCTTGGCCGACAATCTGCACGATGTCGCCATTTTTGAAATAGAACCTACCCCTGAATTAAAAAGTTTGGGAATTGTTACCTACGGTAATTCCGGGCTTTCGGGGCTACATAGAGATGGGACCTTCTTAAGTCACTCCAATCGAAAAACCTATCGAGTTTTACCAGTCGCCTCAAATCCAGTAGAGCTAGGTCAGGCAGCCCCCTTTGTTATAATTCCTGAAAAATTGCGGGAAAAACCCCTGCCCTTTTTTGACCCCTATGAGCGCCGCGATCCTCGCACATTGCTTTTTTCAGGCGCCAAAGAAATCCCTTCGCGTATCGTGCCTGGAATGAGTGGAGCGCCCTTTTTAAAACCAAAGAACGGCTTCTTCTTCGTAGATGGAGTTGTCACGCAATACAATAGGGTAAGAGAACTTAGCTACATTTCAGATAATAAATCAATGCAAAACCTTATAGAGCGCTACCTGGCAGGAGAAAGAGGTATCGTCAAAAATTTCGCAGGTAAAAAAGTAGAGTGGAAGTATTCCCGCACCGGAGGAACTTATAGGGTCCTAGGTAATGGGAAAATTTTTGAAATTCCCAATCCTGAAGGAAATGCCGGCGGCGAAGGTGGCGATGGCGGTGGACCGATTATTGGCGATGGTGGCGGACCGATTATTGGCGACGGTGGCGGACCGATTATCGGCGATGGCGGAGGCGAGGCCGGAGACGGTGGCGATCCCGATTGCTACAAAAATACAGTTCCCCATGACTTCATAAAAAATGCTGAGAGTTATTTAAAGAAAAGTTTTTATCGACCAGGTATCCAGTACCGAGGCAAGAATGCTGTCGCCTTTAAAATGAAGCTTAAATCCACCGGCCAAGAAGAAATAGTCTATGCCAATTGGGAATCCCTCGCCATGATTGAAAAGTTGCGAGGTCAAATTACCGTAACTCCTCTAGAAGAAAGTGACCTCAACTTAAACACATTAATGCTCAATCAATTTAAGCGCAAAGATCGAAAATCGTTTGGGACTGTTTGCCGCTACCCTGAGCCCGGGGGTAAATTCTGTTCCTCAATTTTTTGGGATCAAGATACTGAAACCTTATCTGTACAAACGATATCCGACGGCAAAGTATTACCTGAATTTAAAATGGGTAAGAAGGATCAATTGCTTCCTTGGTACCGTATCAAAGACCCAAAAACTGGTCATGAATATATTCTCGACGTGCGGGGACTCTTCATGACAAATCTTCAGCATGTCTATGGTGACCCTAATAAGGTTAGAAGTGGTGAAGAATACTTTAAAGAATTGAGAAGCCAAGGAAGACCAAAAATTCAATTAAGCTTTAGAGATAAAGACAGGCCCATCGCCACCTACCCAGTAGAATTTTCTTTCTAGGATTGTTGGGCGTGAAAACCTTCACAGTGGATCAACTCATCTTTTGCCCCTAACCTTTTTGCCTTTGCTACACAAGCATCGACGAACTCTGGAGAGCCTGCAATATACAGACTATGGCCGCTTAAATCCGGGTACACTTTATCAAGTATATCGGGAATGCGCCCGGTAAGACCACCAGGGTTGTCTTCTCTGGTTAGGGTATAATTGTATTTAAAATTTCTAAACTTTGCGTCCAAGAAGCTGAACAAACCGTTTTCAAAAAGATCTTCTTTTGTACGGGCAGAAAATAGAACTGAGGCCTTATTGCGAAAGCCGCCTCTTAAAAGAGCAGCGCTGGCAAGAGAAGTGATGGGGGCCAGCCCTGAGCCAGAGGCCAGGCAAAGAACTGGTGTATCGGCAGCAGCATCTCCTATAAACGTTCCGTAGGGGCCATTAAGAGTCACGCGGTCACCTAGCGAAAGCGTATCATGTGCCCAGACACTAGTTGTTCCACTTTCCATTTTGGTTATGTAGAGAATAATTTCTCCATCAGAATTAGGAATATTGGCAATCGAATAGGGCCTGGCAGGAATATCGTTATTATTCCCAAGGGTGACATATTGTCCCGGCCAAAAACGAATCGGCTTTGCGATACTGCGAAGACGTAGTTTGACGATGTTCCCCGTTACCATGCGTTTTTCAGTCACTATATGGGAGACATTTTCTTGAGGCGGAAAAAGTTTGGGAAGATTATTCTCAGTCTCCCATTCTATCTCTAGAACTTCACTGGTTGGTTTTGCCATGCACATCAGGCCATGGCCATTTTCACGGTCAGCTTTAGAGAGCGCCATGTCGAGGATAAAGCCCTGATCGAATTCACCGCCACAGACCTTAGTCTTGCATTCTCCACAAGCACCGGCCCGGCAATTATTGGGTAAGAAGTAGCCATGCCGTTCTAGCGCCGAGAGGACAGTGTCTCCCTCTGCAACAGCGACTTCTTTTCCTGAAGGCATTAGCCGAATTTTCTTAGACATGCTGATCCTTGATTAAAAAACGGGAATTATATCATCCATATCGACGTCACTAATTTCTTCTCCAGAAATTCCAACTTCAGGTATCGCCGGGAAAGGAATATCGAACTTATCTAAAACACCTTTTAAATTTAAGATAGCTTCACGCCAATTTTCCTTCTTCGCTTCATAAGTAGGAATAAAAAAGCCCGCTTTACGACAGACTTCTTCACAGGCCCTTTGAGTTGAAATAAAGTCATCTGGAATATCCCAAAAATCTGCTGGTGGTTCAAATAGAATTCCCGAAAGGAAGAGGTAGCCTGCTCTGATTTGTTTGGTAATAATCGGCTTTTCTGAAACGTCTAATTTAGGATAATCCCGCTCCATTAAAGTCATACAAATTGCCATATGCCGGCCTTCATCTTTACCGATCGCCTTGAAGCCTTCTTGAAATAGAGGTTCTTCGCAACCGTTTGCCATTTGGTGAAAAATTGTAGCGGAAGCAATTTCTCCCATTAAGAACGAGCTAAAGAGAACAGCAAGCGAGTAGCGGGGCACAGCTTTTTTATAACCTTCCCAGTAACGGCCGCCATTAAAATAAAGCCATTGAGTATTTTTCTTGGCCTTCTTTCCCAGTTCAGACTTGGGCTCGTACTTAAGTGGATCGGGGTGATCTAATAATTTTTTAATGACCATTCCACAGAACTGCTCATGATTCTGTTCATCTCTAGTGACAGAGAAAAAACAACGCCTAACTGGATCTTCTTCGTGTTGTTCGTAACATTTAATAAGGGCTGCCGCAAAAACCGGTGGTGCCGAGGCGTCAAAAACGCTAAGGATGGTAAACCAGTAGGCAATACACTCACGCTCTTCCCAAGAATAACTTTCGACGTCGAAGGTGTCCCAAGGAAGTTTAGCGGGGTCCCAATATTCTTTTTGAGAAGCATCCCAAATTTCTTCCATTTTTTTTGTATGTGATTCCCAGGTCAGCGGGTATACATTTGGCTGCTCGGTCTCTGGCGGGAATTCCATGGTTTTAGAAAATTTTTCTTTCTTTGACATATGGCGTCCTTCTTTTAAATGTTTGTGCCGAAGATTACCAGTTTTTTCCTAGAAGCGAAAACCCATTTAAGTCACTTTTGCATAATGCAGCATCTCTCTATTTGATGGTAAACTTAAGGCATGTCGACAATTATGACTCATGCATTTATGGGAGGAGTGGCCGCAAAACTATTGCCCCCCAAATACCAAACCAAGTATTTTTGGTGGCTGGCGCTCCTATGCCCCATCGTGCCGGACCTAGACGTCATCGCCTTTAAATTTGTCTCCTATGCTCACCCTATGGGCCATAGAGGATTCACTCATTCTTTTGTCTTTGCTTTTTTATTGGCGGCCATCATAAGCCTATGCGCCTACCGTCATTTTAAAATTTTCTCTAAAGACTGGTGGAAGATAACCGGCTTTTTCTTCGTCATCACCGCCAGCCACGGGATATTTGACGCTCTAACAAATGGTGGTATGGGAGTGGCCTTTTTTTCTCCCTTTGATAATACCCGCTATTTTCTGCCTTGGAGGCCATTATTGGTCTCTCCTATTGGCATTCGAAATTTCTTAAGTGGTTGGGGCGTCGATGTCATTTTAAACGAGCTATTGGTAATAGTGGTACCGCTCTTCTTAATACGAAATATAATTAGGGCCAGGCGATTTTATATTGTTCGTCCTTGGACTCTCGTTCGTAGTATTGCTTTCTTTTTAATTTACTTTACCAGTCTCACTATTCTTGATTCAGTTTCTCCCGGCAGAGTTCTCAATCATCATTACCCAAACTTTACTCATACCATTCCAAAACTTTTAAAGTTTTTGGATCCTGCCAGCCGAGCAGAGTCGCTTCCAGTTAAAAACTTAGAAATTAATTTTAATAAATTATCTCAACTTAGTTTATTCGATAACAAGCTGACTCCAAGTAAGCTTCCCTGGTCCTCCTCATTCTTTCCTCGTTGGTATGGGGGAATAGCTGGTCGTTGGCGCGACGGCACTGCTCACCTAGTTTTACGATCGGTATGGGGCTTTGGAACTCTTAGTGAGAGTAAAACCAAAGCGTTGCTTTTGACTTCTCAAAAAGGGCTTAAATTTAACAAGAATTTTCTCTGGGAACTTTCACCGACAGAAAAATATGACTTAGCGATTGGAGATTACTCCTATAAAGCAACCCGTGCCTTTGCTATTGACGGTCATAACTCCCCTCATTTTTTAGCTTTCTGGCGAGGCTACTGCAATGGTATTGCCGCTGCTTCCATTCAACTTGAAGAACCCTTTCGTAGTGTCAAAGTTCTCAACCCTGATGGCCATGAAATTCTCTTCCACCCAACCGATATTAAGGGCCTGTTGGCGGCGGCCTATTTCTTTCCAGAAAATTATAAAATTGTTGGCAAGGACTGCAAGAAAGAAGGTTGCCTTTTAAATCCGGCCACCTTAACTCTCGCCTTACTCAATAAACTTGGTATCGATCAGCAGTCTTTTTTAATTGAAATCCATCCCGGTAGAAGAACCCAACTCTTCCCTATTTCTAGTGCTAGAATTAGAGTCCCCCAGGCGCCCTACGATCCTCCGGCCGATATGCTAGTGGTTAATTCAGATGATTTTTCCTTAGTAGATATAGAGATCGAGCTCGAATTGGCCTCAACTTTACTGGATTACAAAAGTATGGACCTCCCAACCGAAGATGCTAGTACCTATCAAAAGGTAGGGGTCGTGCCGGTTGGTAAAAGCTATCCTGGAACTCTTATCTTAGATTCTCGAGGAAATATTGTGGGTGGATTCTGGAGAGGAAGGATGGACTTCCCAGACTTTGCCGTTATGCCTTCTGGTGCTCCAAAAAGACAGGGAGATTCCCTGATTGGCTTTCCAAGTCTCAGTTATTCAGTCATTAATTCGCTCTATCAAAAGAGTATTTCAACTTCTAAAGAGCAACCTGTGCTGCAACTGCAGCGATAAAAGGTGCCCCGGCGACTTCCTTTGAAGAGACGAATCCGGGAGGAAAGAACCGGGGCGCGAGCATGCTCAAGAATAATTTAACAGATTTTCAGGTAGTTCGACAGATACTTGCGGATACTTCTAATGAGGGGCGCGTTTTATGCCCAATAGCTTAGTTACCAGCTTCATTCCAGGGAATTCAAATTGGTCCGCAAAGCGCTTAAATCCCTCTTTAAAGTAGGTCGGAATTCCTCGAAAGACACCCAGTACTGAGCGCCCTTCCGCCAGGTAAATCAACCATAGATAAGTAATTGGCTCGACCAAAATTATAGTGAGTAACTTGAGTATATGAAAAAGAAGCAGGAATTTAAGTGAGCCACTATCTTTTTTATAGGCATTCAGTACCGGTCGCATAACGCTTCCGGGTAAGAATGCCGCCATTCGAGTCATCTTATTAATATTATTTTTTTCGTATTGCAGGTAATCCTTTTCAGTACAATCTTCAATTTGCTCTGGCCTGAGCTCCCTCTTTGCAATCTCATAGAGCTCGGTCCCTTGATAGAAACTAAGTGAGAAAAATTCGGGATTAAAGGGCTTAGGTGTTTTGGTTAAAGTCTCTATCGTTTCTAATTTTTCAGCTTCGCTCTCAAGTGGATTATCCAGGATCACGTCGTAGATTCCCCCCATCTGCAGATCGCTAATAACTTTGGCGGCATTAGTAAAATGCTTTGAGAGAACTTTTCTTTGATAGATATCGCGGTTGACCTTATCTGAGCCGGACTGCAATCCCATGATGACCCAGAACATACCGGCACCTTTAAGGTTTTCCATTTTGTTTTGATTCACCCAAGTGGGGATCGCCCTGGCAACAAAGGGCAGGTTGATTCTTTTCTTATACTCAATAGCGAATTCTTCGATGATCTTGACTGGGCTGGCCAAAAAGCAGTCGTCTTGAATATTTACTATATCAATCTCTGGGTTATCTCTTACCGCCGCCTCTAATTCTTGCATAACATGTTCGACACTTCGATGGCGTATTCGACGATTATCATAGAGGTCTTGGTAAACATTATTGCAACAGAAAGTGCAGCGCAGGGGGCATCCTCTAGAAGTCACTATCGAATAACTTCGCCCGCGATAAGGGGCATAGGTATCCATAAGAGCGGGGGCCATTGCAGAAATTTTGTACTCGTCTAAAACAAAAGAGTTATAGGGGCGATGCTCATAGGGAGGAACAGTATCGAGGTCTTGAATTTGCGGATGCAATGGGTTTTTTATAATTTCTCCACTTTCATTCCGATAGGCCATATTTAACACTTTCTTCAAGTCACCACGATCAGCTAGAACACTTGCAAATTCAGTTAAGGCCAGCTCGCCCTCTCCGACGCAAACATAGTCGCAAAAATCTACACAATTTTCAGGTGTCATTGTAGGATGCGGGCCGCCCCAAACAATCGGCACTGTTATCCCGGCTTCTTTTAAAAGTTTGGTTAATTTTAAACTTACGTGATACTCAACCGACATTAGGCTGACACCGATAAAACTGGGGTCAAAATCTTTTACAAATTTGAGCACCTCTGCAAACATTTTTTCATTACTTGAATCAAAAACTGGAAGAAACAAGAGCTTGCATTCATGGCCTTGCTCTCGAAGATAGTAGTGCAGAATTTTTAGGCCAACGGCGTCTAGGTCACGCTGTACTGACAGTAATAGTATTTTCATCTATTGGTTCTTTCCTTCTCTAGTGAAGATGGTACCATGATGATAAAAGTCAGTCCAAAGGGAGCCTATGTGCGCAGATAAGAGTAAGAAATACAGCGAAAATGTGCTCGGAAGGTATTACGTAGACAGGGAATGTGTCGATTGTGACGCTTGCCGTACTCAGGCCCCTGAGCATTTTGGTAGGAATGACAGTGGTGGCTATTCCTTTGTTTTCAAACAACCAGAGACCCCTGAAGAATTAGAAAAATGCGTTTTGGCCCTTGAGGCCTGTCCAGTCGAAGCGATTGGCGAAGATGGTGAAAGTTGACTAAAATTCTTTCTTGTCGCGAGTAGGGCCAAACTCTCTTCTATAGCGGCCTTTTTTGGCAAAATCACTCTGATGGGTTTTTCTAAACTTATCATGAATTTCGTTCTTATCGACACAAGCAGAACAGATCCACTCGGCATCAACAGTCGGATTTCGGTGAACAAAACGCTCTACATCAGGTTGAATCAGCTCGCATACCTCGCAGAAATTTCTTTCTTCTTGGTGCTTTTGAGCATCCGTTTTTTTCTTAGCAGCAACATGCTTGCGTTCATTATTATCTTTAGTCGCTTTAAAGCCTGCTTTCTTAAGCGCATCCTTCATCGAACCCATGATCTTATCCTCTCCAAACTGTTCGTTAAACTTGTCTTAATAGTTGAGCCGCTTCTTTTGAAAAATAAGAGAGAACCATATCGGCCCCGGCCCTTTTAAAGGAAGTCAGCATTTCTAACATTACTTTTTCGCCATCTATCCAGCCACGTTCTGCCGCCGCCTTGACCATAGCGTACTCCCCGCTGACGTTATAAACCGCCAGTGGCAAGTGAGTATGATTTCTCATTTCACTTAAAATATCAAGGTAGGGAAGCCCTGGCTTTACCATTAGAATATCCGCCCCTTCTTTCTCATCCAATTGCATTTCAAGAAGCGCTTCTCTGCTATTTGAAGGATCCATTTGGTAAGTCTTTTTGTCACCTTTCTTTGGTGCGGAATCTAGGGCATCTCGAAACGGTCCGTAAAAAGCGCTGGCGTACTTTGCGGTATAACTCATGATCGAAACATTTTGAAAACCTTCTTCATCCAGGGCCTTGCGGATAAAAGCAACTCTCCCGTCCATCATATCGCTAGGCCCTACGATATCGCTGCCAGCACGTGCCTGGGCCACCGCCATATTTGCCAAGACGTCGAGAGATTGGTCGTTTAAGATCTCTCCCGTAGCGTGATCAACAATTCCATCATGGCCATCTGAGCTATAAGGGTCGAGGGCGACATCAGTCATCACCATTAATTCTGGTAAGGCCTCTTTAAGCATTTTGACGGTTCTTTGCAGTAGCCCATCTGGATTTGTAGACTCGCTAGCTACCGAATCTTTTAAACCATCTTCAAGCGCCGGAAAAAGCGAAACACAGGGCACTCCTAAGTCGAATAATTCACTGGCCTCTTTAACAATTAAGTCGGGAGAGAAGCGACTCTGACCAGGCATACTTTCGACTGGTACGTTTAATCCACTGCCTTCGATAATAAAAAGAGGAGCAATTAAATCTGCCGCAGTTAGGCTGCTTTCTCTAACCATTGAACGAATGGCATTTGATTTTCTATTGCGGCGGGGGCGAGCGTTATTCATACGAGCTTCTCCATATTCTGCTTGGCCTGGAAGGCCATGGCATAAAGACTAATTTGCTTAATCATTGAGGCCAGCCCATTGGCGCGGCTCATAGATAGGTGCTGCTTTAATTCTATTTCTTCCAACCAAGTTGGGGGGCAGTCTAAAATTTCTTGAGGAGCGAGACCCGAGTAGACTTCCAGCAAGAGCGTAATGATTCCCTTCACAATAGAAGCATCGCTATCAGCTTGGTATATTATTTTTCCGTCAATCAAATCCGCATGCAGCCAAACCTGGGACTGACAGCCACGTACAATATTCTGCTCAGTTCTATGCTCTTCACTGATAGGCGCCAGCTCTTTGCCACATTGGATAATATATTTATAGCGCTCCTCCCAGTTCTGGAAGGTGGAGAATTTTTGCACCAATGATTCTATGCGTTGAGTACTGCTCATGGAGTAGATCCTTTGCCCTCTTTTACAGGGCAGAGGCCAAAATTTCAACCTGTCGGTAGGCCAGGGCCAAAATTGACTGCATTGGGTTGGCGCCGACTGAAGTGGGAAAACAAGAGCCGTCTATTATGGAGAGGTTTTCGATATGATGATGCCTACTATTTTGATCCAGCACCCCTTTGGAGGGAGAATTATGCATCGGGCAGCCCCCCATCACATGGGCACTGACTAGCTTTGCTTTGAGTATTTTTTTTGAAAGACTAGGAATGGCAGTCTTCGCCTGGGCCCAACTTTGATAAAATTCGGCGTCATTATGCAGTGGAAATACCTTTTCGGCGCCTGCCGCAAATTGAATTTCCGCCATTGCTAAATAGCTCTTTTCTATTCCTCGCCATAGGTAATCCGAAATCGGGTAGTCAAGCGCTGCAAAACCATCACCTTTTAAATAGACCTGTCCCCCTACCGACCGCTCATCAAAACCATCACGAATAAGACTAATGATTGTTTGAAAATGGTTGAGATTGAGCATCAGCTCTCGGTTTTTTAGGCCATGGAAGGGAGCGGTGCCGGCCAAAATAACGGGATGGATTGGAGGTACTTCTAACTTAAAACCTGGACTCTCCTGCATATTCTGACTTGGATGGTAAATAAAATGATCAGAATAAATAACTTGCGGGGCCCCAGCATAGGCCTCGATAGGATCTTTAAATAATGCGCCAGAGAGAGAGACTGGATGAAGAAAGGTTCTCTTACCTAGTAAGTCATAGGGGTCTGGGGCATTACTTCTCAATAAGAGCGCAGGAGTTCCAATTGCCCCCCCCGAAAGTATATAGTGCTTGGCCTGCAATTTAAGAGTGATTCCAGTATATCCATTTCCCCTTCTGTCCCGCGCCCGGCACTCTAGCCCTGCAATTTTTTGACCAGAGAAGTTGAGGCGAAAAGCATTCAGATGATGAATAAGAGTGGCGCCGTTTTCTAAGGCCGCCGGAATGGTTGTTACTAACATTGATTGCTTAGCATTTGTTGGGCAGCCCATTCCACAGTAGCCTAAATTATAACAATCTTTGACGTTGCGAGAAATCACTCCAGCAGTCAGTCCTAACTTTTCCATTCCCATTTTTAATTTTAAATTATTCTGATTGGCCTCTACTTGCCATTTTTCTATATTGACTCTTCTTTCAGCTTTTTCAAAATAGCGCCGTAATTTTTCTTCGGTAAAATTTTCTAATTGATACTTGTCGCGCCAGTGAGAGAGAGTTTCCGGAGGAGTTCGAAAAGAAGTGGTCCAATTAATGGTGGTTCCCCCTCCTACATTCCTTCCCTGCAGGATTTTAATCCCCTTATCCTTAGTCAATCTGGCAGCAGACTCCTGATAGAGCTCGGGATAGGCTTCAGACTCTAGCATTTTAAAATCACTCGAAGTCTTAAGAGGCCCTTCTTCCACTAGAATGACTCTATATCCTTTAGCACTAAGCTCCTCAGCGCAAACTCCCCCGCCACTACCGGAACCTATAATGATAATATCGGCCTCGAGAGTCTTATTTTCAGTAAAAGCAGAAGCATCTAGAATAGACCATTTTTTCCCTTGGTAGGGGTCGGCAAAACTCATAGCTCAGGAGGTCCTTCGTAACCGAGCTCACTCCAAGTTGAGGGATCGGCATACCAACTACCACAGAATAATTCAGTCAAACCTAAGTAGGCGCTACGCTTAAGTGCCAATGAGCTTTCGCGCCAAGAGTGTAGTACAGTATCCAGCTCACGCTCAGACAATTCTTCCCAGTCTCTCCAAATTCCAAGAAGCAAGCGACGGGCGATAGGTAAATTAAGCAAATCAAAAAGTTGGCAAAGTTCATCTTGAGAAGATTGAGACAATCCTAAAATGGCATGGTCTACTTTTTTGAGAGCGGCGCCTACCTGTGAGCTATCTTTGAGAGAACCTTTTAAAAAAACTGGGGCAAATTGCGAGAGCGTTTTTAAGTCCAGTTCTTTTAGAAAAATAAAATCATATGAATAGGGATTTTTAATTGGACTGGCGACAAAAGGTCCGTAGAGAACTCGTGAGGTTCCAAGCACGGTCCCACTAATAAGACCTAATTTAATGAATTGGCGTCGGCTAGGCATCACTTATCCTAACTTTTCTAAAGGCCTGCGTCCATAATCTCAAGCACTTGTAAATGGCCGACAAGAGTGCTTTCTCATCCTAATCATTCAATTTTCCGAAGAGAATTTGTGAAATACTATCTTTTAGTCACATTCATGCTCTTCCCCCTGACCTTTTATCAAGGTGGAAAAGAGTGGCGGCACAACGATCGCGCCCCGGCCAGTATCACCAGCTGTACTCAATTGGCCGCCAGCTTTTTTGGCAGCGGGAAACGCGCAAAAAGTGTTCTCGAGGGATTGAGTAATTCAAGCCAGCTCTCCTACAAGGATCAAGACTGGCTGGCGGTTTACCTTTCAAAAAGAGAAGACCCCACTTCAAGCCGAATTATTAAAATGCTCGATCACGGTAGTCCCTTAGGGGCCTTTGAAAGAGATTGGTTGCATTACCAATTAAGCCGCCAATTTCCAGGAAAACTTGCTTCTGTGAAGAAGAAAATACAGTCCTTCTGGGATGTCATACGAGTCCCTAAAAGTATTCGAGACTTTGATAGCGATGCTTACTTTAAGGCGAGAGAAGGTTTTTTAGCACAACTCGATCGTGGGGAGGAAATTCTACTGCCTCAGAGTTGGGAAAAGAAATTGGCCTATCTAGATGCACTGAACTTTAAAAATATTATTTATAGCGACTACAAAACTTCCTATTGGTCACTTCTAAAGCGCAAGAGAGCACTCTATGGCATTTTAAAGGGACTCGATTTGAAAGAAGGTCTCTCTCTACAAAAAATGAATAAGCTAATAGGTAAATTATATCTTTTAAGTAATCAAGGACCTCAAAAATGGAGCACTCTACTTTTAAAAAATAAAGAAGAGCGCCTTGCCTTAGTCTTTTCGCACTTAATCCAGCAGGAACTTATCCGCTCTGGCCTAGAGAGAACCCTTAAGCAGAGAGGCCTATTGTCGTCTAGCCGTTGGCGCTCGGGGTTGAATAAACTTTTTGAAAGCCGTAGCTTTAAATTGGCCAGTACTATTTTTCTAAATGCTCATCTTATTGAAGCGCCAATCCCTGTTTACCTACCTAAACTGGTCATTTACATTCCCCCAAAAACTCTTCAGAAAATAATTTTGGCGGGAGAGAATGGAAATGCTCAAAAGG
>JABGVH010000205.1 GCA_018646195.1 Halobacteriovoraceae bacterium
AACAAGACGAACAAGACGAACAAGACGAGCAAGATGAACAAGATGAAGATGAAGATGAAGACGAGCAAGACGAAGATGAACAAGATGAAGATCATGACCTCTTTATTTTTGATAAATTGCGAGGCAGCTGCTTCAACCAGTGGAACCAGTATGGCCTGAATGAGGATTACTTAGGAGAATGTGGCGCCTTCCAAAATCTTCAACTCGATGGAGTCAATCTTAATCAAATACGCCTTTGGGGCAGCGATCTGCGGGGTGCAGACCTTTCACAAAGTAGCTATCGCCTGCGACGCTTGATTTTTCAAGAAGTCAGTATCGACAGCAGTACCAAATTTAAAAGGCCTCTTGTAAAAGTTGCCATTAGAGTTAAAAAAATTCACCGCTCAATTATTAAACTTCTAAGAGCTCGAATTAAAAAGTTACGTTTAAAGCACCACCACTTTAGACATGCTCATTGCCACAAGCACAAGCATTATCGCCGCCATTGCCACCATCACAGGCCAAGGCATCAGCGCTTTAAGAAACGAATTAAGATATTACGGGCCAAGATAAAACGCCATCGCGCTCTTATCAAAAACCATCGACTAACTTGGTCACTTTAAAATGACTAAGGTATTCTCCATTGGACTAGTCTTAGTCACTTCAGCAGTATTGCTCTTCAATCGACTCAGTCCAAGCGACGAGCAATTAGTTCTGAGTCGCTTAGAAGAAATCACCGATTTTCTATCGCAATCAGACTCACTACCCGCCGTACGAGCAGTGCTGGCCAGTAAGAAAAAGGCCCAGCTTATTAGTGAGGACTTTGAACTTCAATTCGCAGAGAATTCCCGTAACTTTAGAATCAGTGGCAAGAGAGAGGTCATTCAAAAACTCGCGCTTGCTAAAATGAAATTGAAGGACTTTGAGACTAGCAGCTTCGATACAGAGGTTTCAATACAGGGTGAAAAGGCGGTTATAAACACATTGGTGAGAGGGCGTGGTCAAATTGTTGGAGTGATGGAGAATTTTTCAGAGGTTCGGGAGTTTCAAATAGAATACAGAAGAGACAGTGAAGATAAAAATAAATGGATTCTCAGCAATATAAAAAATATAGAAACCGAGAATCCCTAATATTTAAAGTCCTAGTGGATGCCAAACCGTCTTGTACTCAAGATGATCGGTCAATGGCTCAATCGTAAGGTTTTTTGCTCTCTTACGAATTACACGTTTCATATTATCAGCGCCTTCTTTTCTCATCATAGTGAGGTATTTTGAATCACTATGCTGATAGCTAACCGCCTTAACTTCCATATGACCGGCCATATGCACTGCCAGCTCTTCAAGGTGTCCGCTCAAAAGGTTGACTACTCCCGCCGGAAGATCGCTGGTAGCGAATACTTCGGCCAAAGGGGCCAGTACCGAGTGGCATTCAGCGGCCAGCAACACAACTGCTGTATTTCCAGCGCCTATAATACCGCAAAGGTCGATAACGAGTTTTTGAAAATCAAATTTGTCATCGCAGATTAAGACCGTCACGCCCATATGCTCAGGTTGAGTATAGTTCATATACGGACCTGAAACTGGATTAACAGTTCCTACTAAGTGCTGATACTTATCGGTAAAGCCGGCATAGTATACAAAAGCATCGATAGCAGCATCAACTTCGGCATTTGCCTCAGCATCAGACTTGCCTAGAACTTTTTTGAATAGGTCGACAAACTCAAGGCGCTTGCCTTCAGTCATCTCCGCCATACGATAGAGAATTTGGCCTCTATTAAATGCTGTGGCCTTGGCCCATCCGGATTCAGCTTTAGTCGCCGCTTCTACAGAGTTTCTGAAATCTTTGCGAGATCCATGACAAACATTGGCGTAAATTTCTTTGCTTCCATTATGGTATTCAGGAAAACTTCTTCCCGACTCTGTTCGTGGGAATTTGCCACCGATAAAGAGTTTTACAGTTTTATGTACTAACATTATTCAACCTCCAAGTAGGCGAAGAGTCCGTGACGACCGCCTTCTCTACCAAATCCTGATTCCATGAAACCACCAAATGGTGAGGCAGGATCAAATTTATTATAAGTATTTGTCCAAATAACACCGGCGCGAAGAGCACCCGCGGTTTTAAAGACTTTGGAACCTTTCTCTGACCATATGCCTGCCGCTAGACCATAAGGGGTATCATTTGCTTTGCTAATCGCCTCTTCTGGGGTTCTAAAGCTACTGACTGTAAGTACAGGTCCAAAAATTTCGGTTCTACAAATAGTGTGCGAGCTGCTTGTATTTAAGAAGAGGCAGGGAGGATGGAAGTAACCATTCTTAGGCATTTTTACATTTTCTGGACTCCAGAAATTGCCACCCTCTTCTTTACCAACTGCTACTAGCGTTTTAATGCGATCTAATTGTTCTTTTGAATTAATAGCACCAATATCACTATTCTTATCCATCGGATCACCAACCCGAAGTTGTTTCATCCGGCGTTTTAATTTTTTAACGACGGTTTCCATTATAGACTCTTCGACTAATAGTCTTGAACCAGCACAGCAGACATGACCTTGGTTAAAAAAGATACCATTGATTATGCCTT
>JABGVH010000073.1 GCA_018646195.1 Halobacteriovoraceae bacterium
AAAAGGATGCAAATCAGTTCGCCAGTCAAATATGAAACTCAATAAGAAACCCAAGCGACCCAAATGGTCTCCACAAATGTGTTTAAGAATAAAAGATAGTGACCCTATTGAATGGCAAGACTGGATGCCTAGAGCAAGGGCCGAAACCCAAGTAGCTTAGCACTAGAATTTCCCAAATCGCCTTATTTTTCTTATAATTTCCTCTCGTCTGGAGGATATTTTGCAAAAAGAAGCGAAAAAAATAATTGAATTTATTATTGAAAATGGCGCCAGCTACGCTGACATCCGAATTTTCACCAAAGACCAAAAAGAAAGTATTCAGGTTCTCAATGGTGAAGTTGAGCAATTGTCGCAAAGCTTAGCGGCCGGCTACGGAATCAGAGTCCTCTATAAAGGAAGCTGGGGTTTCGCTTCTCATGAGAATTTTGATAATTTTTTGAGTACCGCCAAACTTGCTCTTGAAAATGCTCAATCTTCATCACTCTATAGACAAGACGAAATAAAATTAGCTCCTAAGAAAATATTCAAACAAAACTTCAATACTCAAACTGAAATTGACCCATTTGAAGTACCTATTAAAGAAAAAATCGAAAGATTACTTTTTCTTGAGGACAAATTAAAGCATTCAAAATTTGACTACAGGGGTGCCTCTTTAAATTTATATAAAAGAGAAATTTTTTATCTTGATTCTGAAGGTGCTGAAATAAATAAAAATTTACTAGATGTTGAAGCCGGTCTCTGGGCCAACGCTTTTGATAGCAATTCACAGAAACAAAGCCGCTCCTATTATTTACCACAAGACCCTAACACAAGTGTTGGATGGGAGAATATACTCTCGGACACCCAATTCAATCATGGTGATCGACTAAAAAATGAGCTACTTTCGTTACTAGAGGCTCCTAAATGCCCAGAAGAGGTTTGTGACTTAATTCTATTGCCTGAAATGATGGCACTTCAGACCCATGAAACTATTGGACACGCCTTAGAACTAGATCGAATTTTAGGCTATGAATTAAGTTACGCTGGAGGTAGCCATGTCTCTCTTCAGGACTTCGGCAAGTTAACTTTTGGGTCAAATAAACTAAATGCAAGAGCGGACGGAACGGTAAAAAACTCTCCAGGTAGTGAAGGCTTCGACGATGATGGTGTCATTGGAAAAAATATTCCTCTCATAGAAAAAGGATTACTGGTTAATGCTATTACCTCTCGCCAAATGATTACCGAGGCAAATGCTAAAGCGAATAAGAAAATATTCTCTGAATCTGGGGGTGCGAATCGCGCCCAGAGCTACTACTCCCTCCCTATTGAGAGAATGAATAATATTAATATTGACCCTGGGAATGATGGAAACTTAGAAGACATCATAAAAAATACAAAGAATGGTCTTCTAGTAGAAGCACCTACCTCATGGTCAATTGGCAGTAATAGAGAGAATTTTCACTTTGCCTGCGAGATAGGTTGGAAAATTATTGATGGTAAAATTTCTCACGTTGTCGCTAATCCAACCTACCGAGGGGACAGTCTACCTTTCTGGAAAAGTTTAGATTTAGTTGGCAACTCTGAAAGCTGGCAGTTACAACAAGTTTTCTATTGTGGAAAAGGTCAACCAAATCAGGCGATGAGGCTTGGTCATGGAGTTCCTGTCTGCCGATTTAAAAATGTACAGGTGGGAAAATGAAAGAAGTCAGAGAATTATTAAACAGTTTAAATGAATACCTAAAAGGACACCAACTTGATGGTGAAATTCTTTACACCTATGAAGAATCTAACCTGGTTCGTTGTGGCAGGAACCAGATTAGCCTCAACAATCAACAAGTTCGAAATAATTTTGAAATATCAATAAAAAAAGGGAAGCGTGAAATCCAAGGTAGTCTGGCCGATGCAAATCATAGTTTAGATAAATTAAAAGAATTTATAGATGAAATGATTCAAAAAATAGATTATTTACCCGAAACTCCCTTTCTTAAAGACTATACTCCTTTGCCAAAATCATTTAAGAGTCTTGATCAAATAGACCTCTCAAAACGCCATATAAAAAGCGAAGAAGTTGTCCAAGTTTTAAAAATTATTGGAACCTTTTTTGAAGGGAAAGAAGTAGAGCAGTCGGGCGCAATATCCTTTGGAAAGTCAGGTTATGCAATTATAAACACTGAGTCTGAAAATGCCTTCTCTTGGCAGGGAGAGGATTATAACCTTGAAATTGTCCTCCAGCTTTTAAATGACAATAATAAAGAAATCAGAGTAGCAGACGCTGGTACTCATTTTAAAGATGTGAAAATTAAGGAATTAGTTTCCTCATTAAACCGAGATTATTTAATTAAAACATCTTCTAGTCGAAAGGACCTCGTTCCAAAGAAATACGACGTTGTCTTCGGTGCCGATGCTATTGCGGAAATGATCGCCTATATGGCCTGGGTTGGACTAAAGGGAGAGAGCTATCTTTTTGAGAGCGGAATGTTTAAAAAATCAAATGTTTCACTTGGTGATAAGGTTTTCTCACCATTGCTATCCATAAGTGATGCCCCACAGTTATTTAAAAGAGAAATCGGACCAAATGGAATCCAAAGAAAGGCGATGGATTTTATAAAGAATGGGAGCTTAGAAAATTTCGCATATTCAAACAAGGCCACTTGCGATAGGTTTGATGTGAAACAAAACACTCACTTCGGAACAAGTGAATTGACGATGGAAAGTGGTGTCGGTCCAAATTCCTTTGGTAAAGTAGTAGACGAATCAATTGAGGAGACAGTTTATATTTCTTATCTACATTATATGAACTTTACCAACAAAAATTTAGGTGAGTTTACCGGAACTTCTCGCTTTGGAACCTATTTACTTGAAAAAGGTGAATTACAAGGTCATCTTCACAATATTAGAATTAACGATTCATTTTTACGATTATTTAATAATATTCAATGGATTTCGAGCTCAACAAAAGCAGTCAATCTTTCAAACTCCTATGGAATGCGTTCTCCGTATATAATACATTGCCCTGAGTATATAAGGATACTAGATGTTCCTATCACGGGTAGTTCGGCCCAAGCTTAAACATCCTGACCATTTCCCTTTTTTAGGTTATAATCTAGAAATGGAGTCAAATTGAAGGCCTTATTTATTTGTGATGACAAAGATGAATGGGAAATTATTCGGAACATCTTTAAATCAAAGTTTCCAAAAATATCCGTCATGTTCGCCTTACGGGGATCTGATGCTATGGACTACCTATCTTACGAAGGTCCTTTTGGTCTAATCTTGATTGAGGTTGGCATTAAAAGTGACCACCCTACAGAACTTGCCAAAAGTGTAGTCGAAACTGCAGGCGAAAGACCAATAATATTCATAGGCCACGAAGGGATGCTAAAAGATCGCGTGGAAGATACCTTTTATTCAGAAAATGAAACCGCCCAAATTTATAAAAAACCTTACGATATTCCAGAATTTGTTGAAATAATCAACAAGGCGTTAGAGTGGGTCCAAAGTCAAGAATTTGAACAATCGATAGTAGAAGTTGATCGTGATGACTATCTCCCTTTAAAAATTAGAAATTTTTACTTATACAAAAAAGTTCCTTACGACGTATATGTTGAATTAACTAAGACAAAATTTATTAAGGCAATTAGCGCCGACAAACCTTACACGGAAGGTGATATTCAACAAATCGCCCGAAGAAATGTAAAATATCTGTACTTACATAAAACAGAACACCTCAAATTTTTAGAATCCGCAATTACCAAAATTCAAGAGGCCTTAGGTAAAAAAAGCCTAGGGCAGAAACAAATTATTCAATCTCAAATCGCAGGAGTTCTGGTAATTCATCAATATCTTCGTGATGTTGGAATTAGTGCTAGCATTATATCCTTAATCGAAAGTATCATCGACAGCGTTGACCGCAATTTCGAAAAGTACCAGCATATTAAAAACTTCCTAAATGACTTCCCTTTAGAATTAGGAGACTATGCAGAGCAAGCAATCTTATGCGCTTATTTTTGCCAAGCACTCACAAAGGGAATTGGCTGGAGCTCAGATTTATCCCGCAACAAATTAGGACTAGCAAGTATTTTACACAATAGCCTGCTGGAAAATGAAGAGCTAAGCCGAATTAGAAGTCTAGAAGATCCCGATTTAAATCTATTTATGGCCGATGAAATTCAGCTTTTTAAAATACACGCAGAAAAAGCAGCAGAACTTTCACAACATTTCACAGGGTTTACTGACTCTGATTTTATAATCTCGCAGCATCATGAACTTCCCGATGGAACAGGTTTTCCTGCAGGAATTAATGCAAATAAATTAACAAATATTACCTGTCTATTTATTTTAGCGGCAAACTTCTCCGCCGATCTGGCCCTCAGCGGTATATCAAAATTTTCGCTTCAAAAACACTTGGCCGAATATGAAAATTTCTATAATACCGGAAACTTCAAGGATTCTTTTAAAGTATTTCAAAAAATGTTAAAGGAAACTTTTAGATAATTATAGTGTAATATTTTTAATTGCATCGATAATTTTTTTATAGGTATGCATTTTAAACTTTAGTCTTAACTTATCAATTATCTCTTGTACATTAAGCTCCTTGCCCGGGGAATCGTCTTTATGCCGTAGTAACTCTTCGACAAAGGACTCTGAAACTATTATGACTTTTGCTAACGGAGAAACATCATCTCTAAATTCGAGCGTAAATCCAACTCCATTTGTAACTCCGTGATGCTGTGTAATTAAAACATCAGCGCCCAGTGGACAGCGAGGAATTGTCTTTACAACTTCTCCGGCCATTCGAGCATGGTTAATTACGAGCTCCTTATCTTTATCATTTAAGATATGAGTAAAAAGTAAATCATCTTCGTATTTAAGTTCTGGGTACTTAACATAAAGGGGTGTCAAAAACATATCATGAAAAAAGAGTACAAAGGCCACTTTGTCTGCATGTTCGTCCGCTCCCCACGAAATATTTTCGATTATATGTGAGGCGACATAA
>JABGVH010000064.1 GCA_018646195.1 Halobacteriovoraceae bacterium
CCAATTAAATTAATTGATGCAACTACTCTTAACCACCTAAAATTAGAGGACGAAATGACTACTGCCAATCTTAAAACACCCCTTGAAATGCTCGCCCACTGGGAACACAAAAACCCTGACAAAGTTTACTTCGAGCAACCTCTCAATGGTCAATGGACCGAGTACACTTGGGGCCGGGTCGCCGATGAAGTCCGCCGAGTCGCCGCTTATATCGATGCTCAAAATTTTCCCAAAGGCAGTCATATCGCCCTAATGTCTAAGAACTGCGCCCAGTGGATTATTACTGACCTGGCGATTTGGATGGCCGGGCACGTTTCAATCCCCCTCTACCCAAACCTAACGGCAGACGTAGTGGCCCAAATTATCGAACATAGCGAATCCAAAATGGTCTTCGCTGGAAAACTAGATAACTTCCATTCCATGAAAGCTGGTCTACCAACTGACCTACCGACAGTCTCTTTCCCCTACGATATCCCGGGAACCGAAGAGTATACAAAATGGGATGAAGTCTTAAAAACGGAACCGCTCAAAGACGCTCCCAAAAGAGACTTAGAAGAAGTCGCAACAATCATCTACACCTCAGGAACAACTGGCGCCCCCAAAGGCGTTGTTCATAAATTTAAATCCTTTGCCTTCGCCGGAACCAACGGCGTTGAAGCACTTCATGCCACAGAAGACGAACGCTTTTTCTCCTACCTTCCTCTCTCCCACGTGGCGGAGCGACTAATCGTTGAAACGGCTTCACTTTACTCAGGCGGAAAAATCTATTTTGCTGAATCCCTAGATACTTTTCCGGCCAACCTAAAATACGCCAGTCCAACCATCTTCCTAGCAGTTCCTAGAATTTGGACAAAATTTCAACTTGGAATCCTAGGTAAACTTCCACAGAAGAAATTAAACCTTCTATTAAAACTTCCTATAATTAGCGGTCTGATCAAAAATAAAGTCCTAACAGGACTTGGACTACAAAGCTGCCGACTGGCCTTCACCGGAGCCGCTCCAATCCCAGTATCCTCACTAGAGTGGTTTAAAAAATTAGGGCTAGAGATTCTAGAGGCCTATGGCATGACTGAAAACTTCGCCTACTCGCATATCTCTCTTCCTGGACATGTTACTTTTGGAAGAGTGGGACAACCGCTACCCCATGTAGACGTTCAATTCGCCGACGATGAAGAAATTCAAGTCAAATCAATCGCCACCATGGTGGGATACTACAAAGAAACCGAAAAAACCGCCGAAACAATGAACGGTGACTTCTTAAAAACCGGAGACCAAGGTAACGCCGCCAATGATGGCAACCTAAAGATCACAGGTAGAGTGAAAGACCTCTTCAAAACTTCCAAAGGAAAGTACGTCGCTCCTTCACCGATCGAACTCAAGCTTTCTAAAGACAATAATATCGAACAAGTCTGTGTAGTGGGAGTGGGACTTCCCCAACCGATCGCACTAACGGTCCTCTCGGACCTTGGAAAAGGACTCGATCAAACGGACCTCGACAATACCTTCGAGACACTCCTAAAATCGATCAACCCAACTCTCGATCATCACGAACGCCTCACAACAATCGTTGTGATGGGAGAAGATTGGACAATCGAAAACAAAATCCTAACGCCAACCATGAAAATCAAACGCTCCGTACTTGAAAACAAGTACAAGGAAAACTTTGAAGTTTGGTATGAAGCTTCAGCACCGGTAGTCTGGGCCAAGCGCTAGAACACACAGGATTAATTATTTTATAACGACCCCGCCAAGGTTTGATTCAAAAAATCTTGGCGGTCTTAAAGCTCAATATCAAGCCCTTTAAGCATTTCTTTCATATCACCAAGATTCCCACCCATAATCACATTATTTCTACTAGATTTCAGCTTGGTTAGAGATCTTATATATTTCTGACCTAATTCTAAATTTACCGCCGCCTTGCCCCCTGGGCCGCTGATTGCGTTGGCAACTTTCTTGATTGATTCTGCGGTTGCTTCGCCTAGTGCTAGTATTTCGGAGGCCTTGCCGCTGGCCTCATTGATGCGTTTTTGCATTTCGCCTTCAGAGTTATTGATAAGCTCATGCATTTGACCTTCGGAAGTATTTATTAGTGATTGCTTTTGACCGACACTTTTTTCTAAGATGGCACGCCGGTTTCTCTCGGCAGTCACTTGTTTTTCCATCGATTGGCGAACTGATTCAGGTGGCACAAGGTTTTTGATTTCAAATCTTAAAATCCGAACTCCCCACTTCATCGCCGCACTGTCGAGTACAGAGACGACTTTGCCACTAATCGCCTCTCTCTCTTCGAAAGTCCGATCAAGCTCCAAGGTTCCAATAATCGCCCTGGTTGTTGTTTGCGCCAATTGGATGGCAGCGTATTGATAATTAGTTATTCCATAACTTGCTTTTTGAGAGTCAATGACTTGAAGGTAAATTACACCATCTACTTCAACTTGAATTTCGTCTTTTGTAAAACAAGTTTGGGGAGGAACATCCATTGTATGTTCTTTGAGATCTTGAGTGAAGGCAACTTTATCTACAAAAGGAATGAGAAAGTGAAAACCAGCTTTTAGGGTTAGGTGATAGCGCCCAAATCTTTCTACTATAAATTCAGTCTGGGCAGGTACCAATCTTAGTGACCTAATCAAGGCCGCCAGGACATAGAGAAAAAGAGCACCTACAATTAATAGAAATACTAAATTATCCTTCGACATGAGCTGCTCCTTTTTTTGCTGAGTTACTACCTTTGAGTTCCTCTACAATGCCTTTTAATGACGCTAAATTGGCAGGAAAAAGAGAGACCCCTCCTCCGCCTAGTACTTCATCAACCTGATCGATATATTGATCTACTAGCCGCATCTTAAGTGCTTCGTTTCCGCCTTCAAGGTTAATCGACTCTCCGACCATAGTTAAACTTTTGGCAGTGGATTCTGCTATCATCTTAATCCCTTCAGCTTTTCCCTTGGCCTCATTGATTCTTTTCTGCTTTTCGCCTTCAGAGACATTAATCGCCTGTTGCCTCTGTCCTTCAGAAACATTGATCAATTTTTCTTTTTCTGCCGTTGCCCTGGTTATCTCGGCCCTTTTTTCTCGCTCGGCTTCCATTTGTTTTTCTAGAGTATCGATAACGTGTCTTGAAGGTGAAATATCTTTAATTTCATACCTTAAAACTTTAACCCCCCAAGGGTCTGAGGCCTTGTCAATTTCGCCAATAATATTGGCATTAACGACCTCCCTTTCTGAGAAGATCGCTCCTAGGGTAATTTTCCCAACTTCTGAACGCATAGTTGTTTGTGCTAGGTTATTTGTCGCCGCCAGGTAATTACCAATTCCATAGCTGGCCTTTTTGGGGTCCATCACTTTTAAGTAAATCAGGCCATCAATATCAACTTGGATATTATCTTTAGTGATTACACTTTGTGAGGGGATATCAACCACTTGTTCTCTCATCTCTTGCTTATAGGCGGCCGAGTCGAAAAAAGGAATGAGGAAGTAAATCCCAGGAGTCAAGGTCCGATGAAACTTACCAAGTCTCTCTATAATGACATTTTCTCTTTCGCTTACAATAATGATCGTTTTAAAAATAATAAAACAAATCAATAAAATTACCGCTGAATACATACTTAACACTTCATCACCTCTTTTATATTTTTTTAACAATCCAAGTAATATTATCTCGTCCTATAATTTTTGCTTTCTCGCCCTTTAAAATTGTCACATCCCCCTCGCTCTTAGCTTGCCAAGTACTGTCACTATGACTAATTCGACCAAACTTGCCGGCAGTTATATCTTCAACTACTTCAACTTCTGACCCAATCACATCGTGGTCTTCATCTACGTCAGCTTTTCGAGTACTGGTTGGTACAAAACGCAAGATTAAAAATCTCAGGGTTAATAAGTAAATGAGTGAACTTACAAAAAAGGTAATGAACTGCTGTGGCAAACCATCAATATGTCCCAAGTGCATTCCAAGGGCGACTGTTAATGAACCAAGCCCTACAAAGACCATCACTAGTCCAGGTAGAAGGAACTCACTGACAACACAGAAGATGCCAAAGCCTAACCAAATATTAAAAGCAAGATCATTCATAAGGAAGAATTGTAGTCGAGATAACTTTCAATGAACAGCAGACCATACCTGACCAAAGTGGTCACCTACCGCTAACCATCCAGGTTAGAAAAGAGATAACCTGTCAGCTTTGCGGTAAGCGGTTTGGCCGCAAGGTGATTTTCAAAATAATCTTTGCCTTCGGCCCCAAGTTTTTTTGCTTGTTCCGGGCTTTGTGCCAACTCGAGGGCGCGGTCGGCGAAATTTGATATGGAGTAGGCAGGAGTTAAGGCGCAGATCTTATGCCAAGGCACATCTTTTTTAGTGCCGTAGCTTGTAGTGGTGAGAAGTGGTGTTCCGAGAGAGAAAGGCACCATGATAGAGCCTCTTCTTGTTGAGACGCCATCGATATAGGGCACCAGGCAGAGCTCGGCCTTAGAAACCAAACCACATAGCTCCTCAGCTTCCAAACGTCCCAGTGGAAAATAATTGTCCTTTAAGGCCGGGCTTAATCTCTCAAAGCAACTCTGATTATCTCCAATAGTAATAAGGATGGCCTTTTTCTCTTTAAGTCCATAGTCCACCCGCTTAAGCGCCTCGATAATAAAGTCAAAGAGAATACTTTGATGACTTCCACCAAAATAAAGCATCCAGTAGGCGTCAATGGGAAGGTTGTAGCGTTTCGCTAATTCTTCTCTACTTGCCAAATGATAATTAGATATTTCAAAGTTGCTGCCCACAGGTAATAGATGAAATTTTTTTCTGCTCCAGGGTAATAGCCGTCTCCATCTATCTAGTAGCGCCTGATGACTCAAGAGAACTATCGGACAAAAGTTTACTAGGACAAAAAATTGGAATAGATGCAAAGGACCTAATACCAATCCCCGTAGCGTTAGGTTGAAGGGATAATTGGCCTCATGGACCATTAAGCTTAAGTGGTTGTCACAATAGGTTTTTAGAGTTTGGATCGCTCTAAAGAGCAGAAGATTAATACCCCACTTTTTAGGTGAAAAACTAAGCGGGGTAAAGTGAACAATAATTGCATCGAAAGAGAGACCCACTAATTTTTCGGAAACCGATTGAGGGTTAAAGGGCCAGGGAATATCTTGTCTTAAAATATTTTGATGAGGGGTTTCCCCGGGGCCCTGGCACCAGACAGTTATTTCATGACCTAGTTCAGCTAAGCGTTTGGACTGCTGCCAAACATGATCACTGACTCCTCCTTTATAAGGTGGATAATGAGGTGAAACGATTAATACTTTCAAGTTTAGATTCTCCAGCTTTATTTTACCGCTAAAGCCAATTGGTCACCAGTTTTAACGCGTCGCGGGATGCTAAAAGACCCCAATTATCTTTTTTGCACCAGTGAAAGAATTCCCTTTAAAATAGGTTAAGTATTAACAATTAAAGAGTTTTTTCTTTTAATGCTGTCGGTAAGAAAGTTGGCACACGGCCTGCTCTAGTAAACCCATAACCGATTGATCAGGATGTCACTCGAATTGATAGACTAGGATTGTCTCCAAAAATTGACGGGAGAGAATTATGAAAGCAGGAAAACAAACTAAGACAGCTCAACATCGCACCAGCAGCAGCTACGCTCTACACAAGACCCTCGTCATTGGACTCATGGTTTTTGCAAGTGCCGCTATCGCGCAACCTTTTGGTGGTGGCCAACACCGCCTTCAAAGACTTTCAATGAAAGTTTCACAAACAGCAACTCAACTTCATCATGTCGCTAAACGCCAACTAGCAATGGGGCGCGGTGGACGTGGCGGTGGCCGCGGACATGGCGGAATCAATGTAGGTATCGGTCGGGGCGGCATCAATGTCGGCATCGGACATCGACGCGGTGGTCGCGGACATGGAAATAATCTTATCAATCGCCAGGCGCTAAGAGCGACTCAGCAATTTCAATCGGCGGCCCAGCAATTTTCTTATAATACCTCTTCACGCATGAGTTTTCGCCAACTCAAGCAAGCAGAGAAAGATGTGCAACTTTACAAGTATGTTTTAAGAAGTCCCCATGCCAATCAACTTTTCGAGCAGGCCAGCATGCAAATGCAAAGGTTGACTCAGGTTTTTAGAAACGGTGGAGGTCGCCACTTTAAAGTTCAACAGGCGCAGAACCTTACTTCACATATCACAACTCAAGCCAGGACTCTTGCCCAAACTCTTAGAAGTGAATTCAATCAATTTGGACATATGAGCCAGGACGAAAGACAAGCGACTCAATCAGTTCGAGCTGTAGCTCAAGCTGCTAGATACCTTCAGTCACAATTGACTAGCGGTTTTCAAAGCAAGATCTCTTTTGATCAGCTAAAAGCTTCTTTTCAATTCGCTCGCAGGAATGTTCGTCATAATACCAATGCTTCTCAATACGCAAAAAGTCAGTTGAGAGCAATCAAGATGAACTTAGATCAACTTGAGCAACTTTACACCCAACAAGGTCACGGCGGCGGATTTGGCGGCGGTGGATTCGGCGGAGGAGGATTCAATGATGATTTCAATGACAATGGTGGCAATGGTAATGGCGGCGGTCGCGGTAATGGCGGCGGTCGCGGTAATGGCGGCGGACGTGGAAACGGCGGCGGTCGCGGCAACCACTAAATTAAAATAACTAAAAAATTTGCATGACTTAGCTAAGTCATACAAGGAAGAGAACAGAGAGTGAGTAAGAAGGTCCCCATAAGGGGGCCTTTTTGCGTTTAGGGCAGATGGGCGAAAATAGTTATTTGAAGAACTATTTGATCAATATGGGGCCGAGTTAAATTTCCATCGGGCAAATTACTTTGGACTCCATCGTTGGTGAAGCGTTCAAAATCGAGACTGCGGTAGAGGACCGAGATCATCGACCCGTTTTTCTTATCGAGATAACCGACACCCAGTCCGTAACCCTTGCCTTTCATGCGGTCTCTATTGGTGAAAAGATTGGCCGATTTTGGTTTGGCGTAGTGGAGTCGCAATTTTGCTTCGGTATAGAGTTCACCCATTAAGCGAAAGCTGGTATTGGGTAGCCGTAGACCGGCGTAAAGTCCTGTAAGGGAAATCGCCAGGGTGTTGGTGTAAGAGGAGCCATGCAGTTCAGAAAGTTTAACTTCCCTAGTAGCCGCCATATGAGTTCTTTGATGGGAGGCGGTTCCTCCTACTTGAAATCCAAAGATATTGAGACCGGCACGGGCGCTAACTTCAACCCCAAAGAGCAGGGCATCGTGTTCGAATCGTTCACCATCGGTGGTTTCGTCGGCATCAAAATCCCCTGACAATGCGCCAAGTCCGGGTTCAAAAAAGACCAGCGAATGGGAAGTCATAGGATAGAAGGTAGCGGCCATAAAAAGCAGGATAACAATAGATAGTTTTGTACTCATAAGTTTCCTCCTGCTCTCGTTATTAATTTTACAGAGGTAAT
This sequence comes from Halobacteriovoraceae bacterium, assembly GCA_018646195.1. Classification (GTDB taxonomy): domain Bacteria; phylum Bdellovibrionota; class Bacteriovoracia; order Bacteriovoracales; family Bacteriovoracaceae; genus JABGVH01. Next base: position 7,437 of record JABGVH010000064.1, read on the forward strand.
TGTGAGCATTGTAGGGGGGAAAAAACCGGCCTGCTTTTATAAATCCACTATTCAATGGCCTGCAGACCGGTTTAAGGGGTTATGGGGTAAATTCAGTATGACCGACAAATGTTGCAAGTAGATGAAGAAGCGGTGAACTTGTCTTCACATTATGTGTAATAACAGGGAGTTATAAGATCTTTGCGAAATTCCCTTGCATTTTACTGCCGGAATGACTAATATTCAATTCTGGTCAGCCGATAAGCTTGACCTAACCCTTTAGGGAGTGAGTCTTGGGACTTGATTCAGATAAGAAAGATAGCATACTCGTGGAGGCGGCCAAGAAGTTCGCTCAGTGGGGCTATAAGAAGACCTCTATCGACGAAATTGCCCGCGCCGCAGGTGTTGCCAAGGGAACTGTTTACTTGGCGGTTAAATCCAAGGATGAGCTATTCTATCAGGTCTTATTGCGAGAGAGCCGGCGCTGGAATGCCGAGATCTCAAAGAATATCGACCCCTCGAGACCGGCGATAGAGCTGCTGCGAGAGGCCTCTAAAACCTGTATCACTCAAATCGACCAGCACCCGCTAATACGCGACTTCCTGTTTGGCAAATACAGTCAATTCCTACTCAGCCTAAAGAGCAAATTGCCGGCGCTTAGAAGCCTTTCACTGACCCCTATTGGTGAGATTTTAAAATTGGGCATCAAACAAGGGACTTTCAAAAAAGACTTAAACGTAGAGCAAGTTGCCAACATCCTGCTGGACCTGCATGTGGCGACCTTCCTCTTTCATATGAACAGTCAAACCACTATGGACGACCTCTTAGAGCGTGAAGAGGCGGCCTTTAATTTGATTTTTAACGGCATTAAGGCCTAAAAAAAATTTACCCCGCGATGACTAAAAAACTATTTTGGTCACCTGGTTCTAAGGAGAAAATGATGAAACGACAGAATTTAGAAGAGTACTTAAACGTCTTATTTATGCGCCAAAATCTCAGCGACCGTAAAGGATTGACCTATCTCTTTAGCCAACTGGCGGATGCCGAGAGCTCCAATGGCGGAGAGATCAAAATTTTTGAACAGCTAATCGATTACGTCCAAGACCCAGGACTTAAGAAAGTATTGGCGGTCCATAAGGCGGATGAAGAGCGCCATGAAAAAATGTTCCTGCACTATATTGAATTGATGGGAACCAACCCCATTACACTTGGCGATGACCAGCGAGTCCTGTCACTGCTTGAGCGCGAGTTAGGGCTCTTAAAGCGGCCAGTAAAATGCGACGAAGATGTAGTGCAATTGATCCTCTTATTGCAAGTTATTGAGGAGCGGGCAATTCAAGAATTTGAGGCCTTAAAAGTTGCCTTTGAAAAAGATCTAGTGATCGTTAATTTGCTGGAAACAATTATTAAAGACGAGCGCAAACACTTAGTTTACTGCCAAAAGGTTGCCACATTTTATCAGCAGGATTCTCAGAAAATAGAGCAGACCTTAAATCGCTTTAGAAAGATTGAAGAGTATTGCTACCGCCAACTATCGGCCAATCACATGACCTATTGTATGCAAGAAGATTTGATAAAGGGCAGTTTTTGGCGACGCTTTTGGGGTTTCATGGGGCAATTGGGAAATCTAAAAATTAATGGTGTTAAGCGAGCTGCCCGTCAGGCAATTATGCAGGCGGCGTAGGGTTATCGAGTGTATCAACCGCGCCGATGGCAAAGGCCGGAATATTTCCGGCGTACTTTTCGTCATTTAGTATTTTGGCAACTTTCTTAAAGGCCTGGCGCTGGACTTGGATAAGCTCTTTAAGGCCGGCCTCATTAACTGAGTTTGAAAAATTATAATAGAGGTTCTTCTTTGGTCCATTTTGTTGAGCAGTATCAATAAAGTTGGCTACCGCTTTAAAGTGGTTGATAAAAAGCTCGTGGCCAAGGGAGAAGCCCTTCACTTTGGTGTGAAGAGTGCTGTCTACTTGATAAATAATATCATTCATCATTAGGTTATTGAGTTTCTCTTCGCCCACCAGTCCAAACAGCTCTCTGATTTTCTGGCGGGTAACACCGCACCTATTGGCCGCTAATTTAAATATTAGGTAGGCCTGCTGATCCGCCAAGTGCTCGTTTAAATCGTTAACGTACTGGTAGTCATAATTTTGATCTTGGATGATGCTAAAGCCCTCTTTAAGCACCTCACCTATCGCCCCAGGATACATCTCACTAAGGCGGCGTATACTGGGCTCTCTGTTTATACTGCTGAGAATATCTACTACCGTGGTCAGTGTTGGAGTAGTTTTAATCTGGCCCTTAACTATTCGGCGCAAGGTCGGTTCACTGACTTTACAGCGCTTAGAAAGACCATTGAGAGAGAGTCTTGGATATTTATCTAGGTGCTGGCGGATGACAGCGGCCAACTCTTCTACAACATTTCCTGAATTTGGGGTCACTTCAGTCGTTTGCATGTTCACACTTTACCTTGATTATACGATTGGGGATTTTCTTTCCTTCTACTAGGTATTTATAAAACGTTGGCCTAACTTTAATCAGACGTTCAAACCAATTGGCCTTAATTCTTAAGTCATTAAATTGCGGAACAGGAATATTGAGAGTTAAGGTAATTTTACCTGAACCAGATCCCTCTCCTCCTCCATCCGAGTCATTTGGCGCGCCAAAACGGCCACTTCCAGAGCCCTCGCCTCCACCGCGTAAGTAATCTCCTAGGTCTTGATAATAAGTCCCGATAGTATCGATCACTCTTCCGTCATCACAGTAAGGAGTTTTAAATTCTAGAGTGGTAGGTTTGATTAAAGGGTTGTCACCAGGGCCACCATTTTCTGTTAAGGCCTCGCTTTTCAAGTAATTCAGCTCTTCCCTCTCGGCATCAATTAAAGTGATGCCTTGTTGATGAAGTGCTTTGTAGACGAATTTTTCCTGCAGAGTTGGCTGACGAATCATGAAAACCCGGTGTTCTTTTTCAATTAACGAAACCTCACATTGAGGAAGCTCGTAGTAGCTTTGCTTTGGATGTAATATTCGGTGGAAGATGCGCCCATTCCCAAGGTTGAGGGTTTCGACTAAGGCGATTGGTTTTTTTAAGAAAATTTCCTCGATAAATTGCGGCTCGCATTTGGCCAGCGAAACACGGTAAGGAATTCCCAATATTCTTTTTTTCTGAGTGCATTGTTGTCGAATAGGATTGATAGGCCTGACATAGCCTTTTTCCTGGCAGTGGCCTTCTAGCGCCACTTCAAAACCAGCTCCGGCTCGATAACTCATGGCCTGAGCTTCTAGCGCAAATCCCGAGAGGATTATGATCAATGTCTTAAAAATCCGTCGTTGCATGGTGGTCCAGTTTGTGGTGCTTTTCTTCTATCGTTGGACCCCCATCAGTGTCAATTGAAGTGAAAATTTGATCGTCACAGAGGTCTCTGCGACGAAAAGATTGGCCTTAAAGACTTGATTTTAGGTTTTAATTTTCGAGGTGTTTTATAATCTGGCAGCGCGAGTTTGTCGATTCGTCCTTCTCACATTTTTCTACCATACCGCTTAACTCGTTCTCTATTTTTTGTAACTCTTCGATTTTATCTTGCACTTCTTTCAGCTTGTCGACGGTTTTACCGCGAATTTGCAGAACCCCTTCACGGGACTCTGGGTCCATCCCCAAGAGCTCTTTTATCTCTTTAAGGGTGAAACCTACGTCTTTGGCGTGCTTGATAAAACCAAGTCGCCTAAGCGCCTCTTCGTCGTAGACTCGGTAGCCGGAATCGGTTCTGTACTTGGGACCTATTAGCTGCTGCCGTTCGTAGTAACGAATGGTCTGGGAGCTAATCCCGCCTTGCTTTGATAATTCACCGATTGTAAAATCCATTTCCTAATTCCTTGATATTACACAATTTTATACCTTCCTGTTTGGTACAAGGTCAAATTTTTATACGAATTATTTAGGTCTCTTAATTTTCAAGGATTCATCAATGTCTGTAGGCAGTTACAGGTCGGCTCAATATTAAATAAAAAAAATTTAATTTTTTAAGGCCTTCCTAGTAACAGCAAATTAGAGAGGCACACCATAGAAATAGGGCAGTCGCTGGAAGTGGATTACCCCTAAGTATAAGGAAAAGCGAAATAGTTGGTAATTTAAGCAAGGCCCTGAAACAGCGCTATTCTTAACTTCACTTAAGACCTTAGTCCATCGAACTGAGTAAGTAGAAGTCCATTAAGTTAATGCCAGTTGCTGCCTTTCTAAGAGTAAGCCCTCGATCATTTAAATACTCTCCACTATTAAATTGCGCCAATGAAGCACGAAGCCCCTTAAGGTCGCACGCAAGCTGCTGGGAGCTAGCAAAGGCACCTGCGCTGCCGCTATAACCATCAACACCATCAGTCGCAACTGCCGCTAGCTGAAAGTCAGGAAGATTCCCTCGTTGTAAAAGCTCTGCTGCCATAGAGGCGACAAAATGACTGCAGCGCCCGCCTCTGCCGGCGCCAGTTGTCGCCACGTTGGCCTCTCCTACTACGATTATATTTTTATACTTATCTAAGTTTTCTTTAAATAATGTGATTAGCTCAGCGCTACTGCCTCGGTGGGGTTGCTCAAAAACTTCATAGCGAGGGAAGAATAGTTTTAATTGCTCAATAAGATCACGATAACTGCGCAAGGTAAAAACCTCAGGATTATCGAGCGCTCCTTGTTTAATGGTTGGTGAAGACCCCACCCAAGTTGGATCATCCCCTGGAAGGTCAGAGCTTATAATAGTTGCTATCCAATTACCTTTAAAGTACTCCAGTAGCCCGCCGTTTTTAAGTTGAGAGAGCTCTGCCCGCTGTCGATTCATTTGATAGATATCGACTTCACTTGATAAGAGCTTTCGATTCAGTTGTTGTATCTCTTCTAAGCTATGCCCCACTTTGGGTAATTCTAATAGCGCCGAAGTTCCTCCCGAAAGGAAGACTAAGAGTGAGTCCTGCGAAGGCAGTGCTGCTAACTGCGCTAATAACTCTCGGCTATTTTGTAGGTTTCTTTCAGAAGGCACTGGGTGATCACCTGACCAATGGTGCTTAGTTAATTGATTAGTATTCTTGTTGAGGTAACCTTCCTGGGTAAAAACGAAAAGCTCTCCCAATTCGAAAGCGCTTGAGCTTTTTTCCTGGGAATACTTGAGGAAGTCTTCAAGATCGGCACAAGCAGATTTTCCAAGTCCCAGTAAGTGAACTCTGCCACTACTGGGCCAATTTATTTTGAATTGCTTTTTTTTGTATAGATTATAGGAAGCGAGGGACCCGATCAGGTCCCCCACCGTTTTATTAAATTGCTTTACAGGAGATGATGGCCCTTCTTTCATTTCTACGGGTCATTCCTTTTTTATTCTTCTGACGAATATCGATGACTTTATCGGCCTCGATTTTCTTGTCATGGTACAAATCAATTCTAGTATATAGGCCAGGCGCTTCTTCTTCAATCTTGATTGTCTTCTTTAATTTAGTAGTAGCGGAGACGTCTAGCGCTACTAATTTCTTGGCGCCTTCCTTTGGGTCTATATCGACCAGACTACCGACCACTTTAAAGTCCGCTGTTTTCTTATTACCTGCGCTATTCTTTTGTAGAATACAAATATCCGCCTTAGTCACAACAAACTTAGATTTCTTAATCGTTTTGACTCTGCCATTTTCAACCTGGGCACAGCTATAAATCGCAGTGTATCCGCCAACGTTACTTAAATTATGGCAAGGATTACCTGCTGGGACATCGACGTCACCTGGCCCATTGCCACCGTTATCAACATCACCGTTTCCTCCATTATCGACATCTCCATTTCCTGATGGGTCCGACCCATCATCACTGCCTGGAGAAATTTGAATATCGATAACCGGAGTCTGTCGAGCTGTTTCCAAACGATTGAGATCAAAATTTAATTTTTGAATGCGGATATTTCCACGGATGGTTCTTCCATGGGACTTATGAAATTTTTCTAGGAATTCTTTTAAACTTCCTGCCGAAGTTCTTATATCTTCACCAAAATGGGCCATACCAAAAAGTGATCCTAGCCAAATATTGGTGGGGTCTATTCTAAAGATCCGATCGAGACGGAAGGCAAAATGAGTAACAAAGTTTAATTGCTCTTCAAGGACATTTTCACCATAGGCCTCATAGAGAACCGGTGGAAATCCTGCCGCTCCACCATTTAGTGCGAAGGCAATACGTGGGTCGGATTTTCCAGTTAAGATTCTCAACTCTGCGACTAAACCTGTTAGCGATTGTGCTTTACCAGCAACTAGTAAGAAATTGCTATAAGTACGATCGTAAATATTATCGTTGATACCTGAGCTTAAATCCTTAATTGAATTGATGACCTGGCCACTTTTTAAATAACCTCTCAAAATCGTTCGAATAGAAAAATAATTATAAGCGTTTATAAAGAAGGCCATCTTAAAGTTCTTAGTTTTTCCATCGAGTACCTTTGAATTGGCAAACTGCCTTTCAACTAAGGCCATAAGTGTTAGCAAGCGCTTATCTTTATTAAGCGCTAATTTATTGAGGTTTTTGTAATCGACCTGACTATCAAAAGCATAGCGGATACTTTCATCACGCACTACAAAGGCGGAGAAAAAGGTATTGAGGTTTTTTTCAAGGCTATTATTAAGTGCCGGAGAATTGTCCGGTAAATTTCTTAGAACTTCGTAATTATTGGGTGTGTTGGAACCACCACTTTGATCACCGCTTCCATCGTCTTGGGTGTCATTAGAAGGATTGCTAGCTGTCACTGGGTTTTTGGCGGGCAAAAGACTCTCTTCTTTGCTTCCACATCCCGAAACTGCAAATACCAATAAAAGGAGAAGGACTAATAGACTTTTCATAGAGGTTCCTGGCTAAGTATAATTTTCCTCACCATACGACGCGTTGCAGCAAATTGCACTACTTAGGGAAATTATTACAGCCCTCGACCGAGAGACTTAATGTGATTTCAATGATTTGTATTATAGGAAGCGGCCTTTTAGCGGCGGACTTGCTCTTGTGGCCTACGCCCTACCGGCAGACCTAAGTCGTGGTCGAGGTGCCATCGATCGACCAGTACCTCATCTTTTTCAATCCGATAGAACTCCAAGTCGCGATCGAGGGAATCAAGTCTTCGCGACAATTCCCGCTGAAGTAGGATTTGGTCCTTCTTTTTTACCAGCAGCATTTCGAGTGCTCTCTGCTTACCTTTTTGAAGTTCAACAATTTTTTTGTCGTAATCGGCAGCAGTTAAAACCTTTTGCTGATTATAAGACCAGATAAAGTGATTCACTCCATGCAATTGCTTAAAATAATCTTTCCTTCTTTTTAAAAGGACCACCCGATAAATACTGGCATCCTTGACCCTTGCTCCCAACTGGCCTGAGCGAAAAACAATCAGTGTTCCCCTCCTAAAAAATTCTTCCTGCTTCCAGCAAGAATAGATATCCCCTACATAGAGAGTGAAATAGCCCTTTTCAACATTCCTAACAAATCCTCGGCACCTATTGTGAGAGCTTCTATTGGCAACATAGAATTCCACCACATCCCCTGATCTAAAAAATTTTATATTTTGTTGTTCAGAAGAAATTTTTATTAAATTGCCAGAGGCATCGCGATCAGTAACTCTGCCTGAAAATTTTGAGTAGTCGAACTTCGGGTCGTAAAAACTATCGAGCGCTTCCTTTAAACTTTCCTTCTTTTGGGCAAAAGTTATTTCACCATCAAAAAGTAATTGCTGATCGCTGACTTCAGAGTGAATCAAAGTTGGGATCAAAAATAGAAAGGCCATCGTGGCAATCCGAAAAGACATACTTCTATTATGACTCATTCCGTAAATATTTCCACTTTTTTAGGTTGTCTGCCCCTACTCAGGCCGTTA
>JABGVH010000081.1 GCA_018646195.1 Halobacteriovoraceae bacterium
AAAAGTTGTCGGTTACCTAGTTTCGCTATTAGAGCCCGAGTCTGAGCGAGATCAAAAGCATATGCTTGAATTTCAAAACTCCCTTAGAGAGTATACAAATTCTGGCGGGAAGTTTCGTTTTGGTACCCAGATGGATAAGTGGAATGAGCAGGTACCTCCACGGGAGTTACAAAAATTTGGCTACTCCCTGGCCTTAATGAATATAGATAATGCTGCTTTCGCAAAAGATGATGTCTGCCGCAGGGCCATTCTTTCAATTTCCGGAGAGGATACTTTCCATCTCTGGATGGCCAATGAATTTAGGAAGCAAAATGGTAAAGACCCGCTCGGTCTGAACAATATCTTAGGCTCCTATTATGTCCGCAAGGCAGATGCTAACTTCACTCTTTTTCGCTACTATTCTTCCCCTACCGAAACAAAGGGAAAAGTTAAAAGAATTCCCTTCCATAGAGTCTTAGTTGGAAATTTTCCGAAAGGATTTTTTACGGACAAGATCGTTCTGGTGGGCACAAATTATGTTTCTAATGCCAGCGACTTTATTTTAACGCCTTTTAATAAAGAAGAATACAAATCACCTAAAATTATAGTGCATGCCCAAATTATCCAATCCTTACTACAAAACAAAACCATATTAGGTATTCCAAAATGGGTTTCCTACACTCTTTCAATTTTTATCGCCATTTTATTATCGGTAACCATTTCTAGAGTCAAACCTCCCCATAGTCTAATTTTCACCATTATTCTTTTAGTGGGAATAATCTTTACCTCTTGGTTACTCTTTTCTATTTTTGGATTGTGGCTCTACGTGACTCACTTGGTGCTAACCGTCTTTGTTGTCTTTTACATCTGGGTGCCCTTTCGGGCAATCGGTGAATATCAAACACGCTTTGCTTTTCAAGAAGAAGCCAAGCTTATGAAAAAAGTCGACAACCTCAAGCAGAACTTTATCTCCTTGATGAGTCATGATTTAAAAACTCCAGTCGCCAAGATTGCGGGGCTAGCAGATATTACACTGGCCCAAAATTTAATGGGTGAAGGCTTAAAGAAAAACCTCAATTCAATAATTGAAGCTACCAAAGAGCTTAATCGCTTCATTACTTCGATTCTTGATTTAACAAAAGTTGAGTCACGAAATATTACTCTTAATAAAGTAAGCAAAGACATTAATCCAATTATTGAAAATATTGTAGAAACCCTACGTTTTGAAGCTGCTCGCAAAAATACTCAAGTGAGCTTAAGTCTTTCGCCACTCTATCCTATTGAGTTTGATGTCACTTTGATTAACCGGGTAATTGGGAATCTAGTTGAAAACGCCATAAAGTACTCAGGTGAAGACGCCACTATCGAAATTAAAACATGGGACGACGAAAAGTGGGTCTATGTCGAAATTAAAGATAATGGAGTCGGCATCCCGCCAGCTGACCTGGCGCATATTTTTGATAAGTTCTATCGGGTTAAAAATGATGCTAGCCATAGTATCAAGGGCTCAGGACTGGGACTGTACCTGGTTAAGTACTTTGTCGAATTGCATGGTGGGAATATCACCGCCGATTCTTCGCTAGGACAAGGCACGAAATTTCAGATAAGATTGATTAACCAGTAAGTCTGGGAATTGCAGGAGGAATTATGCATAAGGTACTCGTTGTTGATGATGATAAAGTTTTACAGGATTCGGTGCGTCAGGCACTCGAATATCATCACTTTTTTGTAGAGGTAGCAGATAACGGGAAAGAAGCACTTAATAAAGTCACCCAAGAGAAATATGACTTGGTGGTGATGGACGTTAATATGCCAGAAATGGATGGTATCGAAGCCCTCCAACATATGAAAAAATACGATCCCTCCTTGATCGTGATTATTCTAACCGCCTTCTCAAATGTTAGTGACGCTGTAAAAGTGGTCAAAGAGGGCGCCTACAATTATCTCGAAAAACCAATCACTAGCGAAAATCTTGTCGCACTGATTAAGCGAGCGCTTAAAGCGCGTTCATTAGTTGAGACCACTATTTTCTCTGCTCCAAGTCTTTCACTAGGCAAGGGGACAGATGATCAATTTGTCGGTGAATCCGATGTTATGCAGAAAGTTTTTTCAATCATCAGCAAACTGGCGCAAGTTAATACTCCTGTTTTAATTAGAGGAGAGTCGGGGACAGGTAAAGAACTAGTCGCCAAAGCGATTCATTTTAACGGCCCTCGCAAAGACGAAAAATTTGTCACCATCAACCTCGCCGCAGTTCCCGATAACTTAATCGAGTCGGAACTTTTTGGACATGAGAAGGGTGCCTTTACCGGGGCCTCTGAAAGAAAAATAGGTAAATTCCAATACGCCGATGGTGGAACTATCTTTTTAGATGAAATCGGAGATATCTCTCCTACCATGCAGGTTAAGTTGCTGCGTGTTCTGCAAGAAAAGACCTTCACTCCCATCGGTTCAAATCGAGATGTTAAAGTAGACGTGCGAGTGATCGCAGCCTCTCATAAGCCATTTGAAAAAATGATTGAAGAGGGAACATTTAGAGAAGACCTTTTTTATCGCCTGAATGTCTTACCAGTTTATCTTCCGCCATTAAGAGAACGAACCGCTGATATTCCCTTCCTTGTGGATTATTATGTTGATTACTTTAACAATATTCACAACCTTGAAATCAAAGGTCCGACCTCAGACGCGGCAGAGACTCTTAAGGGTTATGCCTGGCCTGGGAATATTCGTGAACTTAGAAATGTTATCGAGCATGCTTTTATTATAGAGTCTGGTGATTTTATTAATATTAGTTCACTCCCTGATACCCTTCGTAAATCTTCTGCTAGTCTTGATGAAGCGCGAGAGAGTGAAGGGCTGATCGATATTAAAGGTATCAAAGACTCAGTTTTTGATGACGAATCTAAAGTTGTTCAAGACGGCGCTTATAAATTTACTTTTGCTACTAAAGGCGAAGACAATCAAATTGTTATGGACTTCCAAGAGGCCAAGGAACAATTTGAAATGGAATTCATTGTCCACGCCCTAAAATTAAACAAAGGTAAAATTAATCAAACGGCACTTAAGGCGAATATTCCAAAGAAGACCCTTCTTCGGAAAATAGAGAAGTACTCCATTAATCCTAAATCATTTTATTAGTCGATGAACCGGATTTGGCGCCTTTCCATTCTTATTGTGACGATAATTCTAGTCGATCAATTCTCAAAGGGAATGGTTCAAGACAAATTCTTTCTTGGTGAAAGTATAAATATTATCCCAGGCCTTTTAAATTTTAGCTATGTTCAAAACCCAGGAGCGGCCTTCGGTTTTATGGCCGAGGCGGGGTCTTTTCTAAGAGGCTTTCTATTTATTGTCATTCCCATGCTTGCTTGTCTCTGGTTGGTCTATCTTATTTGGACTTCGAAAGAAAAAAGTTTTATTTTGCCACTTTCTTACTCCCTCATTTTGGCAGGGGCCTGTGGCAACTTACTCGATCGTTTCTCACTTGGTTACGTAGTAGATTTCATCGATTTCTTCTATGGTAAAAATCATTTTCCTGCCTTTAACTTTGCTGATAGCGCCATCAGCATTGCAGCAGCATTGCTTATCTTAGATTTTTTCATTCAGTTAAAAAATGAATTGAAAGAAGAAAAGGATCCAGAAAGTCATGTTTCCGATTCTAATTGATGCCAGCTGGCTGACTATTTATTCTTACCCCTTATTTATGGGCCTCTCTTGGGGCCTTGCTTATAATCTAGGACTTGGTTACTTGGAATCAAGAGGATTGGACGTCAAAGGTTACCGGATGCTTTTCTGGGGAACCTTTATTACTAGTTGGATTGGCGCTAAAGTTTTCTTCCTGATCTATTCTTCTGGTGATGAGTTTGTACGTTACTCTGGCGCTTCTGAGTTTTGGTTTGGCGGTGGTTTTGTTTTTTACGGCGGACTTATTTTTGGGACGCTCTTTATACTTCTGTGGACCACGCTCTTAAAAAAATTTCCGCTGTCACAAACCTATCTCTTCTTGCCGGCGCTTTGTTTTGGTCATGCGGTTGGCAGAGTCGGCTGCCTACTCGCCGGTTGCTGTTTTGGTACTGCTTCGCAGATTCCTTGGAGTGTTCACCTTCATGGCGCCGAACGCCACCCTGTTCAAATTTATGAATCGTTATTAGTTTTTTGCCTGGGACTTTTTCTTCACCGTCTCATTACCAAAAACACCAGACCACTTACCGTCACCCTGACCTACTTCTCGGGCTACTCACTCTTTCGCTTCCTATTTGAATTCTTCAGAGGGGACATCGTAAGAGGGGTGCATGCCTTCGGCCTTTCAACCTCGCAATTCATCTCTATCGCGCTATTCATAGTAATGGCGGCTGTTCTTATGTATTTAAAGGTAAGTACAAAAAAAGAAATTCAGTAATTTAACGAGCTCTTCTTTTAGGTTTTGCGGGCTGCTCGTTGCGGGCGGTTAGCTTACAAGTATTGGTAACTAATTTATTGGCTTTTTCTTTGGGCCCGGAATAACGAGTTAGAATATACTTCATTGTATCTTGGCCAGTTCGAATAAATTGTTCACGAACACTCATTTGGAATGAGTGCTTCTTACACTTATTGCCAAGAACCTTACCAGACTCACTTACAGTAACATTATGACAATAAGGCTCAGTCCAACTCTTAGTTTTCTTAACCCATCTTTTTTGGTAAATATTTTTTTTATTTTTAGGATTGAAGCGGTATTCATAGGGCTCCATTTCTCTAAAGCGAGATTGTAGCCGGCCCTTTTTGGCGATTCCCATTTTCATGGCGCTGAAACTTGAATTAAATTTTATAAAAATTTTACGTGAATAATAAAAAGTGTCACTGCGGTCCTTTTTTGTTGAATAATCGTAACGAGACTTCCAATGCTTAACCTTACAGAGCCATTGGCCATCAGCAAATTTTAAGTCTTCAAGGGGTCCCTTGGCATGGACTAGTAGCGGGGCCACTAATACAAAAAGAAATAGTATTGATTTCATTTTAAGACTCGGTGTCAGTGGCTGGCGCAGCTTCGGCTTCTGGTGCTGCTTCTGGTTCTGGCTCAATCACCATGCCGTGCTTGTCATTGATTTCATTTAATTGTGATTCAGGAAGATAGAGTTCTGAAGAGAGAGTTTCTTGGCCCCAAGCTGTGAAAGCATCGTCTGAATTATACATGGTGATGGTTTCCCAAGGACAATCTTGAGAGCAGTTCTGGCAGCCAATACAGCGGGCGATATCGATTTCAACCAATTGTTGAAAACCTGGGTTGGCAGGATCTGGCCCCGGCACCAACTCAATTGAATCAACAGGGCAGCCTGCGATACAGACCTCACAACCAGTACAGCCCGATTGATGTACTATCGCCAACAATTTTGGTGGCTTCTTGCCCTTTCGGACAGGTT
>JABGVH010000125.1 GCA_018646195.1 Halobacteriovoraceae bacterium
AACGGCAACAATACAAAGGGTAAAGCCGATTACTGAACCTATATCCATAGTCGTTTCCTTTTAAAACTCCATCTATAGTCCTAGTATCGGAAGCTTACGCCGGCGACTTTAACGAAAAAGTAAATAACCCCTTGTTTTTAAAGATAAAGATGAGAAATTTGGTCCAATAACTGGAAGCCCCATGGAATGGGGAGGCAGGATTCCGAGTATGGTACTCGGACTAATCTATTTTGAGAATTGAGAAGTATCTATTAGCTTTCTTTTGAAATGGCAGCTGATGTCTCGTCTAAGTAGCGAAGCATATGGCCTCTTAATTCCGCCAGGGAGAGCTCTTGTTCCCCTAGTAGCAGCTCTTTCTTTATAAATTCGATAGGAAATCCAGTTAACTCACTAAGTGATTCCAGAGGAACTTTCTGATCCTCTTTCAAGTCTGTGATTATACTTTTACCTTCGGCTAACCCTGTCATCAAACACTCCTTTGTTCTAATCGGCATTCTCGAAAATCATCTTCAAGAAATATCCTTGCCTTAAATCCCAAAAATCATATCGGCTAGAGGGAATTCATGTCAAATATATGCCATCCTTACAAGGCCATTGTAAGATTATATTAGACAGTGCTTAAGAGAAATAAAGGTTTGAATGGCTGTTTTGAGGGCGAAATTGGCGTGGTCCGCCTGGTAGGAGCTTTAAGAAAGGCTGCAGGAAGCTTTCGCTCTTGGCCTGCATCTCGTCAAATTCATCATCAACTTGGCTCAAAAGTGTGATTCCCCCACCCGATTGATAATTGAGGCTGAATCGTTCCAGGTCGACTTCGGCAGTTCGAATATTAATTGAGGCAGCGAGCCGCCCCCCCCTGGTTAGCAGGGTAGAGCCACAATAAAAGCGCCGCTCTCTATTTTCTAACTCTCGTAAAATTTTGATGACATTTTTTTTAGGGGCACCGGTGATACTTCCACCTGGAAAAATGGCGCTAATTATTTTAGAAAGCGAGACCTTTTTTGAAAGTTTAAGTGCCACCAAAGAATATTGATGGAGAAGCCCCGGAACTTTTAACAAATCTCTTCTAACAATCACTTTTGCACAGGGAATATCTATTTTATTGAGATCATTACGCAAAAGATCTGTAATCATATCCAGCTCTCCGCGATTCTTATGGTCTTCTTCAAGCTCCTGAAGAGTTAACTGCTCCTCAAGTGGCCATGTTCCTTTAATAGGCATCGCCCATAAATTCCATTTCTCAATATCCTTTTGAGACTGCTGCATTTGAAAAAGACATTCAGGGCTATTACTCAAGAGAGTTTTATTCCAAATTGGAAGATAAGTAAGATGGGCATAGGCTGATCTGCGCTTTGGATCCTCCCAAAGGCAGGCAGCCAGTTGTTCGGCATCCCATTTTCCGCCGAGACCTAAATTAGTTTGGAAAGTTAAATTAAATTGGTAGCAATTGCCTTCAACCAATTCGTGGTAACCCTTATTGAATGCCCTCTGATAGCGGTCATAAGAAGGACTCTCTAAGCTGGAAACGTAACCTTCTTGATAAAATGGTTCGATTAAGTAAGGCTCCTCTTCGGTGTACTCAATATCGATGGCCAATAAACAGTCGGGGTCCAATGGGAAATTATAGAATTGACTGCCAAGCTCATAAGTAAGGTGAGTTACCCGGAGGTCATTTTCAAGGTCAATGCTATCAAAATGCCTCAATAACTCAGCAGCAGAAAAAGGCTCTTTCTTTTCAGTTAAAAGGTTTAACTTATGCCCAGGATAAAAGGCAAATGCCGTTCGAGGCGAGTGTAATTTTATAAAATTATCACCAAGATTAAAAAGGCTAAATATATTTGAAAGGTTTTCCATTTATTGAGGACGTTGGGGAGAATAACCACCCGCCTCACTACTTTGACTATAGGCTAAATTTTCGAAACTCGTGTAAGCTCCAATAAAGGTTGTCTTTGCAGTTCCAATTTCACCAGATCGGTTCTTACTGACGATAATCTCAGCAATATTTGGCTCTTTTGTATTGGGGTCATAGACTTCATCTCGATAAATAAACATGACAATATCGGCATCCTGCTCGATGGCACCAGATTCACGAAGGTCGGAAGTCAAAGGCCTTTTATTGGGTCGAGATTCTAATTGGCGGTTAAGCTGTGATAGCGCTAATACAGGACACTTTAATTCCTTCGCCATCGATTTAAGCCCTCTCGAAATTTCCGAGATCTGCTGTTCACGACTAGGATTAGTTGTATGAGAACGCATTAATTGGAGATAATCGATTATGACTAATCCAAGACCTTGTTCACTTTTAATTTTACGGCATTGGCTCTGTATATCTAGTATTGTCGACTCACCTGAATCATTTATGTAAATCGGCATGCCCGATAATTCTTTAACTGCTGAACCTATTGAGCGCAAGTCAGTATCAAGAAAATCTTTGGTTCTAATTCTCTTAGAATCTACTTTTGCACGTGTCGATAACATACGCATGGAAAGTTCTTCGGCAAGCATTTCCAGTGAGAAAATAGCAAGAGGAAGTCCAGAGCTTGCGCAAGAATTCAATGCGATGTTTAGCGCCAAGGCTGTTTTTCCCATAGCAGGTCTAGCAGCTAAGACAATCAGTTGACCGGGCTGCATACCAAGTAACATTTCATCTAATTTGCCGTATCCGGTGGGTAGACCTGAGATCTCTCCGGCCTTTCTATCTGTGTTCTCTAATTCTTTTAAATTTGTTTTAATACAAGAATTCAATTTAATCATTTGGCCGGCTTTGGCCTCATTAGTCAGTTTGAAAAAACTGCTCTCAACTTCTTTGATGAAGTCTGTGGTATTTCCAGTAAAAGAGGTTCCCATATCGGCCACTCTCATAGCGGTTCGTACCAGCTCGCGCATTGCAGACTTATCTTTTACCGTCTGCCCATAGTGACGAATATTAGCCGCCGATGCTTGCTCTTCAACAATTTGCAATATGAAGGCTTCCCCACCAATTTCTTCCAGCCTTCCTTTTTCCTGTAATTTGGAACAAACAGTTACATAATCGATCGGCTGATTGGCCATATTGAGATCGGTAACGGCTTCGTAAACTTGTCCGTACTGAGGATGATAAAAGTCTGTTTTGTTTAATTTAAGGTCGGCCACTTCATCGAAAGAAGGTCCATCAATAATTAAACAACCGATAAGTGATTTTTCGGAGAGGATGTCATGGGGTAATTCTTTCATTGGCACCTTGTGACATAAAGAAGAAGGCCCCTAGTGGAACCTTCTTCTTTCATTTATTTAAAACTTAAAAACTACGTAAGATCTTTGCAGCTTCATCATCTAAGCTACGCTCTGCTTCTTCTGAAGGACTTTTCTCTTCAGCATCAGCACCTTCGGCTTTAGCAGCCTCGGCTTTTTCAGCGGCTTCTTTCTTGTCTTTTGCCTTTTTATTGGCAAGAGCTTTCATTTCTTCCGCTTGTTTTGGATCCATTGCAACTTTTACTTCAAAGACAGCTTCTACTTCTGGAAAAAGTTTGGCTTTAATTGAATAAGTTCCTACAGACTTAATTGGAACTTCGATAATGAGCAATCGACGCTCAACATCTAGTCCTTCTTCTTTTAGTCGTTTCGAAATTTCATTACTTGTAACGGTACCAAATAATTTTCCACTGGCCCCTACTTTCTTGATAAATTCGTAAACTTTACCATTAAGACTTGCTTGTAAATCAGTAGCGATACTTTTTTCGCCCTCTACTTTCTTAGCAAGAGCTTTTTTATGGTGCTCTAATTGTTTTTTGTTTCCATCGTCGGCTAAAACAGCATAACGATTAGGAATTAAAAAGTTTCGCGCGTAACCAGAAGAAACGTTAACAACTTCTCCTACGTTACCTAGTGCGGTTACTTTCTCTGTTAATATAACCTTCATTTTTTATCTCCTTCATTTTCTGAATCATTTTTTCTAACTAGAAATTTTCTAAAATTTACCCATAGGTCAAAAATACCTACGACAATAAGCACTCGCCATCCACCCAAAAATATCGTGAAAACAACAAAGAAAGTCCTCAAAAATCCACCCACTTTTAAAAAGGTGAGAAAATCAAGAAAAATTCCAAATCCTTGAAAGAAGTAAAATATTGAGAGGCAATATAAAACATTTCCTCCAATAACCTCTCCCCAGGTTCCACCGAGGTAATTTCCACCCAACATCAGAGAGAGAGCTGCAATTAGAATCCAAACCATATAGTCTGGAACTCTAAAGTTGAGCAAGTCTTCTTTAGCAAAGGGATAGTTAACCTTCTTACGCCACACAAAAGAATTTCTTAAAACAAAGAATAAGCAAACCCATAGTCCTAGGAAGGTTCCTACAAAAAGAAAAGTTGGCGACCAAGATATTATGGAGCTGGCTATTTCTTTAGGGTTACTAAACATTTCTTTGAACAAAAGAGCATCTTCACTTGTATTCGCTTTGAAACCAGGTTGAGCTTTAATCACTTCAACAACTTGGGTTACTTCGTTTTCTAAAAGTTTTTCTATTGGAGTTTCGCTAAATAATGCGAAGCTAAGCAATAAGAAGCCCATGAAAGCAATTATGACAGTGCCTGCACGAACTAGCCCTTTGACCGGACTTAAACCTTTATAAATAATTTCACTAACGGCAGCGGCATAGATCATCGAAATGATAAAGACGCCTCCGGTATGTATAGGTAAATGGGAAGTAATTTGAGTTAAGGCGAAATAAATAACCAAACAGAGAGTTCCCATTACTAGAGTTTGAGCTCTTCCAAAGAGAAGCATCCCAAATACTAGTGGAATAGGTGCCAGAAAAGAGACAGGTGGTAACCCGCCTAAGATCAAGGCCAATAATCCAAATAAGAGTAGACGCCAGTAAGAATTTCTCTCCTGATCACTCTTATTTTTAATATCGAATTCTGTCACAGTTTGATTCACCTATAGGCTCCAATTACCCAGCAAAGATGTTTGAAACATGGCTAGAAATCCCCACTTGGCGAGCGCGTTTAATTGCCTGCTCAGCAAGACGTTGATTTTTACGATTGATTCCACTTACTCTTGCAGGAGAAATTTTACCAAATTCGTTAATTAACCAATTGTATGTTTTAGGATCTTTCCAGTCTGCGCTAATTTTTTTCTCAGTAAACCAACATGAGCGATTGCGAGAAAAACGCCTTTGTCCTTTCTCTCCATCTTTACCTTCTTCGCTGTCATCGACAACGCTTCCAGCGTATTTTTTGGAGTAAGGAGTCTTGTAAGCTTTTACAACTGCTTCTTGCTCGCTGTCTTCACCTTTAACAATTGTCATGTACTTGAGTACTGACTCGTTAATTTTGAGACGACGATTAAGCTCTGTGTTGTTTTTTTCGTTGGCACGAAAAATAAAATAAAGGAATGCCCCATCCTTAACTCCGTTAGAAGTAGGTTGAGCAAATGTTAGGCGACCCCAATCATCCTCGACTAAAACTTCTCCGCCGTGTTCTTTTGCCACGTCGGAAACTAGTTTTTGTAGAGCTTTGACATCGGAATCAGTAGCTGCAGGTTTTGCCACTACGGACAACTCGTAAATCATTCTGACCTCCTGGACTGATGGCCTGAGTACTTTGACCCAGGCGAGTTCTTTGTTAAATGTGGCAGAAATATAGACTAAAAGATGCCGCTTGAAAAGGGCCTATGGCTGTATAAGTATTTATAATTACAACAAGATAGCTGTCTATCTTACCTTTATATAGCTTTTATTGCGGCATTTGGTCATTTCGCCGCTGTATAGGGCTATTTTAAAAGCGCTGGATAGAGACTTAGGCTTAATTTATTGCCTTTCTCAATGCAAAGCATTGTGTAGTGCTGACCACTGTTTTGTCCCCAGAAGCTGGGACGAAAGTTGCGGCAATTCTTAGGAATTTTAACACTCAATGAGAGAGGCCGGATAAATTCAGACTCCGTTTGAACCATGGAGTAGAGCCGATCACCAAAAATCTTGGTGGCATCGACATAGACTGCCGGTAGGCTTTTTCCGTCTTTTTTAACCGTCAGGATATCTAGAGTTTCGGTAAACTGGACTCCAGGGAAAGCACTGTCCCTATTGATAGGAAGTTTTGCTGAACTACCATCTTCCAGCATTGAAACCACATTGTAGCGCGATTCAATAAAGAGAGAATCGCTCTTACCAGTAAACCCTGCTAAGTATCCAAAGAGCATATCACCCCAGGAATGACTAACATAACTAAAGACTGATTGCTTTTTAGTCTCAGGGTTGAGCATATGTATTCGAGTGGTCTTGCGATCATAGAGAACCATAAAGGCCGAGGCATCACTGGCCATGCCATTGCCACTATTCAGAATTGGAAAGACATTATTCTGAGCGATATAGGAGAGAGGAACTGCGATTGGTTCGACTCGGTACTTATCGGTTCCTTCAAAAGTAACAATATAATAACGCTTACTAAATTCAACTCCAACAGCAATTACCGCCTTAACTGTACCAGCATTTGAGCTGGAAATACTTTGGGCGAAAGGCGTTTGTAGTGAAACACTTTCATCGAAAAAGACGTTCTGATCTTCTTTAAATTTCTGATAAAAATTAAACCCATCTAAGGCGCGGACTTTTAGTACCACTTTCTCTTCATCGCCTTCTTTGACAAGACTAGGATTTAAGTAATAGAGATGCTGATCCTTAAGGTTCTCTGGAATACGATCCAGTAGATCATCAGTATTATCTTCTTCAGGCATTAACCAAGTACGATACATAGCGGGTACTAGAATAGTCCCTAGCTCTTTGCTCTCTTTTTTAATCCAATGAAAATCGGCTTCGAATCCGTTCTTGATCGGCAGACCGCCAAAGGTAGTCAGCTGATGAGTCCAGGTCGAGTTCTTGCCAAATAGTGGTTTGAAATCCTTATCAAAGAAAGAAAAGTAGAGCTTAAATTCTCCGGGTACGCTATTTTTTGAATAAACCATATAGTCCGGTGAGCCATCTAAGTTTACATCCACTCTGGTGATGGTTAGAACCTGGCCATTTTTCTTCATCTTAAGATCACGAACTCCAACTTTTTCGGGGTTGGCCGAGATCATAGAAATTACTGTCTCTGTTTCAGTCTGTTTTCTCTTATCAATAAAGAACTCTTCAAATCCACCATGCCGATTATAACGATCAGAGACTCTTAAGAGACTTGTAAATTTTCCAAATTTATTAAATACCAAGACTCGACGGCTATCTATTCCGGGTATTGAGTTTTTAATCAAGTCTTTAGAGCGGGTAATATCATTGGAAAAAAATAACGAAGTCTTGAAAATTCTTTTAAAGTGATCCCCCGCCTTAACGGTAATCTCAATAGGTATAGTCGAATCAAGGTCAGTACGAATTACTGAGCCCACAAATGTTACCTTTTTTTCTTCCCTTGAACGAAGTGCCGCCAAGCTCTTGGTACTTTCTTCTAACTTAATCGCTTTTGAATCGACCCTAATATCAATAGTTATGTTTTCTTCTAATTTCTCAAGGTAGTTTTTGATAGGGACTCTTAGTAAGAATTTCTTCTGGTCGCTACTGTAAGTAATTTCGAGTAGGTTTTTTAAGATCGGTGCGAGAAAAGAACCTGGAAGTTCTTCCAGAGTTTTTTTCATATCAACTAAGCCGATATTAGAAAACTTGTCAGCAGTATTTGAGGTGCTTACTGGTCTGGCATTAGCAAATAAACGCGCTCTCACTTCATCAAGGGAAATCTTGGGATTTAGTAATTTCAATGAGGCGACAATTCCGGTGATATAAGGAGCGGCTTGAGAAGTTCCCTTCTTTGCTTCATACCCTGAAATTCTTAATTTCCGAGACTCTACTTTTGATGGGTAAGTCGAAACAATGAACTCTCCTGGAGCAAGTATGTCTATCTTCCCACCGTAGTTTGAAAATTCTGTCAATTTACCTTGGTTATCCACGGCACCAACACAAATTACTCCTAAATTGGTACAAGGAAAGGTAGGAACCTCTTTATTATTATTTCCTGCCGCTGCTATGACTGGAATTTCTTTCTGTAGTGCCAGACCTAGAGCTTTTTTTATTTTTGGAGTCTCAACGATTTGAGGCCATCCGATTGATAAATTAATTACATCTGCGCCCTTTTCAATAGCGTAGAGAATTCCATTTGCAATGATGTCTGTGATTAAGACCTTTTTCTTGTAAACAAAATCAGTGACCTGATTATTGAGAACCTTCACTGGCATAATTATAATCTGTGGGTGGGCAATTCCGGCAATACCTATTTTGTTGGCATTGGCCGCGATAATTCCAGCAACATGTGTTCCGTGACCGACTTCATCTGTAACAGAACCTTTATTTTCTAAAAAATCATAACCATGACAACCTTTTCCAAGTTCAATTTCATTGGGACATTTTGTTTTATTGATCCAAATACGGCCTTTCAAATCGGGATGAGTTACATCAACTCCAGTATCTACTACCGCCACAATTACCTGACGATCACTAGGAATATTTTTATCTTTTAGCGATACCCAATTGAGGTCGCTTCCAGGAGTTCCTAAAACATGGTCTCTTCCAAGTTCGGAATTGGCCCTTAGGATTGTTTGTCCACTATTCTTTAAGGCCCATTGTTTTTCAAAAAGTGTATCTTCAAAGGCAGCGCTTTCTGCAGTTTCGGCTTGAGAAAAGACAAGAAGTAAGAGTAGAGGTAATAGTAGCTTTATGAATTTCATTACAGCACCTCCCTAATCCAACTGCCGTGGAACTCTCCACCTTGTAGTCCTATTTTCTCTAATACCGCTTCAACTGGACCATTCCAAAAACGGTCTCCTACTTTTCCTTCTGTATTTGAACGAATCGGCTCATTAAGAATTTCGGAATCGCTTCTAAAGCCATTAACTTGACCATAGAGATAATAATTATCCTTACCTACTACTGCTTTAAAGTCCTGGAACTCAAGCTGCTCTCGCATTTTTATCGCTAAGTCCAGGAGGCAATTGCCAATTACTTTATTGTTCTTCATACGACTAATATTTTTCTGGCAGCTTTTAATCTCTCGAACTAAAACACTGAGGTTCCCACACTTTGCAGAGAGCTTCTGTTTTCGACCGAGACCACCTCTTCTAAGCCTTGTATCGCAAGCTGGAGTCCATTTTCTCTCACGAGTATAACGTTTCGAAAATTTTTCTATCACTCGAGTACTCAACTTCTTAATATTATCGATTGCGCGACTGTACAGGTTCACATTAAGAGTTAAGTCATAAAGCTTTAAACTTTTTGCATCGTTATAAGCTTCATTGTCAAAAAGTACGAAGCCATATCTTGTGTTTATCTCTCTCATTAATTTTTTAATCTTTGATTTTTTAGCAGTCCAGCCTTCCTTACGTGTAGTTAAGCTAATAAAAGGATTACGCATATCCCTCATGAGAGGATCTTCTTGCTCACCCATAAGGCGAGTTTCGTAGCGGCCCATAGTGGTCTCTGCGGTGCCATAAAAAGTATGTGCAGGATTTTTCCAGGTGTCTCCACTAAGAGAAACCCCTACTAAGTATTTTCCAATATAATAATTTCCAATATCTTTTACAAATGCTTGATAATTTAAACCAGTCTGACCGGCTTTTGTTAGGTGCATATAATGGCTCTTGCTTCCCTTTGGAGTTTCCACTTCAAAATTTGAGAATTTATTGAGCTGCTTGCTTCTCCAAAAGAGAAATGAAAACTTTGTCGATTTATCATGGAATTTAGTCGAAACGACGTAGGGTTTTTCTTGAGCCTCTAATAATTCCGCCGAGCCCGTTTTTAGTAAATGAACTAATGCCAATGCATTTTCATAGAGGCTTGGGTTTTCTTCGACGTCTAAAGCAATATTAATCTCATGCATTCTCACTTTATATTTTCCGAATGTGTTTTTTGAGTTTAACCTAATCACTGGAATGTAATAGTTTAACCCTGCAGAAAGGGAGAATCCATTTCCTCGTCCATTATCGTCATAAACCTGTATGGTTTCAGCATCTTTTCGATAGAGGTGCAAGCGACGAACAATATCCATATCCGTTCCAGCACCAACACTTCCTGAGAGTCCTTGAAAAATAGGAAAGCGAACTTGGCCGGTTAGATTTGGAGTTAATCTCTTAGTAACAATTAGAGATTCTCCAACCCCTAGGTTTTTATTAATATGTTCCATTATTTTTTCAAGAGCGGCACTTTTTTGATTATTAATTTCTTCTGTAGAAAGCGGAGGTGTGGAAGTAGCGCTGCCGTCTGCAGTTGTTGTTGCATTAGAATTAACTGGTTTGAAGTTTTCTTCAAAATTTCCAATCTCTGCTAAGTCTTTTTTAAGTCCGAGTTTGAGAAGTGGCACTATCATATTGAGGTAAGGTTCTTTAAAAGTTGCTTTCAGAGTCTTCACTGGCTTTAAGTGGGAGTAAGAGATTGTGGCGGCAACTGTTCCTCTGATAAAACCAGAGGCTCCATAATCAAGCCCCTCTATTCCTAGATGGGCCCCTACATTTATAGAGACGCCTACTGTATCGGCCAATTGAACCATATTATCAGTGCCAAGATAATTTCCAACAACAATATCCCTATTGAGAATTATTCTTCCATCTACAACTGGTGCAACCCAAGTACCTACGCCAAAATCTAAAAACTCTCCAGTTTCAACAAAGTGATTCAGTCCCTCTTCAAATTGATCTTGATGATACTCGAGGCGAGAATCACCGATATCAAAAAGAGAGAGCTCTTGATTTACTCGGCTCATCAGTCCTTCAATAGTAGCAGACTGTAATTTTGAAAAAATATAGTATTGAAAATCCTGAAATGGAGAATCGGGATCACCGTGAGCAAAGCGAGCGGCATAGCCATCCCACTTAATTTTCAGAAGCTTCCCGTCTTTTAGTTCTTTTCCATCTCCGAGTGTAATTTCAGAATCAAATGAATATTCTTCCTTGGCGACCTTAAAGAGCTTCATAAGCGAGTTATAACGGGCCTTCACTTTTTCTACAATAAGGGTCTCTACAGATTTTGGAAAATGGGCATTTGTTACGACATCTTCGATATCTGCTTGAGTTAGTTTTTCAAATCGCCGCATGGTCCATAGGGCATCATCGTAGGTCACATTAAAATTTGCGCTGGTAAAATGAGGTAAAATAATCTCTTTATTGTCTTCCCTACCGACAAACCAGGAAATCTTGTTGGCCGACTCTCCCATATCTAAAAGAGCATAAGGAATAATAAGAGAGCGCAGTACTCTACTGGTCAGCATTTTAGGTGGAGCGCCTAGCGCCAAGTTATAATGATCGGTTTCAGAGGGTTCCATCACAACAACGTCTTTTAAGGTGACCTCTAAACTTACGTTTTCTTCTTTTGTATCACTATTGGTCTCTTCTTCGTTTTTTGGATTACAGTGTTCAAAGTCATCTGTTATCCATCTTTGGGGTGCCCCAAGAGTTGCTTCAGGAATTTTCCTCTTTATAAACTCGCATTTTTCTTCTGAGTCTTTAAAACTCAGTTTTATATTCTTTAAATACTTCATTTTAGGAACGGTGTAGCCTAATTTGCGAAGTAGGTTTCTCCTCATGATCGAAGTATGAAGCGTTTTCTCTAATAGAATTGTATAGATTTTATTATTACTTTCTGATTTAGGTAAAATATTAAAACGGAAAACGCCAGAGTTTGAGGCGATAACTCCTATCAATTTAACTGATTCTCCACTGCTGATATTTACCTGATCAAGTGTTGGGTCATTTTGATGAGTTATATTATTTTTCCAAACATCGTTTTCAATTGGATTTAATTTAGACAGATCCAAGGGATTCATCGTGTCTTGCTGAAGGCGCCAGGCCACTTCTGGAGAGAGGTGACCGAGTTCAGGGTGAAGTAAGTCGTCAGAGGGCATGCGGATAGATTCGAGTGGAATTCGAGCTTCCTGAGCAAATAGCGCAGTAGAAATCAGTAAAATAAGGAGTGCAAGTGCAGCTTTCAAATTTTTTCCAGTCTTAGGGGGCGGCTCATCTTATCAGAATAACGCGACGCAAGGTATGCTTTTGGAAGAATTACAGGGGGCCTTTCCCTGTCATAACTACTTGTTTTTACTTACTTTATAGCCATAAGGACCAGCTGGCGGTGAACCACCGGCCCTTACGGCCAAAAAAAAGGCCACAATGAAGTGGCCCTTTGTCTTAGATAAATCTAATTAGAATTTTACTCCAAATACTTCTGGTAGAAGCCTGCTCTCTAGGTTCCCAGCAGTAGTACCGATCTTCTTGGCAACTTTGGCCAAGAGGTCTTTCTTTTTACCGGCATCAGTTGATGCTTCTAGTACTTCGCTCAATGATTCAACACCAGTGATCTTTGTGATGTCTTTCATAAGTGCTGCTTGGTCTTCGGCAGTGATTTCACCTTGCGTTTTACCAACCATTTTTTCTACTTTTTTACCAAGAGTAACAAGGCTCATGGCAGTTTGAATTTTGACATTGAAAGTATAAGAGATAGCTGAAGCTTTCTTGAAGAATTCAACTTTTTCTTTTTCGGCCGTCATTAGGTTTACATCAGTAGTTTCATCTTCATCTTCATACTCGAAACCAGAGTTTGTTCCCCAGTAAGAGTCTGTGAAGGGGTCATAGTCAACAACTTCATAGTTATCACCGAAGAAATCACCGTTGATGTCGCCAGCAAAAATATCATCTGATTCGATATTTCTAAATTCATCGGCCATGGCAAAATCATTAGAATAGTAATCGTAATAGATAATTGCGCGGACATACTGAAGTGATACTGCTTTGTACTCTTGATATTTATCATCATAGATAACAAACCATTCTTCTTCGCCTGCAATTTGTGAACGATAAGTTTCGTCTTCATAAAGAACGATATCTGAAGCTGCAAGGTCTACGTCATTTAATGCGTCTACGAAAGAAGTCGCTGTTGCACCTGCAGATGAGTACTGACCGTAAGTAGAACTTCCGCCGCCGCCGCTTGAGCTACCGCCGCCTCCGCCACCACCACAGGCAACTAGAACTGCACTAGACATTAACATTACGCTAAAATTTAAGGATTTTTTCCAGATCGATTTTTTCATACTCTCTCCCCTCTCAAAGGATAATTAAAGATAAGGAAACTCCCTATCTTTTATGGGTCAAATTAAACTCACTTCCGAGTTGGTTTAATAACGATGCTTTTCCTTATCCAAGATTCGTGCCAAAAATGTCAGGGGTTTACAATGCGATGTGTCTAGTAAAGATAAAAAAAAAGGCTGGGATGAACCAGCCTTTCTTGCGAACTAAATTGTAAAGTGGGTTTAATTAAAACTTCACTCCAAAAACTTCTGGAAGTAGTCTGTTTTCAAGATTTCCAGTAGTTGTACCAATTTTCTTGGCAACGTCTTTAAGTAGCTCTGCTTTCTTTTTAGAGTCAGTAGATGCCGCTAAAACGTCTTTAAAAGTCTTTCCTGTTAGTCTTTCGATGTCAGCAGTAAGAGCTTTTTGGTCTTCAGGAAGGATTTCTGATTTACCTTTCTTCATGGCCGATTCAACTTTTTTACCAAGGCTTACAAGGCTCATGGCAGTGTTAACACTTACTTGGTAAGTCATAGAAATCTTGGAAGCTTTTGTGAAGAATTCCATTTTTTCTTTTTCTGCGGCCATAAGGTTAACGTCTGTTGTTCCTTCTTCGTCTTCATAAAGAAAGCCAGAGTTACGCCCTTGATAAACACCAAGTCCAACATAATCAAGTACTTCGTAGTTATCACCAAAGAAATCTCCATTAACGTCACCGTTAAAGATATCGTCAGTTTCGATAGCGCGGAATTCATCAGCAAGAGCTACGCTATTAGCATAGTAATCGTAATAAATTATGGCGCGAACATACTGAAGTGAAACAGCTTTATACTCATTGTATTCACCGTCATAAATTACAAACCAATCTTCTTCACCAGGTACTAATGAACGAAGAGTTTCATCTTCGTAATAAACTACGAAAGAATCATCAAGGATGCTGTTATTATCAGCAACGTTAAGACCATCAACAAATTGATCAGCAGATACGAATGGTGACGAGTAAGCTCCAAAAGTAGATGAGCTACTTCCGCCGCCGCCGCCGCAGCCAACGAGTGAAGACATTGTTGCGATCATAAGAGCGCCAGTTACAAGTGTTTTTAATGCTTTAAGATTCATGATTGTTTCCTCCTCAATCAAGTCACCTTTACAGGTGGGGGGTATTATTTTGGGTTGTATTACATAGGCCTTAAAGCATGTTGACACACTGCGCATCCATTTAAAAAAGGGGTCGTGTAATTATTTCTAGTGGGGCCAGAGAGAACTCGGGGCCAATACTACACCACGAAACTCGGGCAAAGTGGTGTCACTTTGGACCCATTTTTACAATTCCATTGCTTCGCATCAAGAACTCCCCTATAAAACTTCAAGGAAATTAAAAATGACCAAACTTCTATTTATATTTTTGCTGCTAAGCGCCTCTTCGATGGCCTCGGACTGTAGGCCAAATCAGGATAATTGCAATGCCTACCTCTGTGTTGAGGCACAAAAGAGCTGCGGTGTTAAAGGCTACCCAATTGGCTTTGGTTATAAGTATTGCCAAAAATTCGATCGCAAGAAAAAGAAATTCTCTAAAGATGGGAGGGCCTGGATCAAAAGAGTCCGCCTCTGCCTACAAGAGAAAATAATCAACTCCCCTGGACTGAACTGCAAACAGTATAGAGGGGCTTCTATAACTCAGCATGCGGATTGTTACGCGGACACCGGTTATTGTTCGTTATCAAAGCGGGACCGCAGAAAAGTTACGGGAGTTGTTGGTTGGAAAGCAGTAGCTACTCCATTTTATGTCACGAAGACTTGGAAGCAACTGCGAAAACGCTGCAGGGACAAAGGCCATGAAATTGATGATCTCTAAAATCTATCAAATTTGGAAAATTAAGTTAATTCTTAACCTCATGCTCTACCCTGTAGCGGCCTTCGCTATTAACGAAACCAACTATCAAGTAGAATTTCAAAAAAAAGTCCTTCCTTATTACCAAAGTGGGGAATCGCAGACTTTTGAATCCTTTGACACTACTCGAATTCACTATCATAGGTTAATTAAAGGTAATGCAAAAGCAATAGTGATCCTCACTGGTAGAACTGAACCTACTAATAAATATGCCGAAGTGGTCTACGACTTAAAAAATCTTGGATATGATTTTTTTCTGATGGATTCTCGAGGGCAGGGCCATAGCCAGCGTCTCATACCAGAAGATAAGCATAAGCAATACATTAAGAAGTACCAGCATTGGAAAGATGACCTCAAGTTACTTTTTGATCTCGATATAACACCTCGGGGTTATAGTGAAGTGGTCTTCTTAGGACATTCTATGGGTGGGGCAATTGGTCTCAATTTCGCGGAATCCTATCCCAAAGCATTTAGCAAAATTATCGTATCTAGTCCTATGATTGAATTATTGCTGGAAGGAAAAAATGAATCCCTGGTCTATACGGCGATGAGTTTTTTAAAACTGATTGGAAGAGGCAAGAGCTATATTCCAGGTGGAGATAGAGGTACCTTTGATAATCCATTTAAAACTAATAGAGTCACTCATTCAAAGGTCCGCCACCAAATGGCCAGGCTACTAGAAAAAGAAGATGAATTTCTACTTATGGGTGCCGCTACCGTCAAATGGCTGATCGAAGGCATTCAGCTGGGGCGTAAGACCTATAAAAATAGGAAAAAGCTCAACTCAATTCCGATGCTTTTATTTCAAGCAGAAGATGACCGTTTTTCTCGTTATGAGCGCCAAAATAAACTATGTGAAAAGCACCCCAATTGCCAAAAGTTTTTTATGGAAGGCTCTAAGCATGAAATGCTAATGGAAAAGGATGATATTAGACAGAGTGTGCTAACTAAAATTAAGGCCTTTCTTAAATCTTGACTTCTCCATAGCTCTCCTTAAAATTGGAGTATGTCAGCCAAACTCCAGCGCCTGTTAAAAGTAACCCTTAGTATTGTGACCATACTGGCCCCCAGTTATCTATTGGCAGAAAAATTGTCCCCCATTCAAATTTACCAGCGCTGCTACACCTTGATGGTGCAGGAACCACTGCCTATTATCGATCCAATTTTAGAAAAATTAAACGATAAGGTTTTGTCGGGCCCCGAAGCATGTTCAACATTATTAAAAATGGCAATAGTCGACGATAAGAAAATTGAGTTTCAAAAAAATCAAACAACTTCATTGAAACTATTAAAAACATTTCAGCGTTTCCATGGGAATTGGTTTTCTCGTTTTAATTTTAATGAAGGGACGCCGGACTATTCAAACAGTAATCTCTTCGACGCAAATGAAATGGGTTATCACTTGACTTGGATTTTGTTCCAAAAGAAAGAGCGCTATTCAAATCTATTCACCGAGAGAAGAAGTTATAGAGCAATTCGGGTCTCAAAAAAGAAGAATCGATTTGCCAACGACCTCGATATTGGAGGGAAAAGGCACCCAATCGATGAGAGCACCGTTAGAAAATGGAAAGTCGGAGGAATTGTCGAAGGAGTTTCTAATTATGGCTCTGAATATTTCATGCGCCCAAAGTTGGTTAGCTATGGCCAATTGCGCGGAATAATTCCAATGCAAAGGAATGAAATTAAATTTAAAAGATTAGAGTATAAGAAAAAAACTTCGACAATAAATTTGTACGACCCATTATTTAAAGGAGTGATGGGAACCGTACCCTACATGCTCTTAAATGGTGGCCAGATTAATAAAAGAGTTGATGGAGCTAGAATAGTACACCGCCGTTGGGCCACTAGTTTTTTTAAAGAACTACTTTGTAGAGAGCTTCCAGTGGTAAGACCTGAAGATTCAATTTCCAGCCTCAATAAAAAATCAAAAATTGCCTTCCGACGTAAGAAGCAATGCTGGGCCTGTCATGTAAGCTCGGACCCTCTTGCAAATTTAACACGCGGTTTCGAGTTATTTAATGCAGGAGATGTGGATCATTTAAACTTCACCTTTAAGGCAGTTGATCGCCATAATAAAAGTTTTGGTAAATCTTTTTATAAAAGAAAGCCGATTGGTAAATTTTATTTTCGGACTTACGATGGAAAATTGATCGATAAGAAATTGGCGGGGCCAAATCATCTCGGCCCATTAATTAGCCGACTGGAAGACCCCTATGTCTGTGCAGCTAAACGCTATTTTAAGTTTTTTACTGGCATTGATGTTCATATTTATGATTTTGAACACAGCCTTACTCCAGCAGCGGAGCAGGGGAATATCAAATATCGCAATTATGTTGTTTCCTTAGGCAAACAGCTTCGAGGACATCAAAGCTTATTTAAAATGATTGAAACAATTTTTCACTCCAAGTACTACGGATCAAGAAGTTTTGGAGTGAGCCCATGACAGATAGAAGAAAATTCTTATTAGGTTTAGGGATTTTAGGAAGTGCCGGCGCAATCGGCTTCAATCCCATTAGAAGACTCTTACAGGGAATCTTAAGAGATGCAGGGGAATTTTCTGGCCTAAAACTCCAAGAGTCGAGAAATTACGTTCAAATTAATATGTATGGTTCTCCCAGTCGCTGGTTTTTTGATAATATATTAAAACCAAGTGATTCTGATCTATTATATAAACACCCCATGATCTACAACCGGCTTATCAAGTCGGACCCTTTGGCCTTTGACTACTCCCTAACAAAAATTGGCGGTATTAACTTTCCTTCTATTTGGAAACATTCAGTACCGATGCCAGGAGGGAAAGTTCGTGCCATGGCGGACCTTTCTGAGCATATGCTTACAGTTCGAGGAATTCATCTTGAAGGAACCCAGGGACACCCCTTAAATTGTGCAAAAATGGTTGCACCGTCACTCGGAGGATTGAGCATTGACGGTCTTATTGCCGACTCATCAAGAAATCCCATTCCAGCTATCAATATCGGCAATACCCCAGTAACCCGTGCCTTTAAGGCAAAAAATAATTCTGTGGTAAACATTCTTTCAAATGAAAAAAATTACCTAAACTTCCTTCTTTCTCCATTTGTCTCTGACTCAGCAAACCTAGATGACGAGATAGACCTTGCCACTACAGAGGCATTAGAAATTTTAAAAGAAATTAAAAAGTCCAGTTCCCCCCACCTCAAACCTCTCTACAGCGATTTAGCAAAAGCAAAAAAATATTTCAGAAATAGCATCGAGGGACTTCTTAGCGAGTACGATCAGCTGGTCAAAAAATATCAAAGTTTGCTTACCAGATCACTAAAAGTTCCACTGGCAGGCATGAGTGATAAGAAAATTTCTGGTTTAAAACTACCCTTCAAGGCCAAGGGTGAGTTAGGAGTGCGCCAAGGTCTGGCGCCATTTCTGGCCAATGGAATTTTTCTGGCCGACGATGACCTACGACTAATCCTGCAAACTGCAAGTTTTGGAACAATGGCACAAGAGTTTGCACTGGCGGAGTATGTGATTACAAAGGGAATAAGTAGTTCGATCGTTATCTCCCCTGAAAATGAAATGGGTAAAATATTTAAAAATTTAAACTCGGGCAAGAGCTTCTCCTTTGGTGATATTAGCCGGAAATACCTAAAAGAAAGCAATGAAACGATATTTAGCAAGGGAGAAGGTAAATCAGCAATGGCGCGCCCTTTAGATCTTTCTCTGGACTCACATGAAACGGGTTCTATTATAAACTTTGCAACCTGTCCGCATTATTACTTTGGCCTTTCCTCCTGCCTTATGGAGTTGATCGAAAGCTTTAAAAAGACACCGCTCGCAAAAGGAAATTTATTCGATGAAACAATTGTCCACTTAACGGCGGAGTTTGAACGATTACCAAATTACCATTTGGATGGTAGCGGACATAACGAAAATGCCCATATTTCATCTCTATTCTCGGGACTTTTTAAGAAACACCGTGTGCTTGGAAATATCTTTACTGGCCTCCCTGATGGAGAGGCCGATGACCAGGATGCCATAGGCACTGTTGGCTTTTCAGCGCCAGTTCCAAGTTTTAATAATCAACAAATTGGAATTAGTAGTCTCTCCCACTCCATCTCGAAATTATTGAGAGTTCCACCTATCGTAGGCAGGGCCGACCCAATTTTTGATTTGGTTAATGGAAAGTTTGTAAGCCTAATTGAAGACGGAAAGAATATTCCGGGAGACCCATTGAAACATGAAGTTAATTAAGCTTTCAATAATATTTCTATTACTTCAGCCTTGCATTTCCAAAACGCAAGAAAAGTACCCACCATCAAAAAAAATTGAACGCCCTGTTGCAAAAATTGCTCCCCTATTGGCCAATCGCTTTTATATTTATAAATTTTTAAAAGGAGTATTTGGAGTAAGCTCCGAAGAAATTCTGTTTGAGAATATTTTAAAGAGAACAAATCTTTTCAATGGCCCCTGTGACATTTACGAACAAGTTAGGCCTTCACTTGAGGAAGTAGAGTCCCGCAACAGCAAGTGCTTTAGTGGAAGCCCTTCTTTTAAATTACCTATAAATGCCGATATCAGACTTCTTTCTAGCGCATTAATGATAAAAACTTGTAATGCCTTAGTGAATAATGAAAATTCGTTTAACAGCGTATTGGAGAAATTGGGAGAAAAGAGAGTGGTCGATTTTTTAGCTCTAGAAAAGGCCATCAAGATTTTTCACCCCCATCAAACCCCTCAAGCGAGAACCATAAATAAGCTACTTACGCTCTCTAAAAAAAGCGGAAATGCCAATTGGAAATGGATTTTCTATACCTTATGCCTGGACCCTAGCTGGCGCCAACTTTAATTCTATGCTAGCTTCGGGCCATGCGACGAATCTATATTTTAATACTATTATTTCCATTTCTAGTAGTTAGTGCCTGGGCCAAACTCGACTGCCAACAATTGCCATTTATTTCAAGTAGCGCCGAACTAGGTAGAGTGCTCGCTACTTTAATAAACCAGCAATCAGTAATAGTTGGAGGCAACCGCCATCAACTCAATCGTAAACTAAATGAATGTACTCCTAGTAGCAATTCTAAAGTACTTATAATTGCCTTTGAAGGCACTGGAGCCTATGAACCTAGGGTACCGGCGCTTTTAAACTCTCTTAACCATTGCATAGGAGACAAGGTCGCAGCGGAGTTAATTGACCCGCTCTATAGAAGTTTAATATCTAAATTAAAGGAAAGGTACCCTTCTAAAACTCAGTATAAATGGTCAGGATTAGATACAGGAATTTTATCTGAGCTCTTTAAAATTGAAGGCGGAGAATATACTGATTGGTATAGTTTTCCTTCAGAAGAAGCTGAGGCCCTGAGTGGACTTGAAGAGCTAAAAAATCTCTCCATCGGTCAGCTTTATCGCGATATCAAAAACTCTGTTAACTCTCGTCCTATCGGAATACAAAATGCCCTTGCATGCGTGAGAAATTATCGTGCCAAGGCCAAAAAGTTGGGAATCGCCCCTAAGATTGTAGGAGTTTCCCATAGCTCTGGCGCCCGTTCCCTAGTTAAGTTTTCAGAACAGCTTGCAAAAGAAAAAGTAAAAATTGATCTTCTTTTTACAATAGACCCGCTGATTGAGGCCCATGAAACCATAAAAGAAATTTTGCCTCAGAAGTTGGGAGAACCTGCTCGATGGGCGCGCTACCAAATAGAGAGAATGCTAGGAAGAAACCCTCGTTATCCCCATAGTAAAGTTTGGAGCCGTTATCATCCCAATAGTCTCTACACACCTAGTAACGTTCAAAGGCTTCAAAGCTTTTATCAATTGGACGATGTCCTAGGATTAAAAATTGGTGGGGATGCTCTAAGGTTTGGAATCTTGGGAAGTAAGTTTTCAGGCACCGATCAGAATCACCTTATAAGGGAGACAGGAATTTCAGGGCATGGAACAATTTGCTATCACCCCACCGTTCTCCAATATTTTAGAGACGAAATCTCGCAACTTCTTAAGTAGTAATCGACTATAGGGACTTTTTTCACTTTAACTTCACTTTTTTAACATCTTCACTGGTTTTGAGGGTATCTTCCTCGTCTAAGATTTGCTTTGGTATCGAAGCAATTCCATCTAATTCTATTCCTAGCCGTTTATGCTTAGGAGGATTGAGAAATGGGTCATAGCTAAAGGTATGAGAAATAACGACTTCGCGTAATTCGTAATGAATGGGCCATTTTGCCTGGCGATATTTTTTTTCCAAGCAGGCGATGGTCTCCTTCTTTAATTTTGAAGAGACCTTTACAAACTTGACGTCCCCCCGTCTATTCCAGACCATATAGAGGTGCATTTTTCCGGAGTTTTCCTCTCCTTCAAGTTTGTAAAGACAGGAGTTCAGGGGGCCCTGAAGATCGAGCAGTGAGTAAAAAACTTTCTTTCGGAAATTATCGCGCTTACTTTGGCGAGAACAGCCCGCTGCAAGCAATATCGAAATTAAAAATAGCAGTAACTTACTTTTTAATAGCATAAGTCTCGAATAACCTTTTCGATCATCTCTAACCCTTTCTGACTATTTTCAAGCGGCATAGATTCGTTTGGTTGGTGGGCCTCAGACAGAAGACCTGGCCCGCAAATATAACTATCAATTCCTAATTCCATAAAGCAGCCGGCATCAGTTGCAAAAGGTGCACCGCCGCTGACTCCCGAATTCCAATTTAAGAGGCTTTTTAAAAGTGGAGTCTCTTCAGAGCTTAGTAAAGCAGGGGCAATAAGTAATTCACTCCAGCTGACTTCCGCTTCTAGCCCAATTTTATCTACCCGACTTCTAAGTTCCGCCACCATCATTTCAGGCGTTAAATCAGTGGTTGAACGAGTGCTCACTTTAATACTACAAAGTTCTGGAATCATATTATCTGCAACTCCCCCACTAATCGGTCCGACATTAATAGAGCAATAGGGCCAATCAGGATAGAGCTTCGAATTAGTTGGGTTGCTAATCTTTGATAGTTCTAAATTATACTCTTCAATACATTGAATCAGTCTGGCCATTTCACTGACTGCGTTTAAGCCAAGGTCAGGTCGCGAAGAATGCCCTCCCTTACCTATGGCCTTTATACTAAATACCCCCACTCCTTTGTGAGCGTGGAAAACGTCAAAGGCGGTTGGCTCACCGATCAATGCCTGACTGGGGAGCGGCTGACTCTTCATACGTTCTTTTAAAAGAGGAATTAATCTTTTAGCGCCCTGACAGCAAATCTCTTCGTCGCAGGTGAAAAGCATAGTTAGCGGGGCCTTGAGTTTCTTCTTATCGATATTTTTTGAAGCCTCAAGACATTGCGCCAGAAAATACTTCATATCGGTAGTGCCACGGCCATAAATTTTATCGTCTTCTATGGCATAGCGAAGAGGATCCCGTGTCCATCCTGGTTGATCTTCAAAGGGCACGATATCCATGTGACCGCTGAGTATCAAGCCTTCTCGATTCACACTTGGTCCAATGCTGGCAAGTATCTGGGCCTTGGCCTGGCCATCTATTTCTTCTTTAAAGAGTTCTACCGAAAAACCAAGACTGTCTAAACGATCAGCTAGGAACTCACTGCAAGCGAGATTCTCCTTATGGGAAACTGTATCGAAGGCGATTAATTCTTTGGCAATTTCTTCCATGCCTAGTGATCCTGCGGAAAAATCTCGTATTGTTCTACATGGTAATTATTTTCAGACCGAATAACCAAAGACCTTTGAAAATGGTCTTCGAGGGTTTCTATCATCCCTAGGTCTTCACCTGCTAATTGATTGGCGACTTCAGGATGGGCATAAATAAAAATTTTCTTACCCTTTGATTTTTTTAAGATTTTAGTAAGTTCTCTCACTAGCTCATAGCAGACACTGAGAGTAGACTTCACTCTCCCGATTCCTTCACAATAAGGACAGCTTTCACAAACAACTCTGGTTAAAGTGTCGCGAGTTCGCTTTCTAGTCATTTCAACTAGGCCCAACCCGGAAATAGGGAGGACGTTGGTTTTTGAGCGATCTTTTTTAAGTGCATCTAATAATAATTGATAAACTTGGTCTCGGTGGTCTTCTTTTTCCATATCGATAAAATCGATAATAATAATTCCACCACAATTTCGAATTCTTAGTTGGTAGGCAATTTCTTTCACGGCCTCCAGGTTTGTGCGCAGTATAGTTTCCTCAAGAGTTTTTCTCCCGACGAATTTACCTGTATTAACGTCAACTGAAACCAATGCTTCAGTCTGGTCAATATTAAGCGAGCCACCAGAGCGTAGGTAAACTTTATTAGAGATCGCACGCTCTAATTCCATATCCACGCCACTCTTTTCAAAAAGTGGTGGGTCGGATTCATAATAGACGGCGCGTCCTTTTAAATTTGGAAGAAATTTATTGATAAATTTATCAACTTCCTTAAGATTATTTTTATCATCGACTTGAATTTCATCTACGTCTTCATCTGTAATATCCCGCATAACCCTTTGGATAAAATTTAAATCCTTATAACATTGGGTTGGAGCTTTTACTTTTTCGACCTTCTTTTGAACGTCTTTCCAGATTTTAACCAACATATTAAAATCTTGTTTAAGAATTTTTGAGCTTGCGCCTTCCGATACAGTACGGGCGATAACCCCTTTACCTTCTGGACGGATATTTTCCAAAATATCTTTTAGGCGATCTCTTTCGATATCACTCTCGATCCTTCTAGAAACTCCCACATGTTCAATAAATGGCATAAAAACTACATGCCTTCCGGCCATAGTAATTTGTCTGGTGATTCGCGGTCCCTTGGTACTAATCGGCTCCTTAGCAACTTGTACTAAGATCTCTTGCCCTTCCTTTAAAAAAGACTCGATAGTCGCCGATTCCGGACGCATTTTCATATTAACGGTATCTGAAAGAGTTGAGAGCTCATCTGGAATTACTTTTCCAAGATTATTATCGATAGCTTGTTTTTCTTTTTCCCGCAGCAGCTCGGCCATTTTCCGTTGTTCTTCAAGTGAGGGAATATAGGCATCATCAACATAGAGGAAACCGGCCTTTTCCCAGCCAATGTCGACAAAAGCTGATTGCATCCCCGGAAGCACTCGCAGGACTTTTCCTTTATAAATATTTCCAACTGAGGGGTGATTTTTTTTAGTGTCGGTTCCGCGATCCATTAAAAAATCGAGAATCTCACCATTTTCTATAAGGGCGGCCCGGCACTCGTTAAGTGTCTGGTTTATGACTAGCTGTTTCAAATTTAAATCCTTTTAATCAAAATCGACTGATCTTACCATTTCTCAAAAAGTGTGGGAACTTTTTAGATAAGTAGACCGGCAACACAGGCTGTCATTAAACAGGCCAGGGTGCCCCCAAAGAGTGAGCGGAGTCCCAGCAGCGCGAGGTCTTTGCGTCGATCTGGGGCTATTGTTCCAATGCCACCAATTTGGATAGCAACAGAAGAAAAATTGGCAAATCCACAGAGCGCATAAGTAGATATTGTAATCGCCCTTGGAGAGAGTGTAGTCAATTGCTTTTGGAGATCTAGGTAGGCCACGAATTCGTTCAGAATTAATTTCTTACCTAAGAGCACCCCAACCTGGACACATTCTGCCCAAGGCACTCCCAGCAGCCATGCTACTGGAGCGAAGAGATAGCCACAGAACCATTCCATCGTAAGCGCCGGGAAACCAAACCAGCCTCCAACCGAACCAAGCATTCCATTAAGAAGTGCAATCAGAGCAATAAAGGCCAAAAGCATAGCACCCACATTGAGCGCTAATTTTAGTCCCTCTCCTGCTCCACTTGCGGCGGCATCAACTATATTGGCCGAAGTTTTGGGAAGGTTTATTTTGAGTGTCCCTTCAGTCTGAGAAGTTTCAGTTTCTGGATTTAACAACTTGGCGCAAACCAGGGCTGCAGGAGCCGACATCACACTAGCAGCTAATAAGTGACCAGCGTCGATACCTAATCCAACATAAGCAGCCAGTACACCGCCAGCAACCGTCGCCATTCCTCCAGTCATAAGCGCCATTAATTCACTTTTCGTCATACCTGAAATATAGGGCTTCACAACTAAAGGAGCTTCTGTTTGTCCTGCAAAAATATTTGCCGCTGCCGCTAGGGATTCCGAACCACTTGTTCCCATTATCCTAACCATCAGCCAAGCCGAAGCTTTGATAACATATTGCATGATCCCCATGTGATAGAGGATGCTCATTACTGCACTCATGAAAATAATAGTAGGCAAGACCATAGTGGCGAAGACAAACCCGACTTTCGAATAATCCACCAGGGAACCGAATAAAAATTTGGAACCTTCATTTGTATAACCTAAGAAACTGGTGAAGAACTGTCGTGCCCATTCAAAAGTTGCATGGCCTGCACTAGTCTTGAGAATTAATAAACCGAATAAAAGCTGCAATGCGATTCCGGTACCAACCGTTTTCCAGGCAATTTTTTTCTTATCAGTTGAAAAAATCCAGGCAAAACCCACCATAGAAAATAAGCCCAATAGCGAAATAAAGCGTTCCATGGAACTCTCCTTAAATATTTAGAATGAAAAATTATAATTAAATTGTCCGGGAAGATTCTCCGGTCGACGGGTAACTCGCTGGTGATTATCCCTATGCCAAGAGCTTCTTCTGACGGTAGAAAATTCCTTGGCCGGTTTCCACAATGAAGCGCTGGCATCGTCATAGGAACCCTTACTTTTTGTGGCCTGGGAAAAAGCGACAATCCCAACTCCAATAATTGTTCCAATTGAAAGCCCTACATAAATATTTTTGAGGTGATCTCCGGGGTGCTCTACAAATGACAGAGTAGAGAGACCAAGAATCGCCCCACCAACGGCACAGCCGCCAACGATTGAAAGATCCTTGAAGGTATCATCTAAGATTTCGCTGCTCGTTCCTCCACCTTCAGCCTCCTGGGCCAAGAGCCCATGGGAAAAAAGTAGGGTGAAAATTATCAAACAGGTTTTCAATTTAGTCAGATTCATATAACGCATGCCGTATAAAGTTTGCTTCCTTTGTAAGGGAAGAATGTGATACTAAGCTGATACCTTTAACAATGCTTTGTTTTTATTGATGAGTCAACAATACAGCGCCTATTCAATCTTGGCCAAGAAACGCGATAACGTGGCTCTTGCCCCTGAAGAAATCAAATGGTTTATCGACGGATTGGCCCGTGGTGACGTCGCCGATTATCAAATGAGTGCTTTCTTAATGGCCATCACAATTAATGGTGCCACTGCTGAAGAAACCGCTGCCCTGACTGATGCCATGCTTTATTCAGGAAAAGTTGTTCAGTTCGAAGGGGCCCATTATGTTGATAAGCATTCC
>JABGVH010000188.1 GCA_018646195.1 Halobacteriovoraceae bacterium
CACCGCTTCCAAGATGGCGCTTGGAAAGGAACTCCAAAAAAGCGCCGTGCTGACTCCATTTTTTGCCATAAAGAGAAAGCGAAAATTGAGTCCTCCGATGATAATAAGCAATGAAATTAACCATAGAGGAAGTCGACTTTTTAAGGTGGCATAAGAGCGACGCGGCTTGAGCGGAAAATTTAATAGGTCTTTGAACATAGTCATATTTTAAACCTATTTAGCACCACGTGCCTTAAGTAAATTAGATAACTCAATATTTTTGTTCTTAATTGCAATACTAAGAGCACTTTTACCCTGATTATCTCTTGCAGAAAGTACCGCGCCATTTTTAATCAACCAAATACCGGCCCTGGTTAGCTTCATTTTCGCCGCCCGGATCAATGCCGTCTCACCGAATTGGTTTTGCAGATTTATCATTTTAAGATCTCTGATATAGCGATTGGCATACCCCTCTCTAACACTCCAGTCACTAGCATCGGCTTGGGCGGAGGCTCCTAAGACCAGCATCAAGAGAGTGTCGCCCTTTTTGCTAATTAAATATGGATCGGTCCATTGAGCGAAGTTTGAAAAGACCTTCCACCAACCTTTCTGAAGCGCAAAATGAGATGAGGTCCGTCCCTCATTATCAACTTGTTTAAAGAGCTTTTGATTCAGGGTAAAAAATATCTGGAAATATTGAAACTCTTTAAAGCGAGTTGGATCGAGCTTAAACATAAGGTTTTGACCGGCATTGTCCTGTGCCAGTACATTGGCGCCATTATTTAAAAGTAGCTGGGCAATCTTATTTGTCCCACCCCTGAGGGCTAGCATAATGGGGGTTTCACCACTTTTGTTGCGTGCATTGAGTACTTCTTTATTTGTTAAGATAAAGAGTTGGGCGATCTGCTCCAGCGCCTGCATTTTCAAGGTCCTCAATTTAACATTTGCCGCTGGTAAGTTGCGGACTAAGATATGCATTGGTGTTTCAAAGTGAATATTTATAAAATCTTTCTTAGTATTATTATAAAGCCGGCTAGGATGGGCCGGGTCAGCTCCATTTTTTACCAGAATTTCGACTAGGTTTTTTTCGAAATAATAAGTCGCCAGGCCAAGACCGGTTTCTAGATTCTTATTATGGCCATCAACTGAAACACCATTTGTAATATGAGTGTAGACTTCTTGCATATTCACATTGCGGACATTTTCTATAAATTCGTCTAGCTTATGATTGCTCTTATGCTTTTTACCAAGTTCTTCAAAAAGCCTTGAGTCGTGGTGGAGGTCGCCATCAAAATTCCAATTAACTAAGCCGGCATGAGTTTCCGCCTTAAATTTTGCTGAGTGGATTTTATCAGAATGAAGTGTTCCGTGGCCTTCTGGAACTTCAAATATATGTTCGTTCTTATGCCGCTGAATTGCAGTCTTTCCTTCGAGTACAATGGTGGTGACTTGTCCCGCCTCTGTTTCGTGGACAAAGAAAACTGTTCCCCTAACACCCACCGCAACACTTTTGGTGTGGAGCCTTAATTGTTCACCGTCAGACTTATTTTTAATATTAAAAATGACATCGCCCTTTTCGAGAAAAAAATGCTTCACCTTTTGGGTAATGCCAGCATTCACTTGCTTGGCCACGATAGGTTTTATAGTTAAACTCGAGTTTTCACCTAGCTTAAGCTTTGATCCACTGCCATAAGTTAAAATAACTAGAGACTTGGCGCCGGTGTTTAGCACCTCGCCTTCATTTAGGTAGACTCCGGCCATTAATTTTTGGTGCTGATTGTTTGAAAACTTTTTGACGTCGCCTTTGAGGTAGTAAATTTTGGCGACATTCTGGCCAAAGAGAGGCGTAGAGCTAAAAAAGAGAAATATTATTATTGGTATTAGGCGCATACCTTAAGTTTAAGTGATGCCCGAGGGCTGTCAACTTCAAAAAAATCAGGCGGGAGACCATCACGTAACTCCCACCTGATTCCATGGTATTTTACTACCACCCATTAATCATCGCTATTATCAGTATTGTCACTATTATCACTGGAGTCATCGTCATTCTGGGGCCGTCTTCGCCAGCCGTCTTGCGAAGTCGAAATAGTTTTTAGGTAATTATCCTCAACAAAGTGTCCTGGGATCAAAATCGGACTTCTATAGTCTTTAGGATAATAAGATTCGCACTTGATCCAAAAATGATAAGACACTCCATGGTCCGATTCCGTCTCTTGATGAGATTGAGACTTAACCCATTTTCCAAATTTAAAATTGCCAGAAATGGCGGTAAGCTCGATATCTTTATGCTCAACTCGATAAGACCCGGCATGCAGGACCATTTGCGAAAGTTCCTGGCTGCCAAACTCTACTTTGACATTAACTAAGGTTCCCTTGTAATAGTTCAATTTAATTTTTTTCCCGACATTATTTAAAATAGCTGCACTTGCTCCACCGGTTGAGCGGATTGAAGGAACCACATCGTGGCGACCGCGCAAAAACTTCTTTGTTTTAGGGTCTATGCTTAGCAGGTAATTTATCTTCAAAGCATGGGGAAGAGTCTCTGGCTTATTAAAAACGTCCTGTTCAGTTACTCGAACTTCGCAGCGTACGATCACCTGGGCGTAGTCAGCGCTAAAGGCCAGAGTCGGTAGGAATGCCAAGCCGATAACTATTTTGTTTATTAAATTCATATCTATCTCGTTTGTTAAATTGATTATTTAATAAGAGAACCGGTGCTGATACACCGAGGGGTGGAGCCACAATTGAAGGGGGTTGGGCAGCAACACCGGTTCTCTACCGTTCCTCTAGTAGCGATCTCGGGTGAGGGGGTTCACATAGACCTTCTGATAATGAGGTCCAAAACACTGGCGAGAGGCATTGTACCAAACTGGACAAGGGTACCATCCAGTCACCAAGATTAGACGCTCACAACTGGGACCATGAGGGACACAATTGGCAGGGCGTTGTTGGGGGGGCGCAGGTCGACTTTGAGGAGGTTGAGTACGTCTCTCACCACGGCCTTTTTCCCAGCAAGAAATTACGATGTGATAAGAAACACCATAATCAGTTTCGGGGGCCTGATGAGATTGGAGCTTGACCTTTTGCCGTCCAACTTCTAGCTGTCCCTCGACCGCTGGAAGTTGATGTTCGTTTACTAAAGCACGGTAATCACCAAAATAAGTAATTAGTTTTTTAATTTCATCTGAGTCTAGGGCGATCTTACCAATGGTATTATCGAAACCTAGCTTATTAATAATTTTATCTAGCTCTTCTTGCGAAAAATTTGAAGTGGCGTTGATGCGCGGTCTTGATACTCCGCGAACCGCCAAGACTTCATGGGTATCTGAATCGAGGCCGAAGATATACTCTGCCTTGAGGTCAAAAGGTAATTCCTTTTCTTTATTATAAACATCCTGTTCAGTGGCATAAAAGCGGCAATTGATTTTCTTCTGGTAGTACTCTCTTGCTTGCAATGCGGGGCTAAAGGCCATTACAAGCCCAAGTAGGATAAGGCATTTCATATTCGTCTCCGTGGGGTTTGAAATTTATTTAAAACATTTATAACACCATGCAGTCATGCCAGGTAGAACTTGATGGGAATACTTGGTATTCCCCAGATTCATACTTGTGTTAGACTAAGATCATGCAACCATTGCAAAAGGAATACCTCTATTTTCTAACTCTCTGTGAAACCAATAATATTTCTCATGCCGCTGAACGGCTGGCCATCGGCCAGGGGGCGCTATCAAAGAGCCTAAAGAGACTGGAGCAAAGTCTTCAGACCCAGCTCTTTATAAGGAAAGGGCGAGGACTCAAGCCCACTAGTTTCGCCAAGCTACTCGAGCAACAGCTTTTAGCAATGAAACAGTCTTGGCAACAAGACTTTTTGGGTAAGAGTGAGTCACTCAACGAACTTCACGGCCATTTTAAAATCGGCGCTCACTCGATAATCGCAATGGATCTAGTACGAGAGTTTTACCCCAAGCTCTGTGAAAAATACTCCGAACTGAATTTAGAGATGGTCCTCGATGTCTCGGCAGGCATTACTAAAATGGTGATTGATTTTGAAATTGATTTTGGTTTTAGTATTCAACCCATTCCTCACCCCGACCTGGTGATTCAAAAAGTTAGGAAAGAATATGTCTCAGTGTGGTCAAAGAGCAGCAGTCCAAAAGAGAAAGTTGTTTACTACTCCCCCGATATGTTTGACGTTAGCAAGATGCTCAAAAAGTACAAAGGCCATAAGCATATTGCAGTTCAAGACTATGACGTACTGGCGTCTTTCGCCTCTAATTCAAATGGACTGACAATTCTACCAAGTCCAGTAGCAAGACGACACAAAGGACTTGTCAGCTGTGGACCTAAGTTACAAGAAGTCGATGTCTGTTTAATCTATCGCGTAGACCGTCCAAAAACCGCAGGCTTTCGAACAGTCCTAGGCGATATAAAGAAGCTTATTTGCTAGGCGGCCTTTTTGCCATTGATTTCATTGCCGTACTTCATATCAATACCTTTAATATGAGAGCTTAACCACATTTGTAGAAAGCTTATCAATTTATGAGACTCGAGCTTTCCGTTGGCGATATCATCACCAAATCCCCCAACTTTTTCTAATAGCGATTTATGAATCAACTTATGGCCATTCAAGCCTGAAAACTCTTTGGCCTCCATAAACCTTTCTTCGTTTTCAAAATGCTCTACAACATAGGAGGCCAATTTATTAAAAGAGCCAGCCACGTCTCCCTCTTTTTCAATCACACCGACCAATTCATTAATAAGCATGATAATTTTCTTA
This sequence comes from Halobacteriovoraceae bacterium, assembly GCA_018646195.1. GTDB lineage: Bacteria > Bdellovibrionota > Bacteriovoracia > Bacteriovoracales > Bacteriovoracaceae > JABGVH01. The sequence continues at coordinate 4,757 of JABGVH010000188.1, forward strand.
TGCTCATTATTCATAGTTTCTACACCAATATCAAACTCTTCTTTCCATTCAAATTTGAAGGTCATAATTTCTCCTATTTAATTGTTATAAAAGCTATTCTGCATTTTATTAAAAAAACTAAATGTGAGAATTATCAGCTTTGATTCTGTTATCGGTTTTTTGGTGGCGAACTTTTTGAAAACAGCCCTTGCTTAAAAAGGCTTAGGCCAAAATAAAATGGAAAGAAGCGTCCTTCCTTGGAAAAGTTTACGATTTTGGGGGGGTGGGGTGTTGGGAATAGGGCCTTTTTCCAAGGAAAGGATGAACGCTTTTTCTTCTGGCCGGACAATGCCCCAAGCTCTTTCAATTGATAAGTAAATTTATTGACTGTGTAATTTTTATTTCGTCACTGAGTCATCTTTTCAATCTGGCGTCGAACCCTCATTATTTCACCAACTTAGTAGTATCTTAAGAATCATTAATCGCCATTTAACTGGCATTCAAGCGGCTTTAGAATAGAATTGCTTATGACCAAAGGAAAACACAAACTCTATTCCTCCCTCGAGAAGCTACTTCCCGTTGCCTCGATAATTCTCTACTTGGCAATTGCCTTAAGCTCTAAAAATTTTTGGTTGAATTTTGGGCTCGGTGTTCTGTGGTCACTCTCAAATATTATCCTTTCCAAAATCGCTCACAGAGAACTTTTTAGTAGCAGTAAAATAATGGAAGCGGTAAAAATACTTTTTAACATGGTATATGTTGGCTTACTTTCAGTCTGGGGAGAGAGTGGGAATCTATTTTGGATGTTGCTAATGCTACCGATGCTAAGAGCGCAATTTGTTTTCAATAGTGACCGCCATACCTACCTAAGTCTAGTCTTCTGTACTTTTACTCCGCTCTTCTTTTATCTTTCCTTTGGCCTAACTGACCGCCAGGTAATTTTTCATCCCACCCTGGTTTTAATGGCCTTCTCAATGATTCTTAAAATGAGCTATGATTTTTTAGAAAAACAGTATGACCAAATAGAACATGCCGAAAAAATGGCGACCATCGGTAGGATGGCGGCCAATATCGCCCATGAAATTAATAATCCTTTGACCATAATATCAAATAATATGGAAATTCTGGAAAGAAGAAAGGCCAAAGGAACACTAGGAGAAGCAGCCTCTGACCAAATAATAGCTGATGTTAAAAGTACCATCTTTCGAATGGCGGCAATAATTGAAAGCCTAAAAAAATACTCCTGTGGAGGCCCGAAAGACAAAATGGTAGAAGTCACTTCGTCCGAGTTAATTGAAGAGGCGCTTTATTTCTGCCGTGAGAAGTTTAAAAGTAGCGACATTGAACTCATCTATGACAACCAATGCCCCCAAACCCTTGTCTTCTGCCGCCCCATAGAATTATCACAAGTCTTTCTCAATCTACTCAATAATTCCTATGACGCTATTGAAGCCTTCCCTCAAAAATGGATAAAGATTTCTGCCTTTGAAAAAGGCAATGCACTGATCTTTAAAATTGAAGATAGCGGTCCCGGAATCCCAATCAAGGAACGCGAAAACGTTTTGCAACCTTTTTACACCACAAAAGAAGTCAATAAGGGAACTGGCCTTGGACTTTCAATCAGTAAAGAAATTCTTGAGGCGCACCAGGGTTCCTTCTATATAGAAGCTGCTAAAGATCGAACGGTCTTTGTCTTAGAGTTACCTCTTAAAAATGCCTAATAGATTGGAGTTTTTAAAGATCTATTTTGTCTTTTTCTTTTGCCTTAGCGAGGGCCTGGAAAGACCAGCAAATTAGATTTGTTTCATTAAGTGATAGTGCAATAACATCTTGGCCAATTTCATAAGAAGTAGAAGTCGAGATTTCACTCTTATTATCCTTTAAGCGAAAGGCTATTTCTTTTTCGTCGCTAGGATAAACTTCAAGCTCGATTCCTTTAAAGCTATGCTGTTTTTTTTCTAAGACCGGTAACTGTAGCTCAAATCGCTTAATGTACTTATCAATATCTTTTGCAGTGATCGTTGTTTTTGCAGTACTTAGATTAAGATTGCAGCTATAACCTTTCGCTGCCAGCTGACTGGAAAAAAGTAGGCATAAGGCGAGAGAGAGTGTCTTCATAGCTTTATTATAACGGCCCTTTAGTAAAGTGAAAGGGCGAGGATGTGCGAGTAATTCTGACGGTTATAGCGAACTTTTCTAAAAGGTTCTTTAAATTCAGCTAGATAAGACCATGTAACATTCTCCAAGTAGCTCGATTCTGGCGCCTTTAGGCCCTATAGTAAGGTTATGAAAGTATTTATTCTATGCCTATTGCTGTGGTTACCAGGCCTGGCCAATTCTAACGACGATTTAGAAGCGCTACTTGAAATTGATTCGGTAGCGCTAGCGACAGCTGGCCAGCATTGGACCGATGGCGATAATTTTGAAGGTCAAATAGTGATCTTTGAAGTCGAAGGTAAATTCTATCGCGGGGCCTTTAAGGGTGAAGTCACTCTTGGGGCGCATGGACTTGAAGCTTACGATCTCAGTGTCACTGTTTTGAGAAAAGAAGTTGTTGAAAAATTAGAACAAGATGGAAAATTACATATTGTCCGCCGCGGAATTGACTACGGAAATATTCAAATCGCAAAGGACAAACCACTTGCGGTGGATAATTACCTCGAGATTGCACCTGTTAGAGTCTACGGAACCGTTGGCTGGTCTCCTTCAGAAAAATCACAATTTGAATTCTTAGCGGAGGCCTCCCTCTCTGTAGGTTACGCCCACGCCCGCTCGACTGACTCCTCGATAGAAAGTACCGACAGTTTCTTTGTCGGCCAAAATTATAAATTCTCACTTAAGCATAAAAGGTATGGGCGCCTCGATTTCGAAAGGGGTTGGGATGGTAAGCTGGCCAAGTATGACCCCGAGAGCTCAGACTCTCGAGAGGCCTGGGTTAGCCTGACTTATACCTATCAGCTTAATCAAAGCAGCAGTGTTTCGATCAGCGCCGAAAAGCGCTCATTCCGATTTGGTCCTGAATACGAAAAGGCCAAAACCTATATGATCCGCTACCGCCGCAAACTCTAAATTTTAAACTCTAAATTCTATTTGAGGTGAATTGAGCCAGCCCAAGTTATAGGGGTCTTTGAAACCGAAGCGATCGTGAATCGGTATGCAAAAAGGTATATGCTCAACCAGGTGAAAGAGAGTGCTGAAGCGGTAGAGCTCCGCCCTTTGACAGAGCTGGGCGCGCACAGGGTTTTGATAGACGTAGCGATAGCAATTGCCAAAGAAAGAAAAGCTGCAAATTCGTTGCTGATGATAAGTTTGTTGGAATAGGTTTTCTTCCGGCGAAATTCGCAAATTTAAATTGAGGTTAAAAAGAATGGTAAATTTCTTAAGTAACTTCGGTTCGATCGAAAGAATCAGGTGGTAGTGATTATTCATCAAAACGAAGGCGACTAGCTCAAAGTGATATTTTTGGCGAACGTAGCTAAATCCTTCTTGGCAGTACTGCCAAACCCGCTCAAGAGCGCCATCAAAGGGCTGCCCATTGGCGGTCCTAACGCTTACATGAAATAGACCCATCTCAACCTCCGTTAATGAAGTTGCAAACGGAGGGCCTAGGCTTGCAGTTCAAGCTGGCGAATTTATTCTACAATTTTAAGAAGTGGCGAGATAATTACTTATTCAAGCCCACAGACAAGACTGACTTTACTCCAGACCACTTGGGGATCAAGAGGTTTTAAAATATAATTAGTGATTCCTGAATTTCCCATCGCTTCAATATGACTGCTTTCATCGAAAGACGAGACCATGATGAATTGGGTACTAGAACATTTTTGAGAGCGCATCACCCAATCGAAAAAATTCTGACCATCCATATTGGCCATCATGTAATCACAGAGGATCAGGTCAAAAGCTTTTTCATCGCCATGAAAATTATCAATCAGCTCAATGGCAGAAATGCCATCATCCGCCTCGCTGATATCTTCTATCGAAAATTTTGCCAAGACCTGTCTTAGTAAATTGCGAGAGCTACTATCGTCATCGACTATTAATACTTTCAGATCACTGGCCTTCATTTCACTCTCCAGAACATTTTGGATTCTCTTTTGCGCCACAGGAGCACATTTGGTGATTGGGGTGGGTTTTTCTATAGTTAAGATTGTAATTTAAGTGTTTGCCATTTAACTGGTCCACCAAGGGCTCTCCAGTTGCGATCTGCCCCAGCCGAACGGCATGAGAGGCCAACTGCTGGCTTGAATTATCCATACAGCTGCCAATATTATCTTTGATATCCTTTAAACGACCGAGGACATTTCCCATTTTTTCCTTAAAGCGTTTCTGATCAGCACAGGCCATTGCCCCCATCAACGCCGGGCCTCCCACCATTAGGCCGGCAATATATTCCAAGTCTGCTAGAGGCAATTCTCCCGCTAAAGTGTATTCAGTCAAACGGGTCAATGGTCCCCCTCCGACTTGAGGTCCCCCTGAAATTCCTACCGTCATTGAGTCACAACCGGTTAACGCTTGATTGGCACCAGCCGCTAACTCTTTTACTAATGCTGGGGCGCCTGGCATGGTGGCCATCGCCGAGAGAGATTTTTTAAAAATTCTTCCTGCAGAATCGATTTGCTTATGCCTCGATTCGGTTCGACGCTTTTCTCGTTTTCCCCATGCCTCTAATTTTTCTTTTAAACCTTTTCCGGCAGCTAATTCGCGGTCGACATGCTCAATCGTTTGCTGATCGAGTGGCGTGACTCCGTTGACTAATTTCATTAATAAGAGCCAAGAAAGTTTCTGTTCATCTCTGGCGCGAGAGGTTTCTAGAAACTTTAACATCTCTTGATTCAGTTGCTCGAAATATTCTTTTCGTTTGCGAGTATCTTTTCCAAAAGATTTTTGTAAATGAGTTAAAAAGGCATGGTGGTCAACTCCAAAGCTATAAGAGATTTCAACTCCTCCGAGATATTTAAAAGTCGCCCCGACAGTTACAAAACTTCCTAGGTACTCCCAGTTATTTCGGCAACCCAGAGTGTAGACACCTGCCGCCGACGCCCCAGCTCCCGCAAAGTAACTAAGTCCGGCTCCTGCCACACACATTAAACCTAAGCAAGCATCCTTACCACTTCCATGAACAATTGCTTCAAGATTAATATTGGCGCCAGCGATCGCCTGGGCGAAAATTCCGACATTAATTCCCTTGCCCTCTAATAATTGGTCGGGTGCCAAGCCGTAGGTTCGCAGCAAATCGACGTCATTGTGAATTCGGTCATAAATTGGTTTAAAGGCCTTGCCGGCCTGTTCGCAAACCATGCCTAGAGAAGTCAGTACATCGTCAGCTAATTTTTCGGCCACTTGAGAAATAACATTTTTTATACCGCAGCTGGTATCTATATCGGAAAAACCAAGTGTCATAACTCGGTAGTGATCTTCGGCCGCTTGCGCCTCGGCACGGTGTTTAAAAGAAATATTTCCACTATGCAATTTTACCGCTCGCGCTTCAACATCTTTCATCCGTTGCTTTTCACTCTCACTAGTTTTAATTCCCGCCAGCCTTCTCTCTTCCTCTGCCTTTTTATTGGCGCGGACAACGCATTTTTTATGCGAGCTGGAATTGCAGAGTAGTTTTTTATTGGCCCATTTTGTTTGGCGGTTGATATAGACGTAATCAAATTCGTACCATTTTTGAGGGGGTACCCGTTGACTGCCAAACAGAGAACTACAGCGTTTCATATTGGGGCGGCTGCACTTTCTATAGTGCTTCGAAAAGAGCTCATCTCCAAAGGCCTTCGGTGACAGCAATATTAGTAGCATGGCGAGTATTCTCAATGGTATTCCCTCAGCTCCTTTTCGACTGAGAGAGGCCCTGACCTTAGTCCATTAAACCCATTAAATTGCCAGGGGAACTAGAGGTAAACAACTGGAATCACAACAAACTAAGTAAAATAGTCAACTTATATTAAGATAGAACCGAAAGGTGTTGTGGTGAGATCTCTACTGTGGCCGTTATTTGTTCTGTCCTTTCTCTTCCCTGCCTGGGGAGAAGGGCCTTCGATTATCCAAAAGATCGCCGCTCCAGACTTGATTAGCCTCCATAAATCCTTAAGCTTTTCTCCCGATCCCATTTCAGTTGATTACCTAGAAAAAACAATTGCACTGACTAGTGAATATTTAAAAGAACGCCACGATTTAAAAGACAGTGAGCGCCGGCAGCTGACCTCCTCTCTGCAAAAGATTGAGCGCTTCCATCAAGTCAGCAATAAGCTCACTAATTGTGGCGACAAAGACGACCGCGGCCTACAAATGGCGGCTTCGCTTGGCGCCGCCCAAGTCCACCATTGTGAATTTTACGAGGGCGTTCCCGAAGTCCCGGCCGCTATTACACAAACCCTGCCGGCACTGCAAGACCACGCCATGGCACCAATACTATTAGAGCAATCGATGCTCGACACCCTGACCTCGCAACTCGGAATGAAGCGCTTGCTACCTTTCGCTCAAAAAGAAACAGCTGAGCAAATTTGCCAAAAGGCCAAAAGCTCTTTTCCAGACCTCAAGGGAAAAATTGAGGAGCTCTGCCTCGAGAAGAAAAATGATAATGCCCAAAGTTTTAAATCAGCTGCAGCAGTTAATAGCGAGTTAAGCCAACGCGCCGATAAAATTAATACAGTCCTTAAAAAACTAAATGACAGCATTAATCTTAAGCTTCGTGAATACCAGAAAAAAAATCCAGATTCTTCTATTGTTGAGTGGTCAAAAGAAGTCATGCGCTTAGGCCCGACTGACCCTCTCTACCGTGAATACCTAGAGCTCTATCACAAGCAAACTGCCGATGAGTTGGGTCGCCTAACCAATCTCCCGCCACTCGATAAGCGTTTTGGAAAGGCAATGGAATTTGATTTCAAAAAAATTACGCGTCCAATAAATGGAGTTAATGGTGTGACCATTCAATTACCGATCCATGCCGGGACTAATTATATGTTTTCCGCCAGCAAGCCAAAAATAGATCTCGACGAAGATGATATTGAAGAGTTAGTTGAGACGATTACCGATCATCAGAAAGATGTCAATGAAGAGCTGCTTGACTTGAGCGATTCTGACGATGCCCACGACAAGATAAAGTCGCTACTCAAAATTAATCCCTTTTCGATCGGCAGTGTCTTGATGAACTACCCTAACTCCTCAGATTATATTTGCGGTCTTATGGGTGAGATCATGAAAAGTGATCATAGGAAAAAAATAGTTTTTAAAACCATCGACTACGTGGCGCTTGGAGTTGGCCTACTGCCAGTAGTCGGCTGGGGAACCGGACTTTTAATAAAAGGTGGGTCGGTTGCCGCCAGAAGCCTGGCCTTTGCCGGGCGCTTGGCCTCGGGCACGGTAGTCAGTGCACTCGTCGCCGGCTCAACTGCGGTGGAAGGAATCAACGTCTATAATAAGCTAGGCCATTTTAATACTATGGTGCTTGGTTTGAGACAAACCATGCTTGAGAGCGACGAAATTCCAGCTGAGCTCAAGGCCGAATACGACCGCGCCCAAGGGGAGTTAAACGACGCCATTTTTGAGGCCAAAGTGCTGGGCGCTCTCGGGGGACTTAGCCTTGGAGTGATGGGACGCAACTTAGCGCAATTGGCGCGGGATATGGACCCTAAGAAAATGGCCCAGGCGATGAGTAATATGGCGGCCAACTTGCGCGCCAAGAGCAAGGCCTATCAATTCCCAACTTCGGTGGTGGTGAGAAATTCTCGACTATCAAAACCACTAAGGACAATTGTCGCCAAAACTTTGATCCCCGACCTCTCTCCACAGCAAGTCAAGGTAGTGCTTCGTGCCCACGCCTATCCCCCTGGTAAAAAAGTCGCTGTCTACCAATTCAGCCCTGAAGAGATAGCTGAAAAATACCGGATACTTTTAAGGGGTGGAATCGATCCCGACGATGCCAGGATACTAGTCCGAGGTGGAGTGACCGGTGGTTACCAAGAGGGAACAAGTTTTCAAAGAGCGCTCTCCTACCTTCCTGGAGTGGGCGCCTCTCCTACAAAAATTGGGTTGAGCGAAATTTTCACTAGACTTAGTAAAGGAAACCTTGAAAAGCACCTGAGTCAAAACAATTTGAAGCGTATCTCAGACTCTCTTGAAAAATTAAAAGTAGGGAATTACACCAAAGGTCTCAATACTCTGGAAGATGTCCCCGTCGATGTTGTTCAATTCTTAAAGAGGGCCATAACCGATCAACGAGTCGGTGGACTGCGCGGACTGACTGAAAACCAGAGAAAAATGGTGGCCCATGCCCGAGGAATTTTTGGAGATGTCGAGGGCTCACTGGCACGACTCAAATACCTAGAGGGCACTCATATAGCAAAAGGTGAAGATGGTATCCGCTACTTTACCGGGGTTCCCAAACAGCTTAGGGCCAAACCAGGGCATACTTTAGTTTACAAAGGAACCGCCTATCCAGATGGCCCCATAATTTCAAAATCGCAGGTGGGAGTTGATATCAAAGATGTCCCTAGAGGAGACCAGCACTTTCTCTCCTATGGAGATGGTTTATTGCATTCAAAAATTGGAGGGGCTAATCTTCCCGATGGAATTTCAGTAACTACTCATGCCCCAAGCGCTACCAGCTATGCCGACAACGTCGTCGCCTACCAAGTCCCTAATGAAGTCTTCGAAAAGCTGCCTGCTGGGGACCCGACTTTAGCGGAGAAAGTTTTTAAATTTATGATCCCAGATGAATACCGAGTCTTAACTACCGATAAGGATACTATGATTCGCTATAATCAATTTTTTCATCCCAGCAAGAATAATTAAACCTGAAAATTCTACAGGAGTATCCGGAAGTATCTGCTACTAACTACTGATTTTAGTTACTGTAGGCTCAATCACATTTAATGGAGCCTATTATGAAAACATCTTTTCGACTTTTCTTAGCAACACTACTGCTAAGTCTTTCCCTAAGTGCCCACGCCGATAGCTATAATGTTTGCATAGGAATTAAAAACCTTTGTAAGGAGGGGGTTAATCTATTTACTGAGCCTCTCAGTATCGACCGCATAAATGGTCATTTGAGCTGTCGAGATATGAAGGTTGATTGCAATGACTTGCTAACGGCAATATCGGATGATTTAAGTAAATTGACTAGTAAGTAAATTATTTTTCGAGGCGGTAGATTTCTTCGATGCCTTTGAGAATTTTCTTAAAGTCGATTTTGAGGTCTATTAGTTTGCCGGTCGCCATATCGAAGACCCAGCCGTGAACTTTAATATCCCAGGCGGCAGAAGCTTTTTGAACGGCGGCAGTTTTTATCAAGTTGATACATTGTTCTTGAACGTTAAGTTCTACTAATTTATCGTAGCGTTTCGACTCGTCGCTGATATTATCTAAGGTATTTTTATGCAAGCGATAGACATCGCGAATATTCCGCAGCCAAGGATTTAAAATTCCCATATCGGAGTGCTGAAGAGCCGCTTTAATTCCACCACAACCATAATGGCCGCAAACCACAACATGTTTGACTTTTAATTGGTTGACGGCAAAATTGAGGACAGTCATGACATTGAGGTCGAGGCTATTGACCATATTGGCAACGTTCCGATGAACAAAGGCCTCTCCGGCTTTTAGACCCATAATTTCTTCGGCGGTTACCCGGCTATCGGAACAGCCAATATAGAGCAACTCTGGTTCCTGACCCTGGCATAATTTTTCAAAGAAATCTGGACCTTCTGCCAATTTCTCGGCAATCCACTTCTCATTATTTTTAAAAACCTGATCGATATCCATGTAATTCCTATTCATTTAGCATACCCTAGACAAAAGTGAGATTCGAGAAGAAAATCTTAATCAGAGGACTATAAATGGATTTACTAATTTTGAGAGAGTTTTTTATGTGGTCTTTTTGCTTCAGCATGGGGCTTTTGCTGTGGTGGTTCCTCTTTATGGCGCTCGCCAGTGACTGGGTCTACAGCATCCACAGCAAGTTCTTCACCGTAAGCCGCGAGCAATTCAACGCCATTCAATATGCCGCTATGGCCTATTATAAGCTCTCAGTAATCCTATTCTTCTTAACTCCCTACTTAGTGCTCTATTTAATGAGCTAGGCTTCTATTTTGCTCAATAGTGCGCCACGTGCTAACTTGCCCAACCTATGAAGGGCCTATTAATCTCAATAACCTATATACTTAGCGCAAAGCTGGGACTCTGGCTGGCGGCGACTGCTGCTGGACACGCTGCCCCTTTTGGCCGCCCTCGGGACTGGCGATCGCTGCACTTTTTATCTACGGGCGGAAGTACACCCCCTATGTCTTCCTTGGCGCCTTTTTTGTTAATCTACAAGTTGATCAATTTGCCTTAGACTCGCTTCTACCCTCGACTTTAGTTGCGATCGGAAA
>JABGVH010000062.1 GCA_018646195.1 Halobacteriovoraceae bacterium
AACCTGGCCTGGGGTTTATCGAGATAGGAGCTTGGGCTTCTATCTCTTTCTTATGACACGTTGTGGGAAGGTTTTGGTTGTCGGATAGAGGGGCGCGGGGTAGGTTCGCTCAACACAAATACCGTCTAAATCGGGAGAATTTATGACACACGCACTTAAGGCAATAGCCCTTATTTTTGGCCTCTCAGTTTCTAATGCATTTGCAAATGAAGGCGCCTACCTCGATCCGGCCTATAAAAATTTAGTCCATCCGATAGTCAATGACCTGGAAAATAAAGACGGATTTTCGGTCAGTAAAACTGAAGACTTGATAGCAAAAATGACACCGGTAAAATCACAGGCCTCCCGTGGAACTTGTTCAATTTTTTCTGGGATTGCGCTGCTAGAAGCAATGCTTGTTATAAAGAAAGACTTTCCTCTCGATACGGACCTTTCTGAAGAGTACTTAGAATACCTAATCATGAGAACTTCCACCGGAGAGGGCTCGAGCTCATGGGCCAACTTCAATGCAATTAGACGCCACGGAGTTCCTACTGAAAAGACTTTTCCCTACCTCGGAATCACTTGGGATGAGGATACGACAACTCCCTTGGCGATTGAGCGCTGTGGAAGTTATACCGGCAATAAGAAAAAATCTTGCCTGCTAGGTCATAGAAGCCCAGATCTACTGGCAGCTTCCGAGCAACAATTGAATGGCCAGGCTGAAGGAAATCTTCTCTATGATCCGGAATTTCTAAATGCCCGGACAGAAGCAGTTACATTTAGAAATAAATTTGTTCGTTTTACAAGTACTAGCTACAGTCTCTGGAGTACCAGCCAGGCCAAGCAATTTCTTATTGCTGGAACCCCACTGACTATGGGAATTGAATTTTATTACGGGGCCTGGAATCATAGCAAAGCGCCTACCTATAATATTGGACGTGACAATGAAGCCTGGGCCAATGGTCTTGTTGGTTTTCCTGAGGCAGGTTCAGCTGATGCTATTGAGTCTCCTAAGCACCGTGCAGGTCATTCAATCCTAATCGTAGGTTATGACGATGATAAAATTGTTGAAACCACAGTAAAAATGGCCGATGGAAGTATGAAGACTTTCAAATACCGTGGGGTTTATTACTTTAAGAATTCCTGGGGAACTGGTTCTTTTGGACGTAATTTTACATTGGGTGATACTAACTATCCTGGCTACGGGATGATTACTCAGAAGTACGCTCACCAGTATGGTTCATTTTACAGAATGCCGCTTAAGTAATCGATCCTTTCCTACGCAGAAGTTAAGAGAGAAGAACCTACATTCTTTTCTGGAAAGAGCTTCTCGTAGGAACTAATTTCATTAGTCGAAATTCGCCGCCAAAGATTGGTTCTTCCTAGCTGAGTAGTTGATCCTACTCCCATCGCCGCCAGCATTTCTGCCACTGCTTCTAGTGTGTAGTGGTGATAATTGAAAACGCGGGTATGTTTTTCTTTCACATTTATACCTGAAGCGAGACTAGGGTTCTGAGTCGCCACACCAGTTGGGCAATGATTTGAATTGCATTCTAATGCCTGTATACAGCCAAGCGCTAGCATCATGCCACGGGCGGTATAACAGGCGTCAGCTCCGAGACAAATATTTCTTATGATATCAAAGCCTGTCATGATTTTTCCTGAGGCTATAATTTTAATGTCTTTTTTGAGGTCGTAAGCATTGAGGTAGTCACTAGCAAAAACTAGTCCGTCTTTGAGTGACATGCCAATTGAATTAGAAAATTCAAGCGGAGCGGCGCCAGTTCCACCCTCTCCACCATCTATTGCAATGAAGTCTGGTTTTATCCCGGTATCAACCATGGTCTTGCAAAGGTCATCAAACTCAGAAGGACTGCCCATACAAATTTTGAAACCAATTGGTTTGCCTCCCGAAAGCTCACGCAGTTTTTTAATGAATTCCAAAAGTTCCTTATTTCCACTGAAGGCCGAATGGGCGGATGGAGACTCAACTCGTCTCCAGGCCTCGACACCTCTGGCCTCAGCTATTATAGGCGTATTTTTTTGGGAAGGGAGAATCCCCCCATGACCTGGTTTTGCACCTTGGGAGATTTTAATTTCAATCATTTTAATATTAGGATGATTTGATTTTTCCGCAAATTTGGCGGCAGAAAAAGTACCATCTTCGTTACGACAGCCAAAATAACCAGTTCCGATTTGCCAGATAAGATCACCGCCGCGCTTTAAATGAAAGCGGGAAGCACTCCCTTCTCCTGTATTATGGGCAAAGTTCCCTTCTTTTGCTCCCCAATTTAAGGCCTCAATCGCCTGAGCACTAAGTGCCCCGTAGCTCATTGCCGAAATATTAAAAATGGAAAGGGAGTAGGGTTTTATGCAATCGGAGCCTCCAACTGAAACTCTAAGCTCATTGGGATCGATTGCATCTAGCTTGAGAGGATTCATAGAATGATTGACCCATTCATAACCAGGCTCATAAATATCCAACTGAGTTCCGAATGGAGTTGAAGCCAATTGTTTTTTTGCTCGCTGGTAAACAACATTTCTTATAATTCGGCTAATTGGTGTCCCATCGGTATCACTTTCAACAAAGTATTGGTAAATTTTCGGCCGAAGAATTTCCATCCAGTAGCGGGCACGCCCGACAATGGGATAATTTCGCATTAAGGTTCTTTTGGTTTGAAGAACTTCATAAATTCCCAAGAGAACAACCGGAACTGTCAGTCCAAAACTCCAAATGAGGGGGTGGTAAAAATAGCTACCTACTGCCTGGGCAGTGAGGCAGATTATAGAAATCAAATAGAAGGTATTCCTCATTCCTGATCCTTTTTATCGTTTTAAATAGAACTCTCTAGTTAATTATAAACTTGTGTCTAAGTGGGGGAAATGTGGGGAAAAAATCTCTACCCCGTAGTAGTAAACTCGGGTACCCTTAATCTATGTCCAATGAAAGAGTGATTATATTTACTGGTGGGGGGAGTGGCGGCCATGTAGTCCCGGGGCTTACCTTAATCAATGAATTGCAAAAAGATATCCGCAATAAAATCTATTATATTGGCTCTCATCAGGGAATTGAACGCAGCTTAGTGGAAAATCAAAAAATTCCCTACTACGCCATTTCTACCGGAAAACTTAGACGCTACCTTTCTCTACAGAACTTATTAGATATTTTTAAGGTCTTCAAGGGGATTTGGGATGCTTTTTGGATTCTTGCTCGTTTTAAGCGCAATCGTTCTCTAGTTTTTTCGACCGGTGGTTTTGTATCTGTTCCTGTCGTTTTGGCGGCTTGGTTTATGGGAAAAAAAGTTTTCATTCACGAGCAAACTAGTCAGGTAGGTCTAGCTAATAAGATCTGTTCGCTCTTTGCTCAGAAAATTTATATAAGCTTCGAAGACTCTTTAAAATTTTTCCCCTCAGAAAAAACTGAAGTTTCCGGATACCCACTTCGCGAGCAGCTCTTTAATTCTTCAGTAGGCGAGCTGGTAATTTCCGGAGTAAATATTAATGATATTTCGAAACCCATTCTTTTTATTACAGGCGGAGGAAATGGCTCGGGACTGCTTAATGATTTAGTCAAAAAATATCTACATGAGTTATCAAAAAAATACTTTATCGTGCATCAGGTGGGAAAAAACTATATAGAAGAATTTTCAAAAGTTGAGAATGAAAACTACCTTCCACTGGATTTTTTGAATGAAGGCATGATCGATCTCTATAAACTTTCGGACACCATCATTTCCCGCGCCGGAGCGGGAACAGTTTGCGAACTCTTGGCATTAAATAAGAAAAGTATTTTTATCCCACTTAAAATTGCCCAAAGAAATGAGCAGTATTTTAATGCTCTAGAAGCTCAAAAAAAGCTCGGCTCAAGAATAATAGAAGAAGATTCACTGCCCAGTATGGACTTACTTCATTACCTTCAAGAATTTTCAAATGAAGACCAGAGCGGCGATGCTCAATTGGCCGTAAAGAATGGGACTGAGTTCCTCAGAGATGAAATTCAAAAAGTCTTTTCTTAATAATAAAATAACAGGCCAGTCGAAGTTTCCCAGAGCGCATGGTGCCGGGTATAGGCGATATCAAGTGCCCAGTTCTTTTTAAAGCCCCAGCGAAAATCAGTTCCATAGCGATAGCTATAATCCCGTTTTACAAATTGCCAGGTTTTTATCTCTCCAAATACTTTGAGCTTTATATTTTCGGCAAAATTATAAAATACATCGAGTTCGGGTCCGATGCCGGCACGAAAACCTCGATGTCCTAATTCGCTATTGGCGTTAAATTCTGGCGCCAGTAAAAGCGAAAAGAGCCACTTACCAGGGGCAACAGAACCTCCAAAGCCTAACTCTGCGGTAGGTGAAAAGCAGCTAACGCAGTCACGGTCTTTGATTGTCTTAGTGCCAAAGTGTGCTCGCCAGCTCCATTTTTTACTTCTCTTGGTTATTGTATTCAAGGCCCTGACTCGCATTAGAGAAAAACTCTCTAATCGAAACTTGGCCCTGAGGCCATTCCCGCGACTCTTCTTTTCCCAATCAGTAAGGCGAAATTTGGCATTTCCCATTTCCATTGTGGAGTAGGGACTTTGTCCGGCGGTCGCATCCATTAAGTCGTGCAAAGCGAAGCGGTATTCAAATTGGGTAAAGTGATTGTACTGGTTTCCGCTGCCCTCTCTAAGACTTAAACGCCTCAGCCCGTGACCTCGATGAGGCATCTCTACTTCTTTTGTAGGAATTTTTTCTTTCTTAGTACGGATTCCAGTTTTTGCCCTGGCAATTAAGAATTTTCGCTTCCAGGCATTGGCAACGCTCTTGTCGAGCAGAATTTCTTTGGAGTAAGTAAAATCGAGATAGTCCATTCCGGCATCTAAGATTCTCGCCCTAGAGCTTTTTTCTAGACCAGCAGAGAGGTCATTGGGATTTTTATGGGCGGTTAATTTTTCGAACTCACGGTATTCGCTTTTATTTAATTTCTTAAGAGAGGCGAAGAATTGTTTTTTCTTACTGGGGCGAAAAAGGACCTTCGTTACAAGTCCTGGAGTTTCCATGGCGACCCGAATAGTTGAAGCCGGGATGACAAAGAAAGGAGTTCTTTCAGTTAAGCGCCAGGTAGGGTTGGCAATGTCAATCAATCCCATCATATGGTAAGCGCAGTTCCCAGTTAGATAGAAATATTGAAAAGTGGTCTGGCCCATCTCCCAAATATGCGCGACTACTTTATTAATTTGCTTTTGATCGAGGTTGAGCTGGTATTCCCATAGGTCGCGAGATTCATAATCATTGTATTCACGGACTTTATAAAAATAAGGCATCGCCGTAAATTCACCATTAAAGCCCCCCGTTAAACCGGCAAGGCCATAGAGAAGGGCATTACTAGTGGTCACCATTGCGGCGTAATTTGCGGCGTAATCCAAAAGCTCTCCACCTTCTGGAACTTTTTTACCAGTAGGTGTTTTACTAAGACGCAATAGCGTGTGTCCGAAGGCTGAGGCAGGAGCGTTTAAATAATAAGATGAGAAAACTAAAGAGATAGATTTGGCGGCAGTCCGTTTTACAAAGGCATCGTACTTGGGACAGTTGGTATTTTTAACCAGTCCTAATTTGTCTTTAAAATAAAGGTAGCGGGAGGGGAAACGACAAATTGGGTGTTGATCGTAATTTTCTATTTTTCCCGGGTTAATAAAAGCTTTGAGAGTCGCCACTAATTCGGCCTTCGGATTCTTTCTGCCATTCTTGGCAAAGAAAAAGGACATTCCGATAGCCTCGCTTGTGAAGCCCCCAAAAAAATTCTTTTGGTAGTGGAGAAGGTT
The DNA here is from genome assembly GCA_018646195.1 of Halobacteriovoraceae bacterium. Classification (GTDB taxonomy): domain Bacteria; phylum Bdellovibrionota; class Bacteriovoracia; order Bacteriovoracales; family Bacteriovoracaceae; genus JABGVH01. The sequence continues at coordinate 5,783 of JABGVH010000062.1, forward strand.
TTTCCATTCGGGACTTTGGTAAAGTTTTTTGTCTATGGCGCTTTTAATTAGCGGGTGAGAGCTTCCAAGGGCGGAAGGAAGGCACATAGCTAGAAATAAGGATACAAAAAAGCCTCTGATCATAAGCTAGTAACCCTAGCTAATCAGAGGCCTTCTTTCAAACATTGTTTTAAATACTAGATACAGGCTTTTTTATTATCGATAATAGTATTGATAGTCCTGTTAACATTTACAGCAGAAACCTTTTCCGATGGGAAAATAGTCTCGTATTTTTGCTGAAGAGCAGTACCAATCGCTTTGTGATTAGAACAGCCGTACATTCTGTTAAGTGAAGCTAGAGTTTCTCCATTTCCACGAGCAATATCGTTAGCAAGTGCTACTTTATTGGCCTCGATAAAGATAACTTGGGCAGAACCGCTTCCATCAAGCTCACAGCCAGATGTTCCTGAAGTCATACCAAAGGTATTGTTTCCAGATGAACCATTTGTTGTCGATCCGAGAACTTGGTGAACCAAGCTGCTTCCGTCACTGAAAAATTGAGTTCCAAGTCCACAACCTTGAGCTTGGTAAGATTTGGCAAAAGCACCTGTTGAAAGCGCTGCAAAGGCCAGGGATGCGAATAATAGTTTCTTCATAGATTCCCTCCGTAGTAATGAATTTTAATTATCACCGAACAAGAATACCCTATAGCAAGATCGCGCTCAACGTTTAAATCATTGTTTTTATTTGACTTTTATCCACTGGTACTCGCGTTTGATTGTTTTCACAGAGGGCGTGTGCTAAATAATTTGAATGAGCGACAGTCAAAATGAAGTTTTAAACATTGCAGCATTAAAGGCCAGCTTGAAGCAGTTCGCAGTTGACCGCGAGTGGGAACAATTTCACAGTCCTAAAAACCTCTCAATGGCACTTTCGGTGGAAGCCTCTGAGCTATTAGAAATTTTTCAATGGATGAAGGAGGAAGACTCCTGGGATATAAGCGATCCAAAGTTGATTGAGGCGGTTGGGGATGAAGTGGCCGATATTTTTGTTTATCTACTGCGCTTGGCGACCGTCTTAAATCTCGATTTAAAAGAATTGGTCGATCAGAAAATGCTAAAAAATGGCAAAAAATACCCCGTGGCGAAAGCACGGGGTAATTCAAAAAAGTATACTGAATTTAGTGATTAAATTAATCGTCTGATTTACCGAGCATTCCCAGCATTAAATTTTCATCTCTTGGGTTAACAAACCAAATAGAGAGTAAGTCTTTAGCAAAACGCTTTGACTTAATTTTGCCTTTTTGCTTATTTTTGACGTCGACTTCGACTCCATCTTTAAGAAAGGTAAGGACAATTTCTTCACCTTTTTGAACGTCTTCCATCCAGTTGTTGAATTGCTTAATTTCACTGCTGATTTTTTTATGGTCCTTGACTGCCGCTTCAAATCCTTCGGTCCAAGCGGCCACTAATTTCTTGGCGGCGACGTCTCTAACAAAATGCATTCGCAGGTATTTTGGGCCGGCCTGATTAATCGCGGCGCTGGCGTCTTTAGTTTTCTTTTTTAGGTAAAGTCCGCCGACATAGACTTTGACTCGAAGCCAAGTGGCCTTGCGGATGCCGAGTCCATTGAGGACTAAACTAGTTTTTTTGACTGTTACACGATCTGGCATGGTAACTTTTGCCTTAGTAGCGGCTTCTACAGAAAAATTGAGGACAAATGCCAATAGAAATGGCAAAACTTTTTGAATCATAATTGCTTCCTTTTACGAGTGTTCGGCCCAGTATGGTCGATCGAAGTTGGCTCTACAAGGCATAATGAAGCAATAGGAATTTTTTATTAACGCGACGCCATAAGGCTTCTAAATGATACAGGCAGCTAATCTTCAAAAACACTTTGGTGACCAAGTTCTCTTCGAGGACGTAACTTTCCAAGTTTCTTATGGCGAGAGAGTGGGACTTGTCGGGCGAAATGGTAGCGGTAAATCAACTCTTTTTCGTATGATTGATGGCGACTTAGAGCCCGATGCTGGCGTTATAACGGTACCAAAAGGTTACCGGATAGTTTCACTAGAGCAGCATATAAAGTTCTCTAAACCGACTGTGATAGAGGAGTGCTGCCAAGTTCTCGAAGAGGATCAGCAATACGATTTTTTCCGCGCCGAAAAAATACTTTTCGGACTGGGCTTTACTCAAGATGACTTGGAACGCGATCCCTATGAGTTTTCCGGTGGCTATCAAATCCGAATTAATTTATGCAAGGCCCTAGTGCAATCACCAGATATGCTGCTTTTAGATGAGCCCACAAACTATCTTGATATTGTCTCCCTGCGCTGGTTAAAAGGTTTCCTACGCAATTTTGATGGAGAAGTGGTGCTGATCACCCACGATAGAGACTTTATGGATGCAGTCGCCACGCACATCATGGGAATCTCCCGCAAGCGTTTGAAAAAAACCAAGGGTGATACTGCTAAATTCTATGAACAGCTCATAATGGAAGATGAGATTTACGAACAGACCCGCATGAATCAAGAAAAAAAGCGGGATGAAATGCAGGGCTTCGTAGACCGCTTTAAGGCCAAGGCATCAAAGGCCCGTCAGGCCCAATCTAAAATGAAAATGATTGAAAAAATGGGCAGTATGGATGCCCTTGCATCTGAATCGAATCTTAGCTTCAAGTTTCATCATAAAGAATGCCCGGGTAAAGTAATTCTCGAGGCCAAGAATCTTGGTTTTGCTTACACTGGTGAAGATCAAGACCAGCTTTTTAGCGGGCTTAATCTTACCATTGGCAAAAATGATCGGATTGGAATAATAGGTAAAAATGGCAAGGGGAAATCGACTCTGCTAAATGTCCTAGGTGGAGAGTTGACCGCCACCAATGGGACAATGACAAACCACCCCTCTCTTTCAAAGGGCCACTTTGGACAGACAAATGTAGAGAGACTTTATATTAAGCATTCTATTAGCCAGGAGATTCGTTCCTCTAACCCAAAGCTAGGGCATACCGAAATCCGCAGTATTTGCGGCGCCATGATGTTTCAAGGGGACCTTGCCGATAAAAAAATTGAAGTATTATCTGGGGGGGAGCGTAGCCGTGTCTTGCTTGGTAAAATCCTGGCCCATCCCACAAACCTACTCTTATTAGACGAACCTACCAATCACCTTGATATTGAGTCAGTAGAGGCCTTGTCTGATGAAATTTCCCGCTACCCGGGGGCGCTCTTAATTGTGACCCACAGTGAATACTTACTGAGAAATCTTGTAAATAAGCTGATTATTTTTCATGAAGGTCGAGCCGATTACTTTATTGGAACCTACGATGATTTTTTGAATAAGATTGGCTGGGAAAGTGAAGAAACCTTTCCAAAGAAAAAAAAGAAAGGTCTTAATAAAAAAGAGCTCCAGAAGAAGCGCCAGGAATTGATCAGAGAAAAATCTAAAACTTGCAAACCGCTTAAGTCCGAGATGGATCTACTTGAAAAGGAAATTGTAGACAGCGAGGCTTTACTAGAGGGGCTGAACAACGACTTAGAGAAGTTTACCGCTGAGGCAGATGGAGACGCTATCGTTGAGGTCACCCAAAAAATTGGCAAATTACATTTTAAAATTCAAGATGCATTTGAAAAGCTTTCTCCAATTAGTGAAGAGTATGAGACTAAGGAGAAGGAGTTTGATTTATTGCTTTCTCAACTTCAGGGTGAATAAATATATTTTTTTCACTTAAAACTTCGAAATATTTACTGACTTCGACTATACCTTTTTGTGGGTCCTTTTTGAAAAAGCAAAAAACACAATAGTCACTCTTAAAAATCTCATCCCAACGATTTTCTTTATTTGATAAAAATGCAGAAGGATTTTGATAAATCTTCTTTGTCTTCACATCGAGATAAAAAATATTCTTTTCTTCTTTTGGAAAATGGGAGGCAATATAGGCGCCGACACTGGCAGACTCTATAGGGAAAAGGTACTTGCGATAGAGGCCTTTGGGAATTTCTCGTATCTCTGATCGCGCTTTAAGAACATTGGCGGTCTCTTTTGAATAGAGAGTTTGTAATTCACTGTAAGTTAAGATGCTATTAAGAACCTGGATCGAAATAAAGCTATAGAGAATGATCTTATCCAGCCGATCTTTTTTTAAGGAAAGAAAATAGACAATCCCAATAATCATATTGATGGCAAAGTAGTCCCAGCGTTCAGCTTCTGCTGGTTCGTAAGTAAGGGCCACTGCGATTGATATGATTAGAGAGGCGAGCCAATAATCTGTGCGAAAGAAAGAGAAATTTCGGTATTTTTTACTAAAAATCCAAGTACAGTATCCAGTAAAAAAGGCGGTATTGAATATTGTGATGAACTTCCAAAAGGTATAGGCAGAGTCAGGCAAGAGCATTCCTCCTATAGCGCCTTGGACTTGCGATAGATAACTTAAATTAGCGCCTGTATGTTTAGCAAAGGCAGCTGTTCCAATTGTCATTTTACCAAAACCCAAAAATCCGAGTATAACGTTGATGACGGGAGCTTTGGTAATTCCTTCCAGGGACCAGTTAACTGTAAATAGGCAATGAATTAAAAAATAAGAAAGTAAGCAGATAATCGGCCATAGGAAAATAATTTTAATTTCTTTTTTCTTTTTAATAAAGAAGTCGTAAAAAGCGATGCCCATCAAAGGCAGAAAAATGAGTGTTGAAGAATGAAAAAACATGGCAATACTAAGCATCATTCCTGTCACAACATGTTTGTCTTTTATTCGCTCTTCGTCCTCAATAATATTAGGAAAATAAAGTAGGCTCAAAAAAACAATGAGAAAGCCATAGAAAACAATATTATCTTCAGCTGTAAAAATCATTTGATTAAGTTCGGGGAATAGTAAGAGCGGTAAAAAAAGCCACCAAGGACTTACATGCTTAAATCTAAGCAGATAAGAAAAAGTCAGCATAAAAAAAGCTACAAAAAATGAGTGGAGTATCTGAGTAATCATAAGCCCATGACTGAGGTCAAAAAACCGCAGTATTCGGCTGAGTATGAAGAAGCTCAGCATATGCCCTTCTTGGGTTTGGCTAAAAAGAAAAGATGGAATGCAATTAATTGAACTGACGCAGTGATGGGTATTAAAATCAAAAATTCTAAAATATACGTGGGAGTTTAAGAAGTAATCCCCAAAATAGAAAATACAGAAAAATCCTAAAAAAAGACTTAGAAATGTCAGCGAAAATCGCAATTTGCTCATAGAGTATTCCAGCTCTAAGAATAACCGGGAATACTCCTGTTTTCAATGGTGTTAAACTTTTTCGCCACCGCGTTCCCAGCGGTGAAATTTTTCGACCCAACTGAGAAGCCCTTCTGGCGCCCGGCTTTTTTTCCATTCACCAGCGAGGTACTTATTGGCCTCTCCCATGGTGGGATAGGTGTGAATTGTTCCTAATATCTTTTCGAGTCCAAAACCATTTTTCATCGCGGAGATAAACTCAAGTAGTAAATCAGAAGCATGTTGCCCTACTATAGTGGCGCCTAGGATTTTATCGCTTCCAGGTTTGGTAAGAACTTTTACAAACCCAAAATCTTCGCTATCGGCAATGGCCCGATCGAGGTCATCTATTCCATAGCGAGTCACTTCGTATTTAATGCCCTGCTGTTTACAAGATTCTTCATTTTGACCAACTGTTGCGACTTCTGGATCGGTGTAAGTCGCCCAAGGGATAACGCTATAGTCGACCTTGAAATTTTTAAAGCGCCCAAAGAGTCCGTTGACTGCGCAGTACCAGGCCTGATGGGCGGCAGTGTGTGTGAGTTGGAAAGGTCCAGTTACATCGCCACAGGCATATATATTGGGATAATTTGTCCTTAGGTAATCGTCACTATCAATAGTGCCATTCCTTCTAAGGGAAACACCAAGTTCTTCTAATCCAAATCCACTGACATTCGGCTTTCTACCAACAGCTACCAGAACTTGGTCAAAATCTATTGAAACATCCTTTCCTTCAAAGTCACAAATCAATGTTTTACCTTTAAACTCTTTCGCCCGGTGATTAATCAGAACATTAACACCTTCGCTTTCCAGCTTTTTTTGGATTAGTTGGCTGACTTCTGGGTCTTCCTTAATCATAATCCGTGGCGCCATTTCAATAACAAAAACTTCTGATCCAAAGCGCCGAAAGCATTGGGCTATTTCTAAACCAATGGGACCACCACCAAGCACTACAAAACGTTTTGGCAATTCTCGAATATCCCATAAATTATCAGAGATCAGGTAATCGATTTCTGATAGTCCCGGGATTGGAGGAACAAAGGGCCGGGCGCCAGTCGCAATGGTTATATTTTTGGTGGTAATGACTTTCCCATTCACTTCGATTTCCCAGGGGGATAATATTTTTGCTGAGCCTTCTATGCAATCCACCCCGAGGGACGAATAGCGCTCAACTGAATCATGGGGTTCAATTTTTGTTATGACCTTTTGAACTCGTTCCATTACTTCGGCGAAATCAAATTCAACGTTCATCGCCTTTATTCCATACTTCGCTGAATTTTTAGCTAGGTTCATTACCTTGGCCGATTTGATCAGCGCCTTAGAGGGAACGCATCCGGTATTTAGACAGTCGCCACCCATTTTATGTTTTTCTATCAATGCCACTTTAGCTTTTGTAACAGCACCAATGTACGAGGTCACAAGACCTGCAGAACCCCCGCCAATAGCAACCATATTGTAATCAAACTGCGAGGGACGCTTGAAGCGTGAATAGATTTTCCTGGCCTTGATAAGCGAAATAATTTTCTTGGCGATAAAGGGAAGTAGCCCAAGAAGGACGAATGCCCCAAGTATCCCAGGGGAAAGTATGCCACTCAGGCCATCTATTCTAGAAAGCTGGGTACCTGCATTTACATAGACAATCGTTCCGGCGAGCATTCCCAATTGAGAAACGATAAAGTAGGTTCCAGTCTTTATCGGCGTTAGGCCCATTAACATGTTAATGATGAAAAATGGAAAAGCCGGGATAAGTCTTAGTGTGAATAAGTAAAACGCCCCGTCCTTTTCGATCCCTGAATTAATAGCGGCGAGTTTATCACCAAACTTATTTTGAATAGATTCCTTTAGAAAAAAGCGAGCCGCTAAAAAGGCGAGTGTAGCTCCAATAGTAGAAGCGAAACTAACAGCTATGGTGCCCACTAAGAGTCCAAAAAGTGCGCCTCCGGCCAAAGTCAAAATAGCTGCACCTGGAAGCGAGAGTGCGGTCACGAGAATGTAAAGCGCCACAAAAATGCCAATCGTTTGGATTTGGTTGGATTGATAATAGGACTGAAAATTGGCTTGATTGGATTTGAGGTAATCAAAGGTGAGGTATTCAGTCAGCCCGAAGTGTTTGATCAGCATAAAGGCCGCAATGATGGCGAATAGAGCGATTAGTTTTGGAAATAGCTTTTTCATAGGGCTTCCTGCAATTGTTTATCTTATGAATAAGTGATGATGAGGCTTTTCTTGTTACAAAAAAGGCCGGTTCGAAGACCGGCCCTTTTAGACTATTATGCAGTAATTTCTTATAGTTCGGAAGCTTTTTGAAGGGCCCTGACGAGGTCAATTCGCCCGCCTGAAACCATTCTTCCACTGAAGCGCCCGATTGGAGTTGTAGAATCCATCAAGACCGCCTTCAATTGCAATGGCGTAAGGTTAGGAAAGTTTGAAAGCACTTCGGCTGCAACTCCTGCAGAAGCAGGTGAGGCCATGGAGGTTCCCGACATTGAGCTGTAGCGGTTTCCCGGTACAGTTGAATAAATCGAAGAACCAGGAGCAGCAAGGTCTACATTGCGGGCCCCGTAATTAGAGAAATAACTCATCCGACCACCGCTGGTTGTTGAGGCAACCACCATTAGGTGTTCGTTTGGAAAAGAAGCCGGGTAAGTGAGGCGGCGATCAATATCAGCACTTGAATTACCAGAAGCTGCTACAACTAGAACTCCGTACTCTTCACCGATATGTTTGATAGCTTCGGCCACCATTTGTCCGCCTTCATTATGCGCTTTACCAAAAGAGCAATTAATAATCTTAGCTCCGTTTTTGGCGGCATAGATAAATGCTTCGGCAACATCTACGTCTAATTCGTCGGCACTATTTGGAACAGTTCTAATTCCCATAATTCTAACGTTTGAAGCAATTCCAGCAATACCTTTGCCGTTATTTTGTTTGGCACCAATGATTCCTGAAACATGGCTACCATGGCTGTGACCATCCATCATATTTACTGTCGCGTTTCCATTACTATCGCGTACAAGGGTGTTGATGCCATGGATATCGTCGATATAACCATTGGCGTCGTCATCAATTCCGTTTCCAGGAATTTCTCCAGCGTTAACCCACATAACTTCTTTTAAGTCTTCATGATTGTAATCGACGCCAGTATCGACAACTGCCACAATGATTTCTTTTTGTGGAGTTGAGATATTTTCAGAGTAAGCTTTTGAAACTGAAATACCGTGTTTAACGGCGTCTTTGAAGAGCCATTGTCTTGATAATTTTGGATCATTAAAAGAAGGAGCCGATTTAAAGCTATGTGGAAGTGGCGTAGGAACTAAGTATCCCAAGTCTCTTTTTCCAGCGTAATAATCTTTTTCTGTGTAAGTTACATTTGAGTTACCACTTAGCTCATTTTGTAATTCTTCAACAGCACTAGTTTGAACCACATAGTGTGTTCCAAATAAGTTTTTAACACCGGTAATGTATTTTGAATGGGGAACTTGTTGTCCCTTGTTCATTTTTACGATTAGGCGATTTGGATGAAATCGAATTCCTTCTTTAGCATTGGCAAAAGTGCTGAAAGCAAGAACCAGGAGTAACAAAGTCATTCTTTTCATAACAATTCCTTTTGTATGAGAGGTTCATTTTTTTAAAGTGCAAACATCATACAAAAGTGTACTTGGGATGGGGACTATCACTTCCTTACATTATAGAGAGAAAATAAGGGTTCTTGAGATTATTACTCGGGTACTATTTCTTTTTAGTTTCCGGCGCTGCGCTTTCTTCAATATGGTTGAGGGAAACCGAGTTAATACAATAACGCTTATGGGTAGGAGCTGGTCCATCATCAAAAACGTGGCCGAGATGGGCATCACAGCGACTGCAAACTACCTCCACCCGCACCATTCCTAGTTTTTTATCGCTTATAAGCTTAACCGAATCCGGGGCATGAATATCGTAAAATGACGGCCAGCCAGTTCCTGAATCAAATTTAGTATTCGAATCGAAGAGCTTTTGACCACAATTAGAACAAGTGAAGACGCCCGCTTTGCTGTATTTATTATATTTTCCGGTAAAGGCCCGCTCTGTTCCTGACTTTCTGGTTACCTTATAAGTCATCGCCGGGAGGACAGACTTCCAGTAGTTGTCGTCCTTGGCACTCCAATTGATTTTGTCCGCCCCTTTTTCTGACAGGTGCTTAGAAATATTAGGTTGCTCACTGTCATCAGCTTTCTGGGCGAAAATTTTAAACATAGAAACTCCTACTATAATTGAAAATATGAGAATACCTTTAAATGACTTCATTGATACAACCTCCTGTTGCTTGAATGGCGGCTTGCGAATGACCTGTCGTCAGCCAGAATACTAGCGCATATTCGGGGGCTTTAATAGCGGTTGGCGCGATTTTAACCTCCGCCTGAAATCGTTCTTGCTTTCTTGTTAACGGTTTTTGCCTATGGGATAACACCGTAAAATTGTTCTTCAGCGCCTTGCCTGAGTTTTCACCCCTGGTGACAGAAGTCGCCAGTCCATGACCTAGTAGTGCCCAATGCAGTATCAGTGGCCCCTTAAACTTTTGGAGACTGGGTTCAAAGCGAACTTGGTAACTTCCTTTGGCCTTCTTTAACGCCTGTAAAACGCCTACCTTTTCTGTTGATTTCTCTGGAGGTCTGCGGGCGATAATGGTTCTCCACTCCTTGCCGTTTTTGACAAATGCGGGGGTGTAGACCTGGCCACTACTCCACTCAGTTGCATACTGCCGCTGTCTCTTGGAATACTGGGGTTTTGCATAGGGATCTTTCCATCCAATATAATCCCAATAATCGACGTGGAATTGCATCGGAATGAAATCACGATAGAGTCCAGCATGGGCGTAAAGGGCATTCACCCACTTTTCAGCAGGCGGGCAGCTGCTACAGCCCTGTGAAGTGTAGAGCTCAATCAATTGAGTTCGGAGCGGGCCACTTTTATAGTCTTGGCTTGAGCACTCCCCTGAAAGCGCTACTTCGGGAATAAAGAATCCCCTCTGGTTGCTTAGGATTATCAGGATAAAAGTGGTGAATATAATGAGGATACTCTTTTTCATAGTCTTTAGTGTCTTGGAAACTCTATTTCGTTACTTTGCGATAGAAGCGGATCCCTAAGGCCAATAGTAGGCCTAGTGCCATCAGTCCCAAGACCCCTTGCCCCATTTTGAGGATATTTTTGAGTTCAACCAAAAAAACAATGGAAAAAAGAAATAGTGTAGCGACTTCATTCCAATAGCGGAGAGAGGTGGCAGAAAGAGTTTTTTTGCCCTGCTTTAGGCATTGGTAAATATGGCCGCAGTAAAAGTGGTAGCAATAGAGTAAGAACACCAACCCTAATTTGGCGCCAAGCCAGGGGTGATTGCTAAGTGGTAGCCAGCTTTTTAATAATAAACCGCCAAATATCAGAACTAGTACAGCAGAAGGGTAGGTGATTCCGTACCAAAGTCTTCTCTGCATGATTTTGTACTGGTCTTGCAGGATTTTTCGGGCGGTGGGCTCGAGCTCCTCTGCTTCTACATGGTAAATAAAGAGGCGAACGATATAGAAAAGGCCTGCAAACCAGGTTACAACAAAAATAATATGGAGGGCCTTAATAGTCAGGATGTTCATCAAGTCTATTATAGGTTGGATTGGACAAATATTGAAACTTTAAAGACAATAGAAGTTGGAGTGACTGTGATTTTACCTATTTGGTTTTACCTTCTTTGCCCGGCGGCCCTATTTGGTCTTTTTTTTATAGGACTAGGTGACGCGACAGCGCCCTTACTAGGCTCCTTTATTCTGGCCTATGCTGTTTTTCCCATTGTCCAGAAAATGGAGCGCCGATCTATTAAGCGGGAATGGGCCACTCCACTTTTATTCATCATCATTTTCTTGGCAGTTGTGACACTCTGTCTTATTACCGCTCCCATGTTGATTGATGATCTTAAATTATTTCTCAAAGAAATTCCTACGGTACTGAGGCACAGCCTAGAGCGAGTCCAATTATTTTTATCAGATTGGAACATCTCTTATCATCTCGACAGCGAGGCCTTGATCGATATGGCAAGGCAGTACAGTGCAAAGATTTCGCTGGTACTTTTCAAAGGGCTCTCTAGCTTTCTTGCGGGAACTTTTTCGGGAGTTTCAGGGGTATTACTGGCACTAATAAATCTCTTTCTTTTCCCGGTTTTTTTCTACTATATAATCCATGATTACGAGAAGATTACTGGTCAAATATTTGAATTCTTGCCACCCAAGTTGGGCTGCTATTTTGAAGAGCTATTAAGACGGTGTAATACAATTTTTTCAGGTTTCGTTAGAGGTCAGCTGATCGTGGCAGGCATCTTGGCGTTGCTTTATGGCGGAACCCTCTTTTTCATCGGCATTCGCTTTGGTTTCCTAATAGGCCTTTTAACAGGCTTTTTGAGTCTTATACCCTATGTCGGCTTTTCTACCGGACTGATTTCAAGTTTATTAATAACAGTGGCAAATGGCGGCGGAGCTCTGCCAGTTCTATTAATTTTAGTCTCTTTTACTATTATCCAATTACTCGAAAGCTTTGTCTTAACTCCAAAATTAGTTGGAGATAGTGTCGGCCTCTCTCCCTTATTAGCAATGTTGGTTTTATTAATAGGGGGAAACCTGGCCGGCCTTATCGGAATGTTTTTGGCCATCCCAATTGGTGGGATCATACGCATTCTTATCATTGATTTTCGTCAAAATTGGCACCGAACTGATTACTACCGAGAAAATTAATGGGACCCAAGAAGACATTCTATTTCTTTAGACATGGTGAAACCGATTGGAACTTGGTTCATCGCTGCCAAGGGCATACCGATATTCCCCTCAATAAAACCGGGATTAAACAGGCAAAGTCTCTTATTCCACGGCTTCAAAACAGTGGAATACAAGTCATCTATTCTAGTGACTTGAGTCGCGCCTGGGAGACCGGAAAAACTCTCGCCAATGAGCTTTCAATTGAAATGCATAGAGAAGAAAAATTGAGAGAGTGCCATTTCGGATTAGCTGAAGGACTAGATCATGAAGAGATCTTTTCGAAATTTGGTAAAGACATTTGGGATAAATTTCGCGAACCTGGAAACGAGCATTTGGATTTAGGCTATCCCGAGGGAGAAACCAGAAGGCAATGTATAGAGAGAGTCGAAGAAGTGATCACAGAGCTTTGCAAAACTGAGCATCAGGTAATTGGGATTAGTACTCATGGTGGTATCGTTCGAAATTACCTTCACTACCTTATGCCTGAACGTAAAACGCCTCTAGAGATTCCAAATTGTGTAATTTATCGGGCAGATTATCTGATGGATTCAAAAATTTGGAAAGTGTTAGGACCTATTTAGTTTTTTTCTCGATGATTTCAAAGGCCATAAAAAGAGTGCGTTGACGGGCGTTGAAGTTATTATCACTGACTAGGATTAGAGTGTAATTACCATTTTTTAATCTCGGGCCCAAACAAATCCCTTCTATATTATCGAGCTTACGCCATTTCTTTGGCATCAATGGCAGGATACTATCGAGATCAGCTAATAACTTCTTTTTGACTCTCTTATAGAATTTCCCATGTAGAAAATCTTCGTTCTTAACATTTGAAGTTTGGCGCTCAATTTCAACAGAGTAGAGGCGAATAGTTTGTTTTTTTAATTTACGAACCCAGGCCCTCTCGATTGAAATAAGTCTATTCTCGTCCAATGCTAAAAGATCAGTCAGGCCGATTGACCCACGTAGCTTCTTTTTTAAGTCAGGCACCGGAATGGGTTCTACTTGATAAACAAATTCTCCATCAGGTTGAAAACTACTTCCGCTGGCCTTGTAACGAACTAGGCGGACATCTCCTCCGTACTCAGTAGTGCTTAAGCGATCATCTTGTTTAAGTGGTGCCTCGTTTGCGAAAAAGAGGAAGCCTCCATTTGGCGTGGAGGAGAGAGATTCGAGCCCAAGATTATTGCGGACTCCTGTATCATGATAGCCGGTAGGTTCTGGAAGAAACTTTATGGGGACATTTAATTCCCGAACAAAATTACCCTTCTTATCAAATTCCGTCAGAGCTGGGGGGATACGTGGTTTCTTTTTAGTATTGCCTTCTGAGCTGAGGACAAGATGGTTATTTCGTAACAGGGTGATGCCTTCAAAATCTCTTCGACCATCTTTAAATTTTTTGCCTTTATTATTTTTGAGAAAAGTTAAAGTGTCAGTCCTTAATTTAAATTTCTTGCTGGTAAGAAAAAATTTGAAAGAGTAATAGCGGGGCTTTCCCCACTTTCCTCGATCGTCTGAAATCGCCAAAAGGCGTTTTGTTTTCTTGTCATAAACTAGACCCGAAAGCCCACCTAGTTGTAGGCCTTTAAAACTTTTAGAAGTCTTATAGTTTATAGAACCAATATAACGAAGCTCTTTGATTTTCTTTGGAGCATTAGTTGCACAAGAAGCAAGTAGGAGAAAAGTTAAAAGCAAACAGAGTTTAGCCATTATAAAGGGGAGCTCCTTTAATATTGACGTCGTAAAAGTCTCCAAACTCTTTCATTTGATTGTGAAATGACATCGCCAATTCTTTCGATTGAACATCATATTTTTCAGGGTCACCCCAATTGTCGCGTGGGTGAAGAAAAGATGTCGGTACATTTCTAACTGCTTGTGGAACATCAAATCCAAAGACCGGATCGGTCTCGGTAGGAGTAAGATTTAAGGTGTTTTTTTGAATGGTTCGGATAATTTGGCGAGTAATATTTAAAGGGAAGCGTTGACCAACTCCATAAGGTCCACCGGTCCAGCCAGTATTGATTAACCATACTTTTATTCCATGCTTGTCTAAAAGGTCGCCTAGTAGGTTGGCATAAACGCTTGGGTGTCTCAGCATAAAAGGCGCCCCAAAACAGGGAGAGAAAGTCGCTTCCGGTTCTTTTATTCCGATTTCAGTTCCGGCAACTTTAGCCGTGTAACCGAGCACAAAATAAAACATTGCCTGCTCTTTAGTTAGCTTGGCAACTGGAGGTAAAATTCCAAAAGCGTCTGCAGTCAAAAAGAATATATGCGAGGGAAGTTTACCTCGCGAGCTTGATTCGAGGTCTTTTATAAAATCTAGTGGGTAACTAGAGCGACCATTTTCAGAGAGAGATTTATTGAAAAAGTCAGGCTCACCAGTGGTTTCTGTAATAACTACATTTTCAAGCATCGAACCAAATTGGCTGGAGGCCGAGAAAATACCAGGTTCGGATGCACGAGAGAGTTTATAAGTCTTGGCATAACATCCGCCTTCAAAATTAAAAAGGCCATCAGCGCTCATTCCATGTTCATCATCGCCAATGAGATCAACGCCTTCGTCGCAAGAAAGGGTAGTTTTTCCAGTTCCCGAAAGACCAAAGAAAACCGAAACTTCTTTATTGTGAAGCTGGCTCGATCCGGCGTGCATAGGCAGCACATTTTCTGATGGCAGTTGATAGTTCATCACTGAGAACATACTTTTTTTAATTTCTCCGGCGTAGAGAGTTCCGCAGATAATAGTAATTTTCTGATCAAAGTCGGTGACTACACAGACTTCTGAACGAGTACCGAATTCACTTGGATCTAGCTGAAGCTCAGGAGCGTGCAAGATGGTAAAATCTCGCTCTCCTAATGGGCGTAACTTGTGGCGAAAAAGGTATTTTGAAAAAAGTGCGTGCTGGGGATGGGTGGTAACCAAGCGGGCACCAATATTTAATTTTTTGTCGGCACCCACGCAGCGTTCAGTAATATAGAGGTCGCGATCAGTATTCAGGTAATCGATGACCTTTGACTTGAGCTTATTAAAAGTCTCAGTGGTCATGGGATGAATATTGTTTTCCCACCAAACTTTGTCACTTGTGCTGTCTGTCTTAACTACGTAGCGATCTTTTGCGCATCGCCCTGTATACTCACCAGTTTCTACCGCCAATGCGCCATGTTTAGTCAGCTTGCCGTAACCAAGTGCCACGGCCCTTTCTACCAACAAATTTAAGGGAGAATCTAAGTAATAGCGATTGGGACTTCGGTCTAATTTAAGTCCGAGTTTTTCATAGGTCGATTTATCCATGGGGGCTCCTCGATTGTCTCGATCTGGTGGCCCCGGGGAGACTTGAACTCCCACATCCGAAGATACCTGATTTTGAATCAGGCGCGTCTACCGATTCCGCCACAGGGCCAAAACTTAATGTTTTGTTATGTATTCTTTTAACTAATAAAGCTACCAAATTTTTTTTCTGCCCCTAGTCGTTCGCCACTAGTGGCCCAACCTCTGTAATTTACTACTCGAAAGATAGAGCCAAGAACTTTTAAACGCGCTCCAATTCGTGACTTCCAAATTGGGGGTAAAAAGGAAACCAGACTGCTGTTATAACTATCGAGAATAGTTCTTATATCGCCGGCTGCGGTGCCCAGAATCTCGTTACAGACGCCAGACTCTAACAGCTTATAGCAGTAGTCCATATAACCGTAGAGAAATGCCGTGAACAGACTATTTATCAAGACTTGCTTTTGTTGTTCGGGGGCAATTTCAGACAGCCAAGAATCAAGGTTGTGAAGGGGACGAAAATAAAGGGCGTCACCAAAAACCAATTTACCTTTCTGATTGTAAGCGGTCTTCTCTGTATCGTATTTCCAATATGTTTTTCTTAAGTCGTGAAGCTCGAGTCCCAGTTCATTGCGGATAAATTGGTCAACTTCGCTAAAGAGAGATTGGTTAAGATAAAGTTTTTGAAATTCGACTTCAACTTGGATTCCTGAGCTATATTTTAAACTCTCTTTTGCGCCCTCTAGGATTCCCAATTCAGTTCCCTGGGTATCTAGCTTTATAAAACTGATAGGCGGTAATTCACCGCTCTTTAAAAAACTATCAAGTGGCTTGCAGTCCATCTCCTGAACTTTTTCTATTTGCCAGCGGCTAAATTCTGGGAATTGTCTTAGAAAATCGTTATTAGGAGTGAGGGAAGAAGAGCATCCTCTTTGTTTTATCAAGTTCAAAGAAATTTTCTCTTCAACGCTCGAGAGGCCGTAATTTAGCACCTTAAAGTTCGAGCTCTTTTTTAAATTTTCGTATTCTGTCTGGTCGGGTTCGAATGCCACTGTTTCAATTATGGGGCTGTATTCGTCCCACGGGGCTTCTAGCCCACCTCTGGCACCAACATCACTAAAGTAAAAGTGACATTGATTCTTGGAATAAATATTTTTCCAGTCCATTAAGTAATTTGAAAGAGGGACTTTTGTGGCTGGAACCATATCGTTCATAGATTCATACTCTCGTTTTAGGCAGAGAAATAAGGCTTTATACAGGGGCATATTACTTTAGAGCTGCTAGCTGGTCAACGCAGTTGGCCCGTCTCGCTTTCGTCATAAGGCCTTGAGCGACGAAGAATGAATCGGCCTAAGTAGTTGAAAATTTTGAAGAATCTTGTTTTTGACGCTACTTCACGAAGCGCGGGGCTTAACAAGCTTAAACTAAATTTCTAAGGTCAATTTACAAATTCGATTGATGCGGAAGACATCTCGACTTCCGTGTCCCCGGCCCCCTTGAAATTGCGGCAAGTTTTGAGGGGGTTTTTTTATTTTGTGAGTATTTTTGGCAATTGCTCCATCACCTTCAAATAGTGACCTTCGACATAGCGCTTTTTCATTTCTTCAATGATTGCCGGGTACTTGGCCTCATCAAATTCAGCATTGTAAATTTTATGAACAAAGTCATGGGCAACAATAAATAAGGCGGCCAAGGGGCTTATTATGCGGTGGTTTAACTGGCGTGGGAAGCCAGTTCCTTCTGGATTCTCATGGTGCTCCAAGATTATGCGATCGAGTCCTGGAAAACGGTCATTGAGTTCTTCGATCAGTGCAGCCGCGTCTTTAGGGTGATTTTCAAAAGCAGTTCTTTCAACCGGGTTGCATTGAGCAATGGCCTCGTCGATGGTGGTGCACATCGCTAGCGATGGGTCCTCTAATGTGATGTCATGAAAAAGAGCAGCAAAACAGAGCTTTTCTCGGCTCGACCTTGTTGACCAACCCATATGATCACAAAGAATACAACTAATATAGGATAGGATTGAACTATGATCGTGAATATAGTCGTCGCGTTTTCTTAATTTACTTAGCAGGGAGTCCACTACCGAAATTGCTTTGGCCTGTTCTATTGTTTCGGTAATATT
>JABGVH010000093.1 GCA_018646195.1 Halobacteriovoraceae bacterium
AGCTTTAAACTCAGCTGTATATGCTTTTCTTCCCACGATGATCTCCTGAACACGATATATTATACATGATTAGCCATGCAAATGTGTCCGGAGTATATAAGGGTCTAGATTGAAACTATACTCACGCAATAAAAAATAATTATAAAAAATACCTAAAACGACTTTCTTTTTAAATATATACTGGGCCCCCATGAATGTATCATTTTTAGGGTCTTTGCTCTCTACTCCTTGAGTAAAAGCTGACGTTTTTATAAATTTTGAGTATTCAGAACGAAGCCCATAAGTGAACATCGCTTTTTTGGCGAAGATAGTAGCGGTTAACATTCTGACATAAGAAACCGGAAATGCATGGCTTTCCATGTAGATATAGTCGACCGCTACGTTGGCAAACTTTCCGCCAACACTCAAGGATTGATTATAATAAGTCGACTCTTCGCCAGACAATTTATCTTTGTGATCATCACGATACCTAGCATATCCAAAATTAAAGATACCGAGAGTTCCACTAAGACCTAGCCCGCCATTGTAATTCCCCGTTTGTTTATTATGTTTGGCAATTAAACCTATATTGGCGGAAATAAATTTCCTTTTCTTTTTTTTCTTCCGGCCAAATATATTTCCTGCCAGAACAAAGGTTAAGCGATCGGACT
Organism: Halobacteriovoraceae bacterium; assembly: GCA_018646195.1. Taxonomy (GTDB): domain Bacteria; phylum Bdellovibrionota; class Bacteriovoracia; order Bacteriovoracales; family Bacteriovoracaceae; genus JABGVH01. The sequence continues at coordinate 651 of JABGVH010000093.1, forward strand.
CATAAGGTTTCTTTGCTAGTCTTCTTTCAACCTGATCTATTGAGTCTTCAGTTGTCGTAATACCAAAAAATGAACCTTCGGTGTTAGAGGTGGAAAAGCCACCTCCGATTGCGCCTGTTCCAGAGACAACAGCAAGCTCATAATGGCCAGCATAAGTTATCATCTCAGCGCCAAAGCCTCTGTCTACCGTAAGAGCCGCTGGATTTGCCTGCATACCTGAACTCTGAGTTGGGGCTGAAGCATTCGAAGAGTCTCTACCGCCATTCAAAGACGATGGACAGGCCATCCAATCGTACATCTCACAAAGGGCCTTACCGTAAACCGTAGGACTCCAAAGAATAAATAGAATGAGTAAATATCGGCAATTCGCCTCAAGAAATTTCACCTGTCTATTATAGAATTTTTTAAGGAATTAATCTGCCACGAAAAAAGAATCCCCTCTTAAATAATCTAAAGACTTAAGAGGGGCCTATAAAATTAAAAATGAAACTAAAATCCTCAACTACTTAGGCCATGGCCTGTTCTTTTGCTTTTTTAAGATGATCCGCCATTCTCTGGGCCTCATCAAGAGATTGGCGCAAATTACCTCGTCCGGGAGAATCGATAGTTGGCCAATTTCTCATCACCATTTCTATCGTCACCATCCAGTCTCTTGGCTCTACTTTATCTGCAACATTTTCCCAAAACTTATCGATCATATCTGCGTATTGCTCAATAAGCTGTGGATACCTCCTTTCACTTTGGTGGAGCCGCATATAAAGTTTAACTAATCGTTCCTGGCATTTGTAGCTAGCAGGAATAAATGCACCTGCAAGCTCTGCATCCATTTTAAGCCTGTCTAAAACTTTTCGCTGTGGATGCTGCCAGTATTTGATTAACTTATAAGATCCAATCAAAAAGAATATGGACCCGGCGGTGTAAAATTTTAAGACCATCATCAAGCCCGCCATTAGTACGATGAGTAATCCTTTATTCTTATCTTCGTTCATAGTAAATCTCCCCGTACTCAATTAAGAAACCACTGCAGATTCAAGTTGCGCCATATCTAAACGAGATTTAATCTGCTTAAGAGCTTCTCGATGACGAATTTCTACAACTTCTACTTCCATTTCTTCGATTTGGTTTTCAAGCTCTCTAGGTTCGGCAATATGCTCTACCTCAAGCTCAAGTTTCAAGGCCTGATCACTCAATTTCTGCAAGGTGTTTTCAGGCATTAAATTCTTTAAGCTACCACTTACATTGGCAAGCTCAGCCTGAAGACTCTTTCTAAGCTTAAGTGCCTCGATTCGTGAACCAAGTGCTTTAAGCTTATGAGAGGCGTGCTCAATCTTGCGTTGAAGCTCACTTTCAATTCGAGCGGCTTCGCCAACTTCATTGGTAAGTTTTGAGAGTTGTTCACTAACAAAGGCATACTCTTCTTTTAGAGTCTCAACTTTGGCGATGATCTGTAGCGCTAGTTGATCCTTGCCTTCTACAGCACAACGTTCCAGGTTGCCTTCATAGCGAACAATCACCTGCTCCATTTCTATCTTCTTATCTTGCAACTTGCGTTGATGAAAAAGAAGATTCACCTTACTCTGCTTTAACTGACGAATCCTTTCGTGATAATCGCGAATGGTTCCGTGAATCAGTGCTTCGGTATTCTTTTCTTCACCGGTATTTAGGACCGTGTCCCAAAATCCATTCCACAATGTCTTTAATCGGCTAAAAATTCTCATTACGTTCTCCTTGTTGTCGAGTATTCCTCGTACAATCTGTTAGTTTGTTTCTATTTATAAAATCTATTTGACGAACATCAGCAAAGGAATATTCACCATTAGGGCCGTGACCAGCCAGATCAGCTTGGCCAACCCTTCTTCACCGTTCCAGTAGTAATCAACTTTTCTCTTTACACTTTTCATAAGTACCCCCTCTTCAATTGGGCGTTCAAATAACAATTCCATACAACGCTCCTCCCACGATCAACAGCACCCAAAAGCTAAACTGTGCATACTCAAGATATATTTTTAGTTCTCGTTTTTTCATTACTTCTTCTCCATTACACTTTTGAGGAGGGCCAGTAGCAGAACTAAGTCTGCAACTAACCATGATCCTAGAATACAAATTCCTAATGTTGCCATTACTGCCTCCTCGATATGTTTTTAGAAGTAGAGTTTTTCTTTGTTCTCTGGAAGGAAGAAAAAGAGTCCAACATAGAGAACAAAAGTTAGCCCGAGACTAGCGAAAGCACTGACCACTGTTACTAGTCGAACGATTCCAAGTTCAACGCCATAGTTATGACTAATCATGCGGCAGACTCCCAAGAATTTCTTTTTATCGTAGTTATAAAGCTCGTCCTCTCTTGGAAGCACAAGTGCGAAAAGTGGATAGAGTATTAATCCAGTTCCAAATAAAAGAACTGATAAAACCCAGCCCAACCTAAGCACATTAGGATCCACGTCAAAGCTTCTTCCCAGTCCTTCAAACACCCCAGCAACTGGCCCAGTTGAAGAGCGGACCCATTTTTTTGGTTGGTTTGAAATTTCGATGACCATTTTAATTTTCTCCTGTAATGGGCAACTATATGCCCCGTTGCGTATCTATACATATTAATATACATTAATATGTATTTCAAGATAATTATACATACTAATTGAAAATAATGCGCACACTGGTATAATTACAGCTTGTTAGTATGCCATTTTGTTGATAATCTAGGGCATCCTCATCAACTTGTGCAAGGTATTGCGATATTCGCGGTCGCATGTTTTC
>JABGVH010000059.1 GCA_018646195.1 Halobacteriovoraceae bacterium
AAGTTTCAAGACAGGAAATCTTTTTCGACCCTGGCTTTGGACTATCGCCAAGAACACCTGCCGCGACCATTGGCGCAAAAAAGGTGAGCTCTCACTGGAGCAATTGGAAGACAGTGGCGGCGCTCCCATAGAGCTGAGCGACCAGCAGAAAGGGGCGCTGGAACAATTGATTGAAGCGCAGGAGGCCAGTCAGCTGCGGCGGGGCATCCTATCCCTGCCAGTCGCCCAGAGAGAGGCGCTGTCCCTGTGGCTTAGTGATGAAATGAGCTTTAAAGAGATAGGCCAAGTTTTAAAGCGCTCGCCCCAGGCGGCGAAGAACTTAGTTTCGCGCGCCAAACACGAGCTTAAAAAATACCTGGAGAGGGAATAATGCTGAGGAAATTATTGAGTAAGAAATTGCAGCTAAAACCTGGACCTCGCTTCAAGAGCGATTTTTACCAGCAATTGGCGCGGGAGAATACAGACCAGAGTCAGGGCAGGGTGGGGTTTTCTATGCGCTGGATTTGGGGGCTAGCCGCCAGCGCTTGCGCCTGCATCCTGATCACCCTTCAATTGACAGCGCCCCCCAGCGCTCTGACTGAACTCGAACTGGCGCTCTTAGACCAGGCGATTGAAAGCGCCATGCAGCTGGATGCTGAAGTTGATCAATTTGAGTGGGATGATGAACCCCTGCTGGCCGAGAGCGAGAGCGATAAATTTGACCTTTTCGATGAGGAATAATAAGCCGGGGCATTTACAATAAATCTCATACTGATACAATTAACTTGTTATAAACCCTTTAAATCATTGGGGTTCACGCCTGTGCGTAAGTATTTTTTAAAGACATTTTTGATTATTTTTGCGAGCTGTTTCTTTCAGGTCCAAGCCGCCTTTATGTTCAATGTATCGACTTTCTATTTCACCGATTCCGACAATGCTGGAACCACTAATTTCAGCTACACCCGAATGAATAATAATATTTTTCTTGGCGCTTCGATGGGTAAGAAGGAACAGTTTTTTTTCGGAGTCAGTTATATGATGATTACCAGGAGCAATTCCAATGGCTCCGATACTGACGAAGTCTCTACCACAGAAATTGGGCCGACCTTTCTCTACTACTTTAATAAAGACCGCAATTGGTATGTCAGCGGTGGTTGGCTGCCCTTTGCAAAAGGCGACCGGACCCTAACTGGCGTCTCTGAAGACATCGATGGTTCGGGGCTTCACGGGGCCTTTGGCTACCAGGTTAAATTTAGCAAGCACTTCTATCTTGGGGCCTCGATTAATTACCATAGCACTAGTATTACCGAGTCTATCGATTCCGCTAATACCAAGTCAGATGTTAGTAATTCTTACTCCACCATCATGCCAATGTTTGATCTTAGCATCCGTTTTAAGTAACCTGTCTACATGTCAAAGAAAATACTATTTGGAATTGTGCTACTGGCGGGTTTGCTGCTTTGGTGGGCGATTAGGGCGGACTCTGAATTTATTGAAGAAGAAGTCGAGTTGGTGGACGAGTCTCCACTGATAGAAACAGAAATCAGAGAAGAAAAAAAGAAGAAAACTCCAAAATTAGTTGAAGTGATTAAATTTGATAAGGCGGAAGCTGTAGTCTTAAGCTCTGAGGAAATTGCCAAGAAGGCCTATCATGAATTGGCGCTACTAGAGGCCAAAATTCGCAAGAAGGGCGAGCAGTGCCGAATGGAGCTAAAAAAAATCCTACCAGAGGATGACTTTATTGATCCCGAAGATGCCATATACAAAGACCATGAACTGGTCTTAGAAACCACTAAAAATGTTTTTTTACGGACCATGTACCGACCGGAAACCGACAGTGCTTACCTCCTGTTTAGGGATATGCTGCAAAACGAAGTGCCCTTTGATGTCGATCAAATGATTGACCGCTTGGATGATCAATTTGATGTTTGCCGCAATTCTAGAAGCCTTAATTTTATTGAATCGGCAATTGAGGCCGCCAGGCACCACAAGTGGAATGAACGCAATAAGCAGAAGTTTTTTGAGTTGAGCCTGCAGTCGCTGGATTCGACAATTGGAATTCACTACTCAACTCCCAACTTAGTCTACGCGCTGGGGATTTTTAGGATGATGGTGGAAAATGAAATGCTTCCAGGTTCGGCGCTGGAAGACATCAATTACCTGCATATCAAAGTGATCGATCAAGAGAGGCTTTTTCGCCAATCCTATAAAAGAGATGGTGACGAGCTCCAAAAACGCCAGATGCTGCGGGATAATTTTGGTCATCAAGACGATCTTGGCATTGAATTACGAGAACTTATCAAGTCCCTTCGCTCACACTATTCAGATGAACTGTAATAACTTCCTAACCTCTCAGTTTGGGTGGACCCAAACCCACTAATTTTGTACTGTCCCGGTTCTATAAGGGGAAAAGATGAAAAAACTGGGACAATTACTGGTCGCCATTTGTTTGACGTTGGGGAACGTTCAGGCCTATGAAACTGACCAATACAGCGCGACTTTTTTAAAATTAGAAGATTCAACTGAAATTCTTGATCGTGTGGTTAATCGTGGCATTCAAATTGTCGCTAAGAATTGGCGTGGAAAAAGAAACCCGCATAAATTTGCTCGCTTAGTTGAAAAAAGCTTTAACGCTCGCCAGTTAGAATACTGGGTCAATATAAATAAAAGCATTTCAAAATTTGATAATAAAGCTGCCAGTATTTATAAAACTATGGCGTGGTTCAATTCTCCTATCATTCGCTTTAAGGGCATGGCCGCCACTTTTAAATTGGGCAATACCTTAATGGGTGCCGATAAACTAAGCCATTTTTTTGGTGTCGGTGGAATTTACTATAGAAAAGCTGAAGTTCAAAATGGCGATAAACCCCAGGCCGAACGAGAAATGGTGGCGATCCGCTATGGCCGCAACACCGAAGAGGGCTATTGGGGTGAACTTTCAACCAATGTATTCTCAAACTCAGACCTGGTTGTTAATTACGAAGGTTATAAATTCTTTCGTTCGCTCTCGGTGGATGGAATTGTTAACGGAAAAGAGGCCATCATAAAATGGCAGGGGAATCGCCCGCTTATTCAAAGGGCCTTTACTTTTAGAGACCATGTCAATGACTTCTGGAGCGAGGCCTTACTGCCTAATAAGTTTCAAATTTCTATGAGAGAAAGAGTTAATAATGTGCTTAGGCTTTACTGCACTAATGACTATTATCTCAATCATCGCGAGGAATTTATTCCGCGAAATTACGAATACCTAATGGCCAGCTATAGTCACCTAAAAATGAAATTGAAAGGAAATCGCTACCGGCTAGATCGTATCTGTGAAGATTTCTATTCCTGGAAACCTAAAAAGCGTGCCAAGTTTATTAAAAAACAAACCGCCTTTGAGGCCAAGATAGCAGCTGAAAGCGCCGCCAGACCAGTGGTCGCTCCCCTGAGTGAAGAGGCGACAGATCTAGAGTGGTACAACGCCCACAAGCAGGGCATTCCTGGTTGCAAGGGAAATTTAAAGCAGGCGATGCAAGAGCACACCATCATTATGAAGTGGAATCAAAACCTTGAGTCCAGCATTCACGCTCTCATTAGTAGCACCCTTAAAAAGAAGCCCAGCTCAACAGCAGCTGTGCAAGAAGAGATGCAGGCCAGTTTACTAGAGCTCTCTGACGGTGACTTGCTGGCCACCACCAGACTGACTCAGAACGACTCAGGTAAGAAACGCCTCTGTGTGAAAGTCAAAATTCCTTTTAAAGACAGTATGAAAAAACCCCGCAAGGAAGTCAGCACCGCCTTACAGTACTGCCAGCTGGAAGATAGAGCAAAGCGCGAGACCAGATTGCATATAAAAAGAAATACTGTGAGGTATTTTTCTATGACGGATTACTACCAGCTCGACGACCGGGCGGCCTACGTCTACCGTACTCTTCCTTATTTCTGTAAGTGGTATTAATTACTTTTTAAGCGTATGTTCGGCGCCTAGCACCTCTTTCCCAATATAATTTTTCTTGAGAAGCTTACTCCAAATCAAAAAGGAGTTTGATATGTTCGATCTAATTAAGTTAAAAAAAGATTTCAGAAAAATTCAGAAAAACAAAATGGGAAA
>JABGVH010000057.1 GCA_018646195.1 Halobacteriovoraceae bacterium
AGGGTGATGGAAACACCTTTACCGACGTAGAAGAGGCAACTGAGTACTTCACAACCATACTTGCCTCTACTAAGGTCGAAAAAGATATTCACCAGAGAATGCAAGGGCATTGCCCCCTGGTTGGCCCTGATAGTAACTCTTTTGAAATCTCCTGTTATAGAGATTACTGGTATCAAGTCTTTTTTAACGAACTAAAACTAGAAGTCTATTTCCCAAAACTTAAGGCCTATATCGACAAAGTCGGAACCGAAGTGGCGCATACCTATTTAGTGAACCTCGAAGTTTATGCCCGAGAGATTCCCGATGAACAACTTCCAATGACAAAAATTGATATTAAAAGACTGGTCATCGCTTTTTCAAATTTAGAGACTGTAATGGAACGTTATGATTTCAATAAAGATGGAAAGCTAGATAAAAGAGAATTAGATCAAGCTTTTCATAGATTTAAAGAGCTCATTATAAAAGTGGGTGGCCTAAAACCTAGTACCGAATTTTTTGCTCCCAGTATTTTTCTTTACTTAATTAAGAAGATGAAAATACCTTCAACTATTCAATTGGCCCTTTTCCATTTTCTAGGTAAGAAGAAAAAGATTACCTCGACCCGTTTTCAAATCGCCGCAATTTTAAGTTTTTTCATCGAATCGAATTAGCTAGCTCATAAGCTGGGACAGTCGTCCTAGCTGCGGCCGGTGGTAGAGATGCAACCCTATGCCTATTGCCAAAAAGCTATAAAAAACCGTTGAGTCCAAACCTATTACTAAGCTTACCGCCCCAAAAATAGTGATTGTTTCACTTAGCGCCCAAGAGACTACATTCATTGTTATGAATCTTCCCATCGCCTCAGACTTTTCTTCTCGCCAAAGTTCCTCTTTGTAGCAGCGAAGGTTAAACCAAATCGCCATGGCGGCATTTACCAAGGCAAAAAATCCAAGTGCCCCCAGTACTACGTTCTGGTCCAAGGTTTCAGTAAGTTCCCTGGCCAAAAAGTTGGGGCCTATATAGCCAAAAATTAAATGCGATAGCAAGAGTGACATCCAAAGCATTTTTACTACTAGAGTTTTCTGATTATTAACATTTTCCATAATTTATCCAAATTGAGATATAAGCTTAGAATAAACTTGAAATTGGAGTTTTTAAAGGATTATTCGACTATCGCTGTAGGATAAAAAGTTTTAAGCGCAAAGTAAAATCCCGTCATACAGCTTAGTCCCCTGACTTTCGGGCATACAAAAGATTTCCCCTTATGGTCGATTGCGACATCTATGCTTTTTTTCACAAACTTTACAACGTGCCGTTGATTTTTCTTTGGCAGACGGTCTAAAACTAAGATTTTTGCCTGGGTGCCATACTTTAGTAAGAGCGACCATTTTTTGGGATGAACCGAGGAATCTGAGTTTTTAATTGGAAAATAAAGTTTTTTAGATTTTTGGTAGCCCTGATAAGGGTCTCCTCTTATAATCCCTCTTTTTTCCGGTTTTTTGAGAAAGAACGAGTGCCTTGGGATTTTTTAAAAGATAGTCTTTTAGCAAGAGGTGACTCGAAGGAAAGACATCCAGACTTTTTCCTACATTTTTACCAGAAACTGATTTGTTTAGTAATTGTGACCAGAGAGAATTTGTCTGGCGGTCGAACATCAAAACATCACTTTGATAGAGCAAACCTGAAACGCCAAAAATTAAGCGATTGCCAGAAAAGGCAGCTTTAAAAACTATGCCTGTGCCACAAAGTGGGCAGAAAGTCACAAGGATGGGCGTTCCCGCGATCTGGTCGTTGACGAGCTCATGCCAATTCATAATTGCAATAGGATAAACTTTCTTGATTCCATCGTGACTGACCACAATCGCACGGTCGTCATTTCCGTATTTTTTAAGTGCCACAGCGGCGCTTATAAATTCCGGTGAGTCTATTGAAGGAATGCCATCTCTTGCAGGACCTCCTCTTTTGATATCCCCTACCGGGATAATCGAATTACTTAAATTAAAGCCATTTTTAATATTTCCGTAACCACCACTTGAATAGACGTTCAGAGCGAAGGCAACTGTACCAAGTATTAAAATTAATTTACTGACAGCTCTTATAGAAATCATCCTCTAACTCCAAGTCCATGCCAAAGGCAATTCTATTGGCCATATTAAAGTAGCCCACAACCATCAAGGCATGCGCCCAGGCGCTGGCCTCGAATTGTTTTAAAAATTTTTCTTTTAATACCGCCGCCTTCCAGGGCTCACTAGTTAAAGTTTGCGCCACTGTAGATAGCAATTCTTTACGTTCCTCTGATAGTTCGCCACTATAGTTTTCTAAGGCCTTTTCATGGTGCCCTATACAGTAGGGACACTTATTGGCGCGGCTCGTTTCAACCGCCAACCATTCTCTCTCATCGCGTGTCAGTGGCAGGTCAACGTTAAGCATGATTTTTTTATAAAACTCAAAATGGGCCTCCATTCCAACAGGAAAAGAAAGGTAGGACTTGTGTATATTGGCCAGGCCTCCCCGCTCGCTATTAATTTTTTTTGTAATTTCTTCGGCGCAAATTTCAACGGTCATTTTGATACCCCTCACTGTTAGTGATAAATCTGAGGGGAATGTTACTGAATTGAACTGGTCTTTTGTATCTTGAATAAAATGCAATTGCAAATCGGCTAAATATCGAGAAAAAGGAGGAAGTACCGGAAGCCAGTTAGTGGTAACTCCCTCCCCTTTCAGGATAATTATTTGAAAATAAGTCCCTGCAAGGAGCCGATTTCCACCTTATCCTTATCGATTTCAAAAATAATGACATCGCTTAAGGTTTTAGCTTTTGAAGGATGCTTAAACTCGATATGAGTCACGTCGTCCATTGTATATAATTTTTTATTCGACAAGATCATGCTTATGCGTGAGAGGTCCAAGGTTTTGCCGGCGCCTGTGTTTTCACCCATTAAAACTTTAAATCCACTCTTTTTTAACTGATCTATATCTAGATTATTTTCGTTTAAGATCTGCCGGACACTTTTTCCACCGCCAGTGACTTCTCCTGCCGTCCCTTGCGAACTGGCGATTAAGAGAATACTTAGAAATAGTAGGACAATTAGGTTTTTCATTGGATCGCTCCCTTCTTATCTGTGGCGTTCATAGTTTCTGCTAAGTTCAGTGAAAAGTAGGGAATTTCTCCCTCGTAAAATGGCGATTGCATTACATCGTATATTTTCTTAACAGCATCTTTTTGGATATTTTTTACTTTTTGAATTCCTTCTTCACTCAAACTTTCACTCATGGAATAAAAGAGGTTAAGTCCGATTTGAACTTCATCATGTTTGAAAAATTTAACAAGCTCTGGAAGATGAGCGGCGGCAATTGAGAGGTCTAAGCTGAAATTCTTATTTTTAGCGTGTAGCTCTCTCTCTTTTTCTACGATCAGGCCCATCTTGATAAGTTTTTCGAGGCGCTCCATTCCCAATTTTCCGTAAAGCTCTCCTACTACCATTTTTGTAGTCCCGGCGCGATTAGCGGATAATTTATAAATAAAATAATTGACCTGGTCTCTCAGTACTTCGTTGAGGTCAGGATCGTAGTCATGAGGCGCATCGGTTTCCACAAAATGACCAAAAGATTGCTGAAGCAATTCTCCAAGCGCCCCATCATGGTCGTTTAGTATTTTAGAAAGGCATTTTTCATTACTAGTTGAGCTAATAATATTAAGTACAGTGTGGGGAGCGGGGTCACCCTTTATAGAGAGATTTTTTATTCGCCGTAGAGTCGTGGCACCAACCCCTGATTTCATCGCCAATCCATTAATTGAAACATTTGGATAACGGGTCAGGTAATCATCAACAATCTCTTTTAATTGTTCACATAAGGTCATTAAGCTTCCCTCTCGACGCCCTAAACGGTAGCTTTGTTGTAGCAATGCTTGTCTATTTAAGTCCAACGCCTGAATGAGTAACTCCTAGTTTTTAGTAATAATGATATTTTTTGACAGAACCTTACTGTTAATTTGAAATAATTATTCACTGCTCTGCAAATTTCTGGGGACAGAGTGGCCCCGAATCAAAAAAGTGGCCGGTTGGAATTTCCCATAACTCCAACCGACCACTTTGCCCATTTGAAGGCCTAGTAAGGCCAATGAGTTGATCGACCATGACCTCTTCCTCTCCCAGGACGAGTAGGTCGACCCCCTCTATAGGGAATGCATCGCCTTGTCCTTGGATCTTTTCGATAACCTCTTGGACAGATTTGAGGACGAGGAGGTCGAGGTGGATGAACTCCTCCTCCACCCTGTCCACCACCGTGACCACCACCATTAACGGCGCCACACTTTTCAGTATGAACCTTAACGGTAATTTTCCCGGCAAGATCAGCGGAATCCAAAGACATAAAGGCGCTTGATTCACCCCCTGTATATCCAGGCTTAATTTGCGTTTTAATTACATTTCTTAAACTAAATTGGAGGTCTCGTTGCCCGTGCCGGCCGCAATTACTCATTATAGGAATATTTTTATTGCCAGTGATGGTCCAATCTTCCTCCACAGGTCCTGACCTCCAGACTTTACGGGCCAAGCTATTGGCAGCACGTTTGGTAATCCTCTTAATTCCTCTCCATTGCACGAATTGACTATTAAAGAGCGCTTGAGTGCCCTGATCCATAAAGGTTGAGCCCCGGAAATCAACCGAGATTTCAAGAGATTTTACCTTATGACCTTCAGCTACCTTAGAGTTGATAATGATATAGCACATTTTATGGGAGAGATTGGTATTACTGCGCCTGCCCCTTCGCCGATTCTGATCAGACTCAGCGTCATTATCATTATCTCCATCAAACTGGGGAACTTCTGAAATCATCTCATCGAAGAGAATTGAAACCGTCTGGCCATCTGGACTCTCGACAATTGAAGTGGTTCCATCGGGACAACCAGTTCCCCTGGCGGAAACTGAATCAAAACTAAGATCCTTAGTAAGAGTCGCTCCCTCAGAGGCATTGGCGATAATAAATATAAGAAGTCCAAGTAATAAAGCATTCATCACGGTTGCCTTAATTGTTTTGTCATTATTGTATTCTTTCTTTTTCATTTCACTCTCCTTGTACTCATCATCCACGCTGAGTTTCTTTAATTGTTTTATCAAAATTAAATTCTTTATAAAGTAAAATCCTGACGCAATTAGAGAAAGCGCGCCATGTGGAAGAGCAAAATAGTGAAAACAATCGTTTAACTAAATGCAACCCTTCACTTGCACCACGTGGTGCAGTTTTGATTAGCTTGTGCATTTTTCGGTAGATTTTACTTGGATAATTTTTTAACTTGGTTTCATCGACACTTAACACGGATAGAATTTTTCGGTTAAGTTCAAAACAGAACTTTTTTTCTAAGGGAGAGAGAAGATGAAAAAGTTACTAAGCATTTTTGTATTTATGAGTTTGATTACAACTGTAACCCACGCTGATGATATTTATCTAGGCGAAGCGGGGTACGGTGGTTCCGGTTGCCCCTCTGGTAGCGCTTCCGTCACATTAAGTCCGGACAATAAAGCGCTATCTATTTTATTTGATGAGTATATGGTTGAGGCCGGTGGCCATGAACGTAAGATTGCTCGTAAAAGTTGTAATATCGCCATTCCTGTTCACGTTCCCCAAGGTTTTAGTGTCTCAATTATTGAAGCAGACTATCGTGGCTAT
>JABGVH010000101.1 GCA_018646195.1 Halobacteriovoraceae bacterium
ACAAGTGAACCTGTTCGCCCGCGATCGTCTGCTTCGCCTAGTCCTGTTAAATGATGAATGCCAAACATATCACCATCATTATGGTGACCCAAAGTGAGACTCGACTGGAGCACCTTTCCTATGATCACTTTTAAAAAGCGTGGTTTCACAACTTTCTCAATTGAAAATTCTTCTGCTAACTCGTCTCGATCCTCGTCAGCGGACAGTTCTACTGTCTCTAAGGCAAATGAGTTTGGAGCGCTTAATAATAGGAATAGTAAAAGGACCGCGATGGTCGGCAGTGTTTTCATAGTGGGGACCTTATTGAAAACTGGGTAAATTTACATTGGCCGCAAGCTACCACAGAGCATGCCCTCACTTCAATTTCACTGTAATTATTTTAGGTATTTTAAATGCTTGAAACTACTATTTTTTAGGGCCCATTTTCATAACCATTTGTAGATAGGCTTGCCTTTCCATCCATTTCTTCATTTGGATTCGGATCCAAAAAAACTCGAAAAGCATCAGAATAGCGAAGGTGATATAAAATCCTATGGTCTTATAAAAAACCCATTCGGAAGTAGTGAATTTTACTGCTACAAAACCCATAAAAATGCCGTAGCCTAAAAATAGCAAGGAAAAATGTTTTTCCATACCCGCTACAATTGGTTCTGGGAGCAGGCGATCTGGATTCAGACTTTCCATCATTTCCTGCATCAAGCCCTTCCCTCTCAAAACTTTATAGAGTAAAAAACTGCCAATCCCTACTCCTGTAAATGCCGGCTGTAACTTGAACCAAATCCCTTCTTCCCCCAATAAAGAAACGCCTCCTAGCCCTAAGATCAGGAAAAAATTAAATTTTGAAAGTGTATGAATATGTTTCGAAAAAAACCACTCTAGAGATAATTCGAGGACCGCTAGGATTAACCCACCCATAATTGCTATTCTTAAGGCATAGTTCTCCTCAAGGTACCAATAGGCAATGGCCGGTAAGAATGAGATCAGAAAGAAATTTTTAGAGAGCTTTTTATTCACACTTATTAGTATCTCTCTAAGAAGCTTTTTTCAATGGAATTTTCTGATCCCGCTCTTTGCAAAACAGCTCGAATTGTTCACGAACAGATTGGGGATCTAGAATCTCTATTTGGTCTTTTATAGTTAGAAGCCAGTCAAATAAGTCAGCAGAGACTTCTACAGAGGCCCCCCAAATGAGGTCTCCTTCCATATTAGAGGTGACGTAGGGATTCCCTAAAAAGTGATGGGGAGGTTTTAAATCTAAGTTTTGGGAGGTTGAAATTTTGAGAACTAGACGTTCTTCATTCCCTGTGACCGCTCTTAAGGCCGAAATAAAGTCGTCAATTTCCATCATGGAGAAGTTAACTCGGTAGTCATTAGTGGTGGATAAGTCGAGATTGCCAATTTCGTCGATACTAAAACAGACCAGGCAACGGTCAAAAATATCCTCACCTATCAGGGAAAGTGTTCCATCAATATATACTACTTTATGCGGGTAGGCCGAGACCTGATTGCCCGCTTTAAATCCCACTTCAAGATTAAAATGACCATCAATAGCTTCTTCGATTTTGTTGACGATAGTAAGCTCATTGGAATGTAGCTGCTTCATAAAATTTTGCTTCTCTTTTTCCTTTTCGATCACTTTAAAGAGATCATACTTAGGGTGAGCTGCTTCAACCTCTGACAGTTTATCTACAATCGTTGTATGAAATGCCTTGCCCTTATGTTCACCAAGCAATGGAAAATGCGCCTGAAAGGCCAGCCATTGGGTAAAGGAAAGATCTATAAATACGCGTTTTGATTTGCTGGCGGGAGGACTTATATACTTGCGTCCATCCCTTTCGGTAACCAGCACTGGGTAGTCTAAGCTGGCCAAAAAGGAGATGACACTATTCAAGTCCCCTTCGTCTACCGGTGAATTTTCAGGTCCTTTTTGTAGCTCCTCTAAAAAATACTCAAGGGGAACTTCGGACTCTAAACTATCTATACTCTCTAAAATAGTCCAAAAGCGATCATTTAACATCAGGGACGGGTTTGCCATTAAGTACCTCATTTTACGTGAAAAATAGGCTTGAGCGGGTCCCATTTAACCAAAATACTGCACCAAACTTGTCGGGTATCTAGGGAGTGAACTTTAGTGATTTTTGGCCCTAGAGGCCCTATAATAGGCATATGTTAGCGAAAACATTGATGAAAAATCCCATATTAGTAATGGGAATACTTTTTATGATCATCTTCCTTTATATCCTCAGGGATAAAGGTTATTTCTTTGATCGCGCCGACAAGCTGCGCGCCACTAGCTGCCGAGCGGTACTGGTAAAGCTAGACCGTCGTATTCCAAAGAACTGGTCCACAAAGTGTGTAGAGGACAATCTGCAAGTGACAGTCGAAATGAAAGCGATTGAAAAACCAGGCTCTTCTCTGACAGATATTAAACGGCTGCTTTACCGAGAGCTGGCAAATAACTTAACCCACGTCGCAATTAATTCACCCAGTGATAATTTGACCCGCACGCCATATGTTGAGCTTTTAATTACCCACCCGAAAATGGACGTTAATATACGTGCCCCTGGTCAGCTCGCAGTAAAGCTGGCAACTTTAAAAAACAAAGAGCTGATTGCCGATCTCTTCTCTCAATTTAAAGTAGTCGAAAAAGTAAAAAAATAATTTCCTAATTAATTTTGAGAAGGTCCCCACACTGAATAGTGCCAGAATTAATTACCGCCGCCCGCAAGCCACCTGCATTATGCTCTTGTAGCCATTGGTAAGCTCCCTCACCGATAACTAAATCCATCCAAAAACAAGGCGTGCAATCGACTTTTCCTTCGAAGAGCACCTCTCCAATTTGGAATTGCTTTCCTATCAGTGACAGTGGGTCGATTCCAGAAACCAAGAGGTTCCGCCGCAAGACTTGAGGATCAAACTCCAGCTTTAAAAATTCCTGTAAACGATCTAAATTGTCTTTTGAAATTAGAGTCACTTGTCCTTTGTAGTTTTCCTTAAAGTTAAAGAACCTGTCTCCCACTAGGCCACTACCAGCAACGCAGTCAACACTAGAAGGAGTAAGCGTAGCAGCGCTTCCAGGTTCTCCTTTTGGGTGGGACCAATAATTCGACTGAGCAGAAATATAAATATTTTCTAATTTCATCTAATCCCTTTTAAATAACCAGGAAGTGCATTTTTTTTAATATGCCTCTTAAAGTGCCACTTTTGGGCCCTTTTGTACCAAGTTAAAAGACAGTAGTGATTTTCTGCCGCAAAGTAAAGATCATGAGCATCTCCCACCGTCTCTCCAACTGGCTTTTTACATTCAGCATAACGATTTTTGGCAGTTACACCTAAACCAATTTTTGAATCAAGAAATCGACCAACGCATTCCGAAGCTAAAGTATTAGCAGACCTGGGTTGATAGACGACACAGTTTAAAAACTCCCGTTTAAAAAGGTCATAGGCATTTTCTTTATAACGCCTTTCACTAATCATTTCTTCAAGGTAACGATAGTGTGGGTCGCTAGGGCGGTCTTTCATTTTATTGAAGGCGCTAAATTTATGAGCAAGGATTTTTTTCTGAACTAGACCATTATTTGCAATCTTATAAAAAAGTACCTGATAATTAGCATACGTCTCAAGATAGGATTCAAGGTCTTTTAAGTTCGAGGTTAAATTAAAACAACCTCTCTTACGGTCTCTTGAACAACTCCAGCCACTCTTTAGATAGAGTTGTGGGCGACTTAAGTCGAAAAGGACTCTCTCTTGTCGGCCCGATCCGCTGTGCTTTCTATTCACTCTTAATAGTCGGTCATCCTTTGTCTTATAAAAAGTATACTTTCCCTTAGCAGGAAATATATCACTATAAGATTTTTTATAGTCCGAGGTCGGCAAGTATTTTAAATATGAGATTTCCTTTTCTTTCATCACTTTAGGGACGGGTATATTTTTTTGACAATTTTTTTGCTTTGCCAGGTAAAAATCATCCTCCTCAACGATCGCAGCTCCAAGTTTTGAAAAAACTTTTAAATAGCTGATCTTGCGAAACTTCTCAAAGATACATTTTTTCACCGTAATGGATTTTTGCCAACGGTAGAAAACCTGCCCGGTTCGGTATTTAGCTAAATTATTTAAGTTACTTTTAACAAATCTTTTTGCAACTTCTAGATCAATAGGAATATTCATGTTTGAATTGAAAATATCTCGCTCTTTATCAAGATCAAGGGCGAAACAGAAACTGCTTGAAAGCAGAAATTGAATAAGAATTAATTTATACATCGAAGTTTTGCTCACTCTTAAATAGGTGCTCTCTTTCGTCTATGGTAATAGTATAAGAATAGGCATGCAAGAAAAGTCGCTCCGCCGGTTCGCCACCATATTGAAGATCTCCAAAGATAGGGTACCCCAATTGTTGTAATTGAACTCGAATTTGGTGGCGATGCCCCCCTATTAAGGATACCTGTAATAAACTTTTATCGGCCCCTGAATGGTACTTTAATTTTTCGACAATTATAGTGGCCTCTTTCCCAGCGCCATCCTCTTGAGCTATAACAAGTTTTCCTTTCTCGCCCTTCTGCCCAAGAAAGTGTTTATGCTCTCCCTCTTTGTCAAAGTCTCCCTTCACAATAGCGTGGTAGGTCTTCTGCTTGATTAAGTTCTCAAAATTGTCTCGTAACTCTCTATGAAGAACTGGATCTTTTACAAATACTAAGACCCCTGAAGTTTCAAAATCTAATCGGTTTAATAAGCCTTTCTCGGCTTCAGTTTGGGTCAAATGTTTCCCATGTCCTGACTGTCTTAGGAAGGACAGTATATTATCGCTCTCATTGTAACGTAGAGGATGGCAATGAATTTGATGAGGCTTTTCAAGGACAATTAATTGCTCATCTTGATGGATTATTTTGATAGCGGGGCCCTTGTATAAAGGATTGACTATGCCTTGATTGAGAAGGTCTAGAGGTAAGCGAATGGCCTCTCTTTTCTTAAAACTCTTATTAAGTAGTTTTCTATTAAGCCCATACTTTTTCAAAGAACTCTTTGAGAGCTTAAGCTCTTCTTTTAAAAACGACTCTAATTGAGAGATGTCCTGAAGTAGACTAAATTCAACTTCCATTTTATTTTTATTCGTAGGGTTGGACTTTGGCACCATTAGTACTTAAGTCGGTTTTTCGGAAGATAAACTCTACTCTACGGTTGGCCTTTTCAAGCTCTGCCTGAGTTTTATTGGCCATGTCACCAATAACTTTCTCTGGACGAGTATCCCCGTAAAAAACCGTTGAGACTTTATCTGAACGTACCCCTCGCCTAATTAGTGAACGAGAGACTGCCATCGCTCGAGAAGCCGAGAGAGCAAAAGCATCCTTAGACTTATCGCCAGAGACTTCTCCTCTAGAGGCATGCCCTACCACAAAAACCGTCCAATCCTTCTTAGAGAGCATATTGACCATTTTTTTATAGACTTCTACTGTAATTCCAGCCGATTTAATTGAGCCTTTATTAAAATAGATTTTATCTTTTATTCGAACTTTTATCCCTTCTGGCATTTGCTGTATTTCTACATTTTCCTGAAGGTCAAATTGCTTAAGATCTGAACGCATTACTGTTAGATCTTCCTCGCTTTCGCGGTTTACTTCATGTTTATCGAGAATTCCTTCCATCGTTAGAAATTCGATGGGAAATGGCTTAATCGGCTCAGCACTATCTAACATGGTGGGACTATTGTCTGGAGACTTCCCGGGCTGTAGCACCGGTCCCTGCTTAAGAACATTACCACCAAAAGCATTTCTAATAGAGCCTAGCGCGGCTTCGTATTTTGCCGATTCAGTTTTTGCAAATGAAAGCAATAAAACAAAGAAAGTCAGAAGTAGCGTCACCATGTCAGAGAAGGTCGCCATCCAACCAGGCAGGCCCGGTATACAGACTTCGCAATCTTCACATTCTTCTTCTACGCCTTTTTCATCTGCCATGATTTACCTATTCCTTGGTTAATCGCACCTAGATTAATCTACTCTCCACCCTCTTCACCACCGCCGGCAGCTCCGTCTTCACCCAAATCATCTTTTTCACGATCTGATGGCGGAAGGAATGCCGAGAGTTTTTCTTTTATAAGACGAGGGTTTTCGCCGGCCACAATTCCAAGTGTCCCAGCGATAATGATATTCATTTTAGTGATTTCCATTTTCGAACGTTCGCCAAGAATATTTTTAACTGGATTCCCAAAAATATTGGCCATACATGAACCATAAAAAGTTGTTAAAAGAGCAACCGCCATAGCAGGGCCAATCGCCGCTTGGTCAGAAAGGTTACCAAGCATAATAACAAGCCCGATAAGAGTACCAATCATACCGAAGGCCGGGCCGTCTTCTGCAATGCCGTTAAAAACATTGACCCCGACAGCGTGCCGCTGTTCCATTGCATCGATTTCCAATTGCAAAATAGAAGATATTACTTCTGGTGGGCGATTATCTGCCGCGAGGGTCATGGCCTTTTTCAAAAAGGCGTCCTCTATTGGCACTTTCTCAAGTGCAAAGACAGATTCCCTTCGGGCGGTTTCTGCCAACTTTCCGATTTCATCAATAGTGCCCTTTGGATCAGAATTTGTGAAAAAGATTGATTTCATAAAGATGACGCCAATTCTTTTAATAGTTTCCAGAGGCCACTTGATAAGAGTCGTGCCAATGAGCCCCAATCCCACCACAATAACCGAAGGAACATCGATAAAAGCCACGATATCCCCTCCTGCGAAAATGGCGCCGATAACGGCAACA
>JABGVH010000056.1 GCA_018646195.1 Halobacteriovoraceae bacterium
CTTCCTCTTCCTCTTCAGGTAAGTCTTCGCGATGAACTGGGCTTGGAGCAGGCTGGCTAACGGCAGCTTCTGGAACTGGAGCAGCTGCAACGGGAGCAGCTGCAACGGGATCGCCCCCCATATCTCCCATATCTCCCATATCTGGGAATTCTAAATCGGAAGCTGAGGGAACTGCACCGTCGGCCCCTTCTTCGGGCTCAACTTGATCTTCACTATAGGAGGCAGGATGAGTATTTTCGACTTCTGGCGCTGGAGCGGCTGCTTCAACGGGTGCTGCTTCAACGGGGGCTTCTTCAACAGGCTCAGCAAGTGGTGATCCTCCCATGCCTTCCATGTCTGGAAATTCCAAATCGGAATTAGAGGGAACCATATCGCCGTCTTTTTCGTTTGGTTTTTTGCTCTCAGGTGCCGCCCGACTAAATGAAGAAGTCGACTCTCCTTTAGGTTTAGTGAGCACGTCCTCAGCTTCAGAAATTGGATTGAAGCTCTGAAAAACATCGCCATAGATATACTTATCAACTAAATCTTTCTCTCTTACGTGGAACCAGTAGCCATTGCCCGAACTCAATTCATCTTCGGGACCCAAAGATCCTTTGCGCATTACTTCAAGCAACTTTTCTTTGGAAATTGGTCCAAGAAGTTGCCTGCTAGAAGTTCGAATAAGCCAATTTTTATCACTCATAATTATAAGAAAAACCCTATTAGACCTTTAAGGTCTTCATCATTAAAACGAAAGCCCGCTTGTATTGTTGCACTTGGATTGGCAGCGAGGTCTTCACCATATAGTTTACCGTAAAATACGTTCCAGAGTCTAATTTGTGTGCCTAATCTATAATTTGGCCCTAAATTTTCTCGGTAATCAAAAACTTCAAAAGTCATTCTTGCCCCAGATTTATTAAAATCATAATCAACTCCGAGGCCTCCAGAGGTTTCTATTAAGCCGCCGCGAAAGGACCAGTCGTGAAGACGGCGTCCTACCTGGACATTGAAGCGATAGGTATCTTTCTGTCTGGTCCGCTCTAATTCTGAGGTGACTTCTCCATTGACTTCGGTTTCTGTCAATTTTTCTGACTCTGGACCAAAGCGAGAAGTGGCCAGCCCTAGTTGATAAAATCTCTCAGGTGCTGGAAAAATCAAAAGGTCTGCCTGAGTTTCACTTCCACTTACGGTATTAGATCCTGAGAAAAAGGAGAGCTCCGTTCTAATAGCATCGACTTTATTAACTATTTTCTGAACACCCGCCATGGTTTCTGTAATTTGATCAGCAATCTCCTCTTCGACTAAGAGCTTACCCATAGTCCCCTTGCCTTTTTTCAAATTGGCCATAATAGTCGCCATGTCTGCAGTCGCTTGCTTGGCATTATCCAAAAGTTTTTTTAATGCTACGAGAGTACTTTTTTCGTTTTTACGATCGAATTCATCTTGTAAAGACTGAGAAAGGTTTTTGAAGTTTGTTATCATTTTATTGATTTTATCTTCATTGTTATTCATAACTCTCTTCATGGCGGCGGTTGCCTCTTTCATATTGTCCAGTATTGCCTTCAGAGGGGAAACTCCATTAACTGGTGCCAAGGATTTTCGCAGGCCTTCGGTAATTTTCTTTACGTCTTTTAAAACCTCTACTGCGTCTTTTGCCAGATCTTCAATCCCGCCACCTATTTCTGACTCAAGAAAGGCCTTTGAACTTAATTGGACACCGGAGTCTCCGACATTAATCTCGAGATACTTATCACCTAAAAATCCTACCGTTTTTACTTTTAAACGAGATCCTTCGGTTATCTTTACCCGTTTTAGAATTTCGAATGTAATCAGCGCGCTATTTCCTTGCAGCTCAATACTATTGATTCGGCCGGCATTAATACCCGCTACTTTGATCGGAGTTTTAGGAAAGATCCCGGATGCATCTTCGACAATAGTTCTGTAAGAAACGTATTCGCCGAATCCGGATTGATTTGAAGTAACTTTGATGGACATATAGACCACGGCAGCCATCGTTGCCAAGGCCAAGAGTCCGACTCTAAATTCGTTCATGAAAGCGAATGCATCCTTGCTTCATTTTCAGCTCAGAGATTAACGAATTCTTGCACCAAAGGGTTGGGAGAATTGGCAAATTCCTTTGCAGGTAAGTACTCCACAATATTACCACGATCAAGAAAAGCTACATAGTCAGAAATAGCCAAAGAGGCACGGACATCGTGAGAGATTATAACCGAAGTTAATCCTCGGTCTTTATGTATTTTTGCGGTTTCAACGATCAACTCATTGACCATTTTGGTGGTTATGGGGTCCAGCCCCGTCGTAGGTTCGTCGTAGAGCATGATCTGGGGACTGAGTGCCAAGGCCCGTGCAAGTCCCACTCTTTTACGCATCCCACCTGAAAGTTCTGAGGGAAGTTTATCATGAGATATTTTTTGAATACCAACCGAATCCAAAATACCATGGGCCCGGTCTAATATTTCGTCTATGTCTAAATCAGTAAATTCTCGCAATGGAAAGGCGACATTTTCAGTCGCTGTAAATGAATCAAAAAGGGCAGCGTATTGAAAAAGCATGCCAAAATTTCTTCTGAATTCCCTTAGGGCAATTCGATCCAATAATCCTAAGTCTTGAGTTAATACTTCAACCACACCGCTGCTAGGCTTTAGGAGTCCCAAAATATGCTTGAGAAGAGTCGACTTACCGGCACCAGAAAATCCAAGGATGGTGGTTATTTTATTTCTAGGAATATCAAAGGTCAGACCGTTTAATACCGTATGGTCATCAAATTTCTTGGTTACATTCTGTATTGAAATTGCTGGGTCATTGAACTTTAACATTTTTACAGAACCTGGATTAAAAAACTAGTTAAGAAATAATCTAAGACAAGCACTGAAATCATTCCCCAGACGACCGCCAGGTTTGTTCCTTTGCCGACTCCTTCAGCCCCTTTAGAAACTTGAAATCCAAAATAGGTACCAATAACTGCGATAATAAATCCAAATACAATCGATTTGATAAGCCCCTGCCAGATGTCCTGAAGATACATAAATTCCCCTAGCTTCGAAAAATACATCGCTTCATCAATAAGTAGTGCCTTGGTTCCAACTACCCAAGAACCAAAATTACCTACAAACATAAAAATTGCAGCTAACATTGGAAGCGCCAGGGTTGTCGCCAGGATTCGAGGCACGGCTAGATATTGTACCGAGTTAATCCCCATAACTTCTAAAGCATCAACTTGTTCAGTCACTTTCATTGTGCCGATTTGAGCCGCCATGGCCGCCCCTGCCCTACCAGCAACAATTAGTCCCGCAAGAACTGGCCCCAATTCTTTGGCCAATGTAATCGCCACAACTGGCCCAACCAGGCTGTCTACATTGATAAGCTTAAAACCAAAATAGGTCTGATAGGCCATCACTGCTCCAGTAAAGGAGCCTGCAAGACAGATTATAAATAGCGACTTATTGCCAATAAAGTAGAGTTGATCAAAGATTAAACGTATTCGAAAAGGAGGCTTTGTCTGCCAATAGAAATAGCGCATTAGGTAGTTTGTCATCCTACCAACACCGTCTATTCCAGAGATCACTTCGGTTCCTAGGCGTTCTATTAAATGTCTTCCTAGTGTCAAGGGATTCATCAAACCTCTTTAAATTAAATTCTTTGCTATTCGCTTAAACTATATACCCTGGGAACCCTGCTTGTTAATTGGCAAAAAAGCTCATAGGGAATTAATTTTGTTTGCTCACAAATTTTCTCGAATTTTTTAGCGTCATGGTCCCAGATTACGAAAGCTTCTCCGGCTACCGCCTGATCGGAATTGGCACCTTTAAAGAATACCTGGGTCATATCCATATTAACTCGGCCAAAGACCTTGCAGTGCTTTTTCTTATGGCAGAGCTCTACTCCCTTAAAGCCAGTAAAAAGCCCATCTCCATAACCAAGCGCTATGATTGCCACTAATCCGTTATCGGGACAAGTGCTAGCACCGTAACCAATTGGCATTCCTCTTTCAGCTTTAAAAACATCAATGATATAGGTTTCAAGTGAGGAAATAATCTTGCCCTTCCAACAGCTCAATTCACGATACTGTGGTAGCAGCGAACTGGGGCCATAGAGCATAAGACCGGGGCGAATATGAGTTTCATCAAGCCCTACCTTCTGTTCAATCGCACCTGAATTTGAAATAGAAGTTCTTTCGATTTCAAATCCTGCTAGCGCCAATTCTTCTTTTATTCTTTTAAACTCAGAAATTTGATACAAATTCCGTTTGTTTTTCTTCATAGGCAGTGAGCCACAGGAAAAATGAGTCATAATATGATAGAGAGACATTCGTCCCGATTTTTTTAACAACTCAATTACTTGATCTAACTTTTGAGAATCAAGACCTAATCTATTCATGCCTGTATTAAATTTCAAACATAGTGGAAAATGACGAAAATCAGGATTTTTTAAAAATATATTTAGAGAATCAAAACTTGAAAGAACGGGAATGATTCGATGATGAAGATAAACTTCGGCCAACTCCTCATCTTCTAATTGAACGTCCGAAAAAACATAGACTTCGAATTTTAAATCTGGAAGTTCTTCCCTCAGTTGCATCGCCTCACCAAGAGTCGCACATCCAAACTCAGTGATTCCCAATTCTTCATAGGTAAAGCGAACCAAGGGAACGGCACCGTGGCCATAACCATCAGCTTTGACCATAAAGAGAATCTTGGAGCTAGCAAAACTTCGCAATTCTAAAATATTTTCAGCAAGTAAATTGAGGTCGATATGCAGGCGACTTCGGTAGCGCATGTCAGTTACATATCTCTTTGTGGAGCAGGAATTCCCCAGAAAGCTTCTTTAGAACTGGTGTCGTACATTTCTTCAGTAAATACATCCGCCAATTCTTCAGTTTCTCTTTGAGCCTCTTGATTATCTTCAAGCAGCTTTAAGTAAGCCTCTCCAGCGAGAGGAACCATTTTTACATCTGGTTTTAAATTACGCGAAAGAATAATCTCTGCGTCTTCAAAATAACGCCAAATCGGATAACGTAAGACATACGACTTGAGGGCATTAAATAGATCTTCAGCTATTTCAGTTTTTGCCAAGATTCCGATATTTTTAACTCCCATGCAAGTAATCTGGAAATCAAATTTATGCTGCGATTTAAATCTTGTAAAAAAGTCATTATAGAAATTTTTCCAGAAAAACCTAAGCAACGGATTAGCGCGAACATGAGTAACAAGTTCGGTAAAATCGATATTAATAAGACCGTATTCGTCTTCAATCTCGCCAGACTTGGGACTAATTTTTCCAAAGCGGACCTGATCTAGTGTCGAGAAAAGCTCCCAGGGCTGCAGAACATTTTCATGTTTTTCAAAGAGACCTTCGTTGCGAATTTTAAAATAAGAATCAAG
>JABGVH010000088.1 GCA_018646195.1 Halobacteriovoraceae bacterium
ATTACCATTTCCGCCTCAAAGGGCCCTGAAAAGCCACTTACCTGTCCCCAGTGATCTTTAACCGCTAGCCTCCAGTAAACCTTGCCTCGAATCGGATCCTGCCACTTGTATTCCGGCCCCGTAATATTTGTTTTAAGAAGTCCCTTTTTCATTTGGGGATCACTATAAATCTCTAGTAGGTACTCTTTGGCATTTTCTTGTTCATCCCAACGAAGAGTAACTGAACTTTTTATCTTCTGGGCATGTACCGGAGAAATGAATAAATCGAGAACCGAAAATCCCCCCTCTTCATCAACTTCAACCTCTATATTAAATTTACTGGGAATATTTTTAAAGGAAGGCGCTTTTGGAGGCGCTGACTTTTTTATTTCAAAATATTGTGCCTCGGTAAACTGACTCTCTTCGGTAGAAAACAATTCTTTGATTCTCCAGTAATATTTCCCAGGTGCACCACTAGTCCATTCAAACTGGCCACCAACTAGTTCTCGGTTGACCAAAGTTTTTAGAAATTCTTTACTTTTGGCTATTTGAATCAAAAAGCGTCCCGAATTTCTTCCCTGCCATTTAAAAGTGAGAGGAGAATCTGGCCTTTTCATTGATAGAAAACTAAATGCTAGCGGTCCTAAAACTTTCACAGGGGGACTGTATAAAGTAAATTGATGATACTTAGAACTCACTCTCTCTCTTCCCAATTGATCTATGGCATTCACTTTCCAGTAAAATCCACCTCGCCCCTGGCCTGTCCAATCGAATTCCGCACCCTCAACGAATTTTTTGAGGGTTAGCTCTTTAAAATCTTTTTGTCGCGACAGGTACCAAACATGGCCTTTACTGTGGGCATCTTGTTTCCACTTAAAGGTAATAATACCATCCTCAGGAATCGTTACCTTCTGATTCTCGCTGGGAAAATCAACAGTTACTTCACCTGGAAGTTGGAGCATTTTAATGTCGATCGAATACAATTTAGACCAAGGCGAATCTTTTCGTTCCTCTGGATGGGACCTCACTCTCAATGACAACTTTCCAAGCAGTGGCCCTTTTAAAAGTAAGTTAGTCCCAATGGAGTCAACCATCTTAATTCCATTTTCATTTTTTAATTCTAATTGAAATTTCGAGGCCCCTTTTTTTATCCAATTTATATTTAATTCATTCCTGTTGGATTCGGGGTCGAGAAAAACAACGCTCTTATCAGTAGGTCCTATGAGCGTCGGCGCGTGGTCCTGCCGAAGCTCAAAAGATCTAATTTCGCTAAATCCTGCCTGTTTTAATTCCGTCGCCTCATAGACGATCCGCCAATAATAATGACCTTTCTCTAATTTTTCCAATTTAACAGAATCAATTTGATACTCCCGCTGGTGGATAATTTGCTTAAAGCTGCGGTCTTTAGCAATCTCCAATCTGGTCGAAGAAATTTTATCAGTTTTAAACCACTCAAATTCTATAGGCCTATTATTTGATACATAAATAACTGATTGAGCTGCCGGGCCTAATAGAGTCACATTAAGTACCGCTAATTCATTTATTGGGCGGCTTTTTGATAGGTTAATCAATTGGTTTTCCTCTAACTCAACTTTATTATCCTTTTCCTTTATTTCGGCACCACCCTTAACTAAAAGAATTTTAGCAGTACCGGCCTCTTTGGAAATTTGAACTTCTGCATTTTTTGAATTTATTTCAATTTGCCTCTTCCCAAGCTTTAATTTGAAGTTTGATTTTTTATTAGAGAATTTTATATAAATAAGACCACTTTTGAGATCTAGAGTTGGTTTTTCGTTTTCTACCGTTATTTTGAATAGTGAGTTTTCAAGCAATGAAACTTTCGTTTTGTCAGAAAAGCTAATTTCAACATCAGAGTGGTCGTGGGTGTAAATTTGGTCGCCGCCATAGAGTGTTTCTTTTACTGAGGCGTCACGCCAGGCAATTCGAGTACCCGACTTAGTCTTAACAGTATTATTAAAACTCGAAATTGAAGCAAGTGGGGTCCCGCTCCTCTCTCCGGCCGGTCGGTCGTCACTCCAGAATAGCTGATAACCCGAACCTATGGCGGCCAAGGCCATTACAAAAATTAAATAAAAATCGGCCCTTTTTTCATGCATTAAGTCATCACCTAAAATACTGTCTTTAATATATTGTTAATTATACGGGCATTTCATATAATTTATTAATAAAAATAAGCCTTTCACGGAGGAAAGGAAACGATGACGGAAAATACAAACTCCCAAATAAGGGTAGTCCGATTTCCTATCAAATTTAAGCTAATTGCCATCATCACTTTTCTGTTGCTGGCCTCTCTTTCTATTTATGCCATATATGCTCTCGACCACTTTAAAAAAGATAAATCGGCCTATATTTTTGAAACAGCACTATCGAATACAGAAGGTATCAGCAACCTGTTAATTCAAGATTTAAAAAATACTCAGCAATCCTTAAGACTTATGGGCAATACTTATAATGGAAATTCGGATAATGCCGCCATTGTTAAGAACATTTTTGAAGCAAATCCAAATATCATCGAATTTTCAATCTACTCACAATTAAACGCTGAATTACAATTTGCCTTAACTGACCAGCTGCTTTTCACAAGCAACGGGCTTAAAAAGAACCATTTTAGTGAACTTCTCAAAAAGCACCCCATCCCCTTTGGCTCTATAAATGAATCGATTACTTATATTGAAAACCCTTCAGCTGACAGCAAGGTTCCCCACCTATTACTAGCAGAGTACTCGTCCCGCCTAAAGCAATATTTCGTCGCGAGGCTAAAGTTAGATGGCCTAATGGACCTACTGCAAAGTAATTCTACCTATAAAACCTTTGTGCTTAAAACAGATGGGCAGCCTCTGATACATAAGGACATTGACCAATTAATTTTGGCCCCAACCACAGCCCAACAACAATTTCACAAACAACTAGTATTGGAGTCCGACCTCAAGAAAGTTAAAGAATACGTAAAGCAAGACGGCTCAGAGGTTCTTGTTTCGTACAATCGCAATAAAATTTTTGGTCTATTGGTGGTATCAGAAATTTCCAAAGAGAAAGCACTTAGTGTTGCCACGTTTTTGATTAAGAAATCAGTTTATTTTGCTATTTTTCTGGTTTCTCTCTCTATAATAATTGGAATTCTCTTTAGTAGAAACATAACAGCACCTGTTGATAAACTTTTTAGAGGAATCCAGGGCATCAGTAAGGGAGATTTCCGTACCCAAGTCTCTATTGGATCAGTCGATGAAATTGGAGCACTGTCGGACAGCTTTAATTTTATGTCCACTGAAATTTTGCGCTATATGGATGAAATGAAAGAAAAATTACGCCTAGAAAAAGAAGTAGAGGTTGCCCATCTCGTTCAGAATGCTTTCTTCCCTGACAACGATATTACTCTGGCAGGTATGGATATAGCGGCTTTTTACACTCCTGCCTCAGAATGTGGAGGAGATTGGTGGGGACATTTAAGCCTAGGAG
>JABGVH010000097.1 GCA_018646195.1 Halobacteriovoraceae bacterium
ATAAAGGCGGCAACTGTAGCGGTGCCGACATTGATAACCGCCGAAGTTTTAATTCCCGCCATAATCAGGGGGCTGCTCAAGGGGACCTGGATGTGCCAAAGGCGCTCCCAGGCATTCATACCCATAATTTTACCGGTCTCAATCAAGCTAGGATCTATATTTTGTATACCGGTATAAGTGTTGCGTACAATAGGTAGTAATCCGTATATGAATAAGGCGACATAGGAGGGCAACTCTCCTATTCCAAGAATGGGGATTAGAAAACACAATAACGCCAACGAGGGGATGGTTTGAACCAGGCTACTGGCCGATAAAAAGATAAAGGCCAAGGCCTTCGACTTGCTGCTCAGTACTCCAAGAGGGATTCCAAATAATATTGAGACCAATAAGGCGACGAAGACCAGCCTCAAGTGAACCAGACTTAATTTTTTAATTTTTTCAAAAGGCACAGTAGAACCCTTTAGTTCTACTTTTTTATTGAGAAAAATACCGGCTGCTTCGGCAAAAGTTTTTTTCTCTAATTCGACTTCAGCATTTAATCGAATCATTCCGCTATTATCGATCCTTCCAACTAAAAGCTTTTTAAGAGCTTTCCAAGTCCGAGGGTATTTCTGCTTAAACTCCTTTCTGAAAAAAAGAACACCATGGTAGGCGGGAAAGAAATTTAGGTTATCCCTCAATAAAGTTAGGTCAAATTTTTTTATTTTTGCGTCAGTTGAATAAACTTCCATTAGGTCTACTTTGCCATTTTCTATCGCTTGATAGGCCAGGCCATGGTCCATCTTCATGACATTTTCAAAATGCAAACCGTAGAATTCTTCTAATTTTCCTAGACCGTCAGATCTTTTTGAAAATTCGTGACTAAATCCACTCTTAATTCCCGGATTATTTTTTAAGTCTGAAATATTTTTGAGACCATACTTGACCGCCACCGAATTTCTAACCGCCAGGGCGTAAGTATTATTAAATCCGAGGCTGGCAGAAATTTCGATTCCATCTGGCGCTAACCCAGCATTAATCTCCTTTATAGTAGTCAAATTCGGATTTTTTAGTAAGGCCTCACTAATTGTCCCAGTGTATTCGGGATAAATATCAATTTCCCCACTTTTCAATGCTTGATAGGTAATGCCCGTGGCACCTAGACCTAAGGCGCGCTCTACTTCTACTTCCCCTACATCTTCTATTACTTGGGCAATAATTTCGGCTAAAATATAACTCTCTGTAAATGTTTTAGAACCAACTCGGACTTTTGCTAAACTAGCTGAACAGTAGAGTGCCAAAATAATTGATAGTATTGATGAAAATTTCATTGCGATAGCTCACGATTTTCGCTGGGTATTTGAGACTTCACGAAATCTTTTACAAATTTATTCTTAGGATTATCAATGAATTCTTGGAACTGCCCCATCTGAACGATTCGCCCTTGATCCATTAGTGAGATTGTGTCACCGAGATAGGAGGCGACATTGAGATCATGAGTCACCAATACCACTGTCTTTTTAAGTTTTTCAAAAATTTTCTTTAACTGGATTTGTAATTTCATCCGAACGACCGGATCGAGAGCGCTTAATGGCTCATCCAGCAGAATAATTTCGGGATCCAAAATCAATCCTCTCATTAAGGCCACTCTTTGCTTTTGGCCACCACTTAGCTGGGATGGAAAAGAATCCATAAGTGCTAAGTCAAAATTTGTCATTACTATTAAATCTTTTAGCCGTCTCTCGGCACTTTGTAAGTTCTCACTATGAATTTTAACTGGTAACAGAATATTTTCCTTGGCCGTCATATGAGGTAATAGTCCTCCATCTTGAACTACGTAGCCCAATTTTCGGGTCAGCTCTTTAAGCCCAGCACTGCGAACAGGTTTTTGATCAACGCTCACCTCCCCCTCTCTGGGGGTAATTAAACCAGCAATCAGCCGTAGCAAAGTTGTTTTTCCACAGCCACTGGAGCCAAGTAAGACATGGGTCTTGCCGGCCGGAATTTTCATTTCGAGTTTCGGGATAATTAGTTTTCCCGACAAGTAAGTCGTCACATTATTAAAATGAATCACGCTTTTTCCAATTAAAAGTTAGGAATCATTGTCACATATTTGTTGAATAAGTTAAACTATTGGCTGATGCAAAATAAACTCAAATACTTTACATTATTGATCGTATTAATAAGCCTCGAGCTAGCTGCCGCAGATTGGGGCAATGCAAGCTTCTATGGTGGATTTAAGGGGCTACATGTCACTGATAAATTTACCAAGTCGCGAGTTCTCAGCCTCAAGGCCGCCGCGGCAATCGATTATAAAATTTCCGAAGACCTTAAAGCAATTGTCTTCGCCGGAGTCCTCTATGAGGCAGGCTCTAATAGCTCATTATTTGTCAGCGAAAATAACCCCGAGAGTGAGTTAGTTCTTAAAGAAGGTTACCTGGCCTACAGTCCACTTGAAATGCTTACCCTCTCAATTGGTGCCCTAGATCAAGAGAAATGGAAATCCCCTCTCTTCCTAACCGAGACTCCCTTCTTGGGTGCTGAAGAAAAACTTTCATTGAAATGGGGGGAGTACCAAATCTACATTAAGGCCCTCCAATCTATTCCGCAAAACCAGAATCTTTCTGATAGGGCCGGCAACGTCAATGAAGGCACTCCTACTTTCTTCGCCGAATCCCTGGGCATTAGACTAGGTGGGGACATCCTCAGTTTTAAAGTAGAGGGTACTCAGTACAGCTTCAGCGAATTAGGTCACGGCGTCGCCCACCAGAGTGGTTTACTCGGAAACTCCACTTCAGGTAACCAAGACAACGCACGTTTTCTCTATAGGTTCCAGGGCTATAATTTAAGCACGGAATTAGAAATTCACGGTGGCGACATTTGGGGCCTCTTATTTAGTGGTCACTACACTTTTAATGACAAGGCCCCCAATAATCGAAACGCCGCCTATCTTGCTCATGGAGGCATGCTTTTTGGAGTGCTTGAACTTTTTGTCGAGTCTTTTGAGAATCAAAGTGATGCCTCGATTGCCTATTATAATTCAAAAACCTATGGTCACAATAACCGCCAAGGACAGTCCTTAGGATTGAAATGGGGCGGCGATAGTGAGAAAATGAAGGTCTCATTGCGCTATACGGTTGCCGACCTTATTTTAAAAAATCAAAATAATTCCCAGGCAAATTCAAAAATAGTCTTATTTAATCTGACCAAAAAATTCAACTTCTAAAAAATTTTCCTTTGTAGTCAGAAATTTCCTGAATTTTCGTTGTGCTAAAAAAGCTTAACATCCCCACCCAATCCCACGATAGGTCATTTGAGAGCATAAAATAGAGAGGAAATCGTGTGTGATGTATGCAACCTAGAAGGTAAGGATTGGAAGTTTCATAACTACCCCCGCATTACTATTAATCAGGCCAAGTTCTATCGCGTCTACTTGGGACAAGTTGCAAAAGTTAAACTCTGCCACCTCCACACCATCGAAAATTTCCTAATTGGTGAATCAAGGTTTTTAAAAGAGCACCTAAGCCTAGCGGTGGACATGGGCCGCAATAGAAATAACTATACTCAATCCTCCGAAGGCGAAAATTATGTTCCTGCCTCGGTCTGGTTCTAAAAAAGACGCTTAAAAGCGCCCTAAGCAAAAGTTCTGCAAATGCAAACACTTAGCTGCTTATTTTTGCGTATAATATTAATTATATGCAATCAAGAGAGCCATTCTTGCCTTGGCGCACCTCAGCCCGACTAAAAACGGCGGTCACTTCGGCCTTTTCAAGAGACCCTTGCAGCATTAAAATAAAGGCATGGAAATTGAAAAAATAAATACTGATTATCAAAACTTTTTAAACGACTATCTTCATAATTGCCAACAACTCAACAAGTCAGAACACACCTTAAAAAATTACCGTGCAGATCTCCACAAATTCTTAATTTGGTATCAGGCCACCCACCGCAACCGGCTCTACAAAATCAAAGGGGTCAGCATCGGGCTTTACAAAGATTTTCTCAGTAGCGGTGGGGAGCTCAAACAGAAACGAACTTTTTGGCAAAAAGTTTTAAAAAAAGATATTAAAAGAAGAGTTCTCTACACCCAGCGACCTTTAGCAGTCGCCTCTAGAAAACGCCACCTCTCCTCTGTAAAAAATTTTTTTGAGTATTTAAAAGAATACCATGAAGACAGGCGAAGAAAACTTTTTCAACTAAATCCAGTTAAACCAAAAATTCATGGCATAAAATTAAAAGATGTTGATATGACTCCCACTCCTTTATTAAGAAGAGAAGATTGGGTCCGTATTCAAGAAAAAACCTGGCGAACTGAAGAGCGTCTCTTAATTTTTTTACTCTACTATGGTGGACTACGATTGAGCGAAGTTACGAAATTAAGGTTTGAGCAATTTGACTGTGAAACAAAAACTCTGACTTTTGACCGCAAAGGTGGATCGGTACACCGATTAAAAATTCGTCGATGGCCTTTAATTTACAAGCAGATTGAATTTCTATTACAGGCCAAGCCTCAGGCGGTTTTTCTTTTCTCTAATTCAAAAGAGAAGGCCTTAAGTACCAAATCTATTTATAACCTGATTATAAAAATGATAAAAAGAGCAGGAGTCACTGGAGTAACCCCCCATAGTTTCCGTAAGGCCTGTGCCACCAATCTCTACCGCCAAACCCGCGATTTGCTAAAAGTCAGAGATTATCTCAACCATAAAGACGCAAAAGTGACTCAATCTTATATCCAATTAGATTGAACTGCTCTTATAATAGTCCATGTTCAAAAAATTACTGGTCGTAGAAGACGAGGCTGAAATTCGCGTTTTTATCTCCGAAGTTATTGATACCTTTGATATCTTCACCCAAATTGACCAGGCCGAAAATGGCCAGGAAGCATTGGCCAGAATTTCAAATAATAAGTACGACCTGGTCATTATGGACGTCCAAATGCCAAAAATGAACGGTATCGAAGTATTAAAGCACCTTCCCGCCAACGAAACCCCCTGCCTGCTAATATCTGGAAACTTCAATCCCGATGTAGTTGAAGCAGCGCAAAAACTAGGTCATAAATACCTGCTCGTGAAGCCTTTCCGCTCAAAAGAATTATTTGAAAAGCTTAAAATGATTCTTAAGTTCGAACTCGTATTAAAGTAGAAAACCCCAATTTAATTTGGTAATAAAGGCCATGTTATTTTATCTACGGTGCTTTTTAGCGGGACTTTGGGGTGGCGTTTGCTGCCTGTTTGGAATTTTGTGGGCCCTTATGAGGCCACTGAATCCTGTTAGCTGCCGTGTCCCTGCCAATCTGCTAGGGCTTGGAATTTTAAAAATATTTGGACTAAAGTTTGAGGCCGAAGGCCGAGAGCACTTGGATGGCCCACCTCGCTTGGCCATTTCTAATCATCAAAGTAACTTAGATATTGTGCCCGGCGGGCTTATGATCCCCTCTAGGATGGTAAGTATCGGCAAGAAAAGCTTGTTAAAATTGCCTTTCTTTGGCCTATATTACTGGCTGAGTGGCAATATTCTTATAGATAGAAGTAATAAGCGTAAGGCCTTCGCCTCAATGGACTTAGCAGTACAGGCGATCAAGAATAAAAATACCTCAATTTGGATAATGCCTGAAGGGACCCGCAGTAAGGGTAAGGGCCTGCTGCCATTTAAAAAGGGTGCCTTTCACACCGCAATCAAGGCCGGCTGTCCGGTTGTGCCTGTTTGTATAAGCTCCTTCCACAAAAACCTCGACCTCAATTCTTGGAACAGCGGAACTATTAAAGTAAAAGTCCTCCCGCCTATTCTTACCGAAGGTATGACTATGGAGGACGTCACAGAATTGTCCAATAATGCCCATGCCTTAATGAGCCAATGCATTGAATCATTAGACCAAAGCCTCCTTTAGCTCTACAATAATCACTTCTTATAATTTAGAAATTGGAGAAATTGTGAAAGTCACTCCTCATAAAAAAAGTCGTTTAGTCCTTCCCAGTGGAAGCGTCGAATTGCAGCGGACAAAAGAAGGTGTTGTCCAGCTATGGGCGGCAGACCAAAATGCATTGGCCGGTGGAATGGGATATTGCCACGCCATGGATAGAATGACTCAAATGATGCTCGTCCGCACTATTGGCCAAGGAAAATTATCCGAATACCTAAAATCCGACGATGAGACACTTGGTATTGATATATTTATGCGAGAGATGGGTTTTCATATAGAGGCCAAAAAAGAAGTCACTAAAATTAGCCCTGAAGCAGAAAGTTACATGAAGGCCTATTGCGATGGTGTCAATTACTACCTTGAAAAGGAAGGCCGTCCTTGGGAATTTAAGCTGGCCGGTTTTCGTCCGGCCCCTTGGAAAACAGAAGATACTCTTCTAACAATTAAATTAATGGCCTATATCGGTCTGGCCCAAACCCAGCAGGACATAGAAAAACTAATCATTCAATCAGTCCAAAATAAAGTCGATAGTAAGAAACTTAAGTCACTTTTTTCCCCTCATCTTGAAAATTTTAATCAAGATCTAATGGATCAACTTTCTAAAGTCGAATTGTATAACCCTATGGTTCCAGAAGCGATTAAGTTTTTGGCCGCTCTTCCAAAAGTTGTCGCCAGTAATAACTGGGTACTATCGAGCCAAAAATCAACATCTGGATCTCCAATACAATGTAACGACCCACACCTTGAGGCGAATCGCTTACCCCCAGTTTGGTATGAAATAGTTGCCAATACCCCAGACAACTTCCTATTGGGAGTTAATATGCCCGGTGTTCCAGGCTTAATCATGGGAAGAAACAAAGATATTAGTGCCGGCTTCACCTATGGCTTTATGGACATGGTTGATTATTTTATCGAAAAAGTCGAAAACCAAAAATACAAAGAAAATAACGACCATGCCGAATTTAATAAGAGAACTGAATTAATCAAGAGAAAGGGAAAAGAGCCATTTGAATTAATTGTTTATGAAAACGAAAGAGGTGTACTTGAAAAAGACCCCAGTGCTCCGCTTAAAGATGGCACCTATCTTACTCGGGCCTGGTCTGGACATTGGGATGGTGCACTTGAATCATTAGAGGCGCTGGTTAGACTGCCTAAGTGCAGTAGTGCTAAACAAGTTAAGGCACTTGTTAAACGAATTACCATTTCCACCAATTGGCTTTTTGCTGATACTGAAGGAAATATAGGTTACCAACAGGCCGGAAAACTTCCCAAAAGAAAAGACAGCGGACTCTTTCCTCTCGAAGGCTGGCTTCCGGAAAATCAATGGAAGGGAATGGTTCCCCTCGATCAGCTAGCAGAGGAAGAAAACCCTGAAAGAGGTTATATTTGCACCGCCAATAATGACCTCAACCAAGCCGGCAAGCCACTCTCTATCAATATGCCAATGGGTAGTTATCGGGCCGATCGAATTTCTGAGCTTCTCGAAGGGCGTACCAAATTTGACACTAATGACATGAAAGAGATGCAAAAAGACCTCTATTCAAAACAAGCGGAATATTTCTTTAAATTCATGCGACCGCTAATACCTGAAACACCTGCAGGAAACCTTCTGCGCGACTGGGACTTGAAATATAGCAGCGATTCAATAGGTGCCCAAGTTTTTGAAACTTTTTATCACGCATTATTAGAAGAAGTTTTCGGCGAAGGCTTTTTTGGCAGAGAGGCCTTCCGCTTTATAAATAGGTCGACCAATACCTTGATTGATTTTTACAAAGTTTTTGACGATATCTTACTTGGTAAGAAAGATGAGCAGCTTTGGTTTGGTAGTCGTGGCCGTAGTGAAACCTTTAAAGCAGTACTGACAAAAATTCTTGCACAGACAAGAGTCAAAGAAGTTCCTAGCTGGGGTTCTAGCCGCCAAGTGAAAATGAATAACCTCTTTTTTGATGGCCTTTTACCTAACTTTTTAGGCTTTGATCATGGGCCTATCACCTTGCAAGGAAATCGCGCGACTATTGTTCAAGGGGCGATTTACGAGGCCCATGGTAGAGTATCGACTTTCTGCCCCTCTTACCGCTTCATAAGCGACCTTGGTACTAACCGAGCTTATACAGTATTGGCCGGCGGGGTAACAGATCGCCGCTTTTCTCCTTGGTATCGAAGTGACATTGAAAAATGGCTAAAATTTCAATATAAAACTTTGGCCGCCGATAGCAATCAGCAATCTGTTAGTAAAAATCCGACCTCTGAAAAGAATCCGGACCAAAGACCCCCATCCACTCCCGGGCCAAGAGCAAATGTCTAATCTGTAGACGCTTTTTGTTCATTTAGGCGATCTCCAAGCGCTGATAGGCCTATTTTCGAGGTC
>JABGVH010000117.1 GCA_018646195.1 Halobacteriovoraceae bacterium
GATCCGGCCAATCCTGGAAATAATATCGTCTATCAAGATAAGCTAGCGGTCGGTCAAATTTTCAGTGCCAATGAATTTAAATGCTGTGTAGGTCTTGGAGAGGAAACTTCCGGGCCGACTAAATGCTGTACCAATTTTTCAGTGACTGACAATAATAAGCAAATTTGCAAGCTGCCTAAAGGCGCTGACCTATCAGTCTACTTCAACCGCTTTGTCTCAGGAGAAGGGGCCGGTGCGGAGCAACCTGGTGGCGGTTTAGACGATAACGACTTTATCGGTGAAACCGGTGAGCCAAAATTATCAATTGATGTTAATAATAAGATTGTCGCCCTTGGAACCGCTCATTGTGAAAATGGAAGCGTTAGAAAAGGTAGCGCCTTTGGTTTTTATTTCGCGGAACCAAATAGTGGTTTCTACCAACAAGACGGGCCGATTGAAGAAAGTAAATTCTTCAGCATAATCGATTCAATAAATGATTTTGATGATGATAACGACGTTGGTGCTACAACATTTATTGGTGGCTTCCGCTGGAATCACCACTTCTACTGCGACTAGTGCTGATGGCCACCTTTACCATGGACATGTCCATGGGCCAGTTCTTCTTCAGTTGCCTCGCGAACTTCAACTATCTCTATATCGAAATGAAGACCAACTCCCGCTAAGGGATGGTTCCCGTCGACAGTCACTTCTTCACCTTCGATTTCGGTAACAGTTAATAGAGCAGGGCCCCATTCTGTTTCAACTTCAAATTGCATGCCCTCTTCGAGCTTCTCTCCATCTTGAAACTGAGACTTAGGAATCTTTTGAATCATTTGGGGATTGTATTCACCGTAACCATCTTTAGCAGCAATAATGGCCTCAAACTTATCGCCGGCCTTCTTGCCTTCAATAATTCGCTCTAGCCCCGGAATGATATGCCCGAGCCCTTGAATAAAGGCCAGTGGTCCTTGTCCCTCGCTAGAGTCGATAAGATTTCCCTTATCATCTTTAAGGGAATATTCCATTACTACTACTCGATCCTTGGCGGCTTCCACAGTACTCTCCTTTAAGAGCAACCCGTAGTATCACCACAGGTATTACATTTTAAGCAGGAACCATTTCTGACCATCGTCATACTTTGGCAAGAGGGACAAGGGTCGCCTTCGTAGCCTTTCATTTGAGCTTCTTGACGTTTCTTGGCCTCTGCCATCATTTCTGAATTGGCCTGCTTTGTAATTACTTTATGAGCATTTACACTGACTTGTCCATCAGCATGTTGAGTAGTTTCATCCATCATCGCGAGAAGTGGCTCTTCTTCCTCATTTTCTCCGTGGACTTTGTCAGACTCTAAATCCTCTGGTTTTACATGCACAAGGTCGTAGCGATTAAGATACTTCATCGCCAGGTCTCTAAAAATATAATCGATAACTGAAGTACTCATTTTAATATTGTCGTGCCCTGTCACCATTCCATTGGGCTCAAAGCGAGTAAAAGTTAAGGCATCTACGTATTCATCGAGAGGAACTCCATACTGAAGTCCAAGAGAAACTGCGATAGAAAAACAATTCATCAGGGAGCGGTAAGCAGCACCCTCTTTATGCATATCGATAAAGATTTCACCGAGGCTGCCATTGTCGTACTCACCAGTTCTTAGGTAAATTTTATGGCCACCAATACTGGCCTTCTGGGTGTATCCCATCCTGCGATTAGGCAGGGATTTTCTCTGAGACATTTCGCGATAAACTACTTTTTCGACTATTTTCTCGCTAATCTTTTCAATCTTTTCGGTTTGTGAAAGTTCTTCAAATTCCATCAGACCCAAGTCCTCAAAGGCCGAAGCGTTGAGGGGTTGAGAAAGTTTTGAACCATCTCTGTATAGTGCATTGGCCTTAGTCATTAATTTCCACGATAGCTCATAAGCATTGCGGACATCGTCGACTGTCGCTTCGTTTGGCATATTAATTGTCTTACTAATTGCTCCAGAAATGTAGGGCTGAACTGCCGCCATCATTCTAATATGCCCTTCTGCGGCTATTAAGCGCTGGCCATAGCGGCCACATTTATTAGCACAATCAAAAACCGCATAATCTTTAGCTTTGAGGTGCGGTGCCCCTTCGAGTGTCATGGTGCCACAGACATAGTCATTGGCCTTTTGAATCTCTTCGGCAGTGAAGCCTAGAGTTTCTAATCCATTGAAGTTCGGAGAAGCAATATCTTCAGCTGAAAGGCCAAATTTTTCCTCTAGCCATTTATCTCCCAAGACATAGGGAGAGAAAGCGAAAGAAATATCAAAAGCATTTTCTAATTGGGATTCAACTTTTTCGATTTGTTTTGAAGATAACCCTAGTTTAGACAATCTTTTATGATTGACTGCAGGGCAGGCCTTTAAACTTCCTGAGCCAACTGCGTAGGCCGAAATTTCTTCAATCTCAGTTTCGCTATGGCCTAGATTTTTTAAGGCCTCAGGAACCGCTTGATTGATGATTTTAAAATAGCCCCCACCGGCCAATTTCTTAAATTTAACGAGTGCAAAGTCTGGTTCGATTCCGGTTGTATCGCAATCCATCACTAAGCCGATAGTACCAGTAGGTGCTACAACTGTAGTCTGGGCATTTCGATAGCCGTACTTCTCACCATTTTTAAGTGCCAGGTCCCAAACTTCTTTGGCGGCACGGGCCAAGTACTTATCAACCTTTTTGGTATTAAGAGGAACAGGCAGGACTGTTAATCCTTCATAGTCGCTGGCGGCATTGGCGGCACGGCGATGGTTGCGGATAACCCGCAGCATATCGGCCTTATTGGCCTCATAGCGGACAAAAGGGCCATGCTCTTTGGCCAACAACGCAGAGGTGCTGTAAGAAACTCCTCCCATAATGGAAGAAATTGCGGCGGCAATATTTCGACCTTCTTCAGAATCATAGGGAATCCCCATAAGCATCAAAAGCGCTCCAATATTAGCAAAGCCTAAACCCAGTGTTCGGTATTCAAAACTTCTTTGGGCAATTTCTTTTGAAGGGAACTGGGCCATTAGTACAGAAATCTCAAGTACTACTGTCCAAAGTTCACAGGCATGTTTGAATTTTTCAACGTCAAACATTCCTGTAATGGGATCTCGAAATTTTACCAAGTTTAGAGAGGCAAGATTACAAGCAGTATTATCAAGGAACATATATTCAGAGCAAGGGTTTGAAGCGTTGATCCGACCGTCTTGAGGACAGGTATGCCATTCGTTAATCGTGTCATCAAATTGTAATCCAGGATCGGCAGAATTCCAGGCGGCTTCACAAATCTGGCCCCATAATTCTTTTGCAGGAATACTTTTAGAGACTTCTCCTGAAGTTCTAAATTTCAAATCCCAGTTTTTATTATTTTTTAGCTTATCGAAGAAGCTATTGGGGATGCGTAACGAATTATTTGAGTTTTGTCCTGAAACTGTTTCATAAGCTTCAGAAGTCCAATCTGTATCGTATTCTTCGAATTCAAAGTCTGAAAACCCTTGCTTGGCCAATTCAATAACCCTATGAACATAATTCATAGGAACATGGTCTCGGTTGGCGGCGGCGATGGCCCTACCTAAGGCCTTATTTTCTCGAGGAACAAAACGGGAGTCTCCCTGCCCTTCTTTTAACGAACTAAATATTAGTTTTAAATGTTTTTTGCAAACTTTAGAACCAGTGACTAGAGCTGCAACTTTTCTTTCTTCTTTAACTTTCCAGTTGATAAATTCTTCAATGTCAGGGTGATCAACATCAAGGCAAACCATCTTAGCGGCACGTCTAGTAGTTCCGCCAGATTTTATGGCGCCGGCCGCGCGATCCCCAATCTTTAAAAAAGACATAAGTCCGGAGGAAGCTCCTCCACCAGAAAGGCTTTCAGCTGCCCCTCGAAGATTTGAGAAATTTGTTCCAGTTCCTGAACCATATTTAAAAAGCCGGGCCTCACGGGACCAAAGGTCCAT
This sequence comes from Halobacteriovoraceae bacterium, assembly GCA_018646195.1. Lineage (GTDB taxonomy): Bacteria > Bdellovibrionota > Bacteriovoracia > Bacteriovoracales > Bacteriovoracaceae > JABGVH01. The sequence continues at coordinate 3,938 of JABGVH010000117.1, forward strand.
TATTCCGCCTTCATTAACCAGGTCGTCATTTATACTCTGGATAAAGCAAGCATGAGGTTGAGGTCTCTCGTAAGCTGATGTTGATTTTGAAAGCTCTCCACTTTTAGGGTCTACGTAGAAATGGCCTTGAGGCTGTCCGCTTATACCGTATGAGTGGTGAAGTCCTGTATTGAACCATTGAGGTGAATTGGGAGCGGCCATTTGATTACAAAGCATATAGGCCAATTCTTCTTCAAAAATATCTGCATCATTTGAAGAATCAAAATAATTATATTTTTCTCCCCAATGACGCCAGCACTTACTAAGCCGATCAAATACCTGGCGAGCATCTTTCTCTCCTCCAAGCAATGGCAGTCCGTCTTCTCCAAGAAGCGCCTTACCTTTTTCATCTGTTAAGGGAACACCGGTTTTACGACAATATTTTTGGGCAATAATGTCAGTGGCGACTTGTGACCAACTGTCAGGAACCGAAATTTCCTGAGCGTTA
>JABGVH010000105.1 GCA_018646195.1 Halobacteriovoraceae bacterium
CACCAGGCGATGGATGTAGTGGGTATGTTCAAGCCTGTTACTAAGTGGGCGACTTCAGTTATCAATCCACATAATATTCCAGAGATTGTCCGCAAGGCCTTCAAATTGGCCGAGACAGAAAAACCAGGGGCCTGTCATATTGAGCTTCCTGAAGATATCGCAGCGATGGACGTTAGCGGAGAGGCACCTCTTCCTATTCGTAAAATCCGCCGTCCAGTTTGTGACTCAAAGGTTTTCAATCAAGGGCTTGAGTTGATTCGATCTGCAAAACGCCCCATTATTTTGGCCGGCAACGGTGCCATTAGAAAACGTGCCAGCAAGCAGCTTCGCCTATTCGCAGAGACTAATGGAATTTCAGTTATCAATACCTTTATGGGAAAAGGCGCCGTCGATAGAAACGCTCCGGAGTGTTTGTTTACCGCAGGACTTCAATCTCGCGACCATGTTTCTTGTGCTATTGACCGCGCTGATTTGGTTATCGCAATTGGTTATGACTTAGTAGAGTATCACCCAAGACTTTGGAACGATGGTGGAAATAAAAAAATTGTTCATATCGATTTTCTTCCTGCAGAAACAGATAAGGATTATGCTCCTGAGTTAGAAATTATTGGAGACATCGCCCACACTCTTTGGATGCTCAATGAAAGAACTGATGAGGAACCACTTGGGTTCGATCTAGCAGTCAATGCTGGCTACCGCGAAGAAATGCAAAAAGATTTTGACGAGTATAAAGATGATACGACCGAAGGTTCTATCCGACCGCAAAAAGTATTGTCAGATGTTCGGGCAGTTCTAGGAGAGGCAGATATCCTTTTAAGCGATGTAGGGGCCCATAAAATGTGGATTGCTCGCTACTATCAATGCAATGATCCAAATACCTGCCTTATTTCTAATGGATTTTGTTCTATGGGATTTGCACTTCCTGGTGCGATGGCGGCTCAAATGGTTAATCCCGGTAAGAAGGTGATGGCAATTTGTGGCGACGCTGGATTTTTAATGAATGTTCAAGATATGGAGACAATCCGTCGCTTGGAACTTCCTGTTGTTTGTATGATCTGGGAAGATCATCAATACGGGCTGATCGCTTGGAAACAGCAAAATCATTTTGGAAAGCACACTGATTTGGCCTTCACAAATCCTGAGTTCGTAAAGCTCGCAGAGAGCTTTGGCTGGGAAGGTTACCGCGTAAACAATGCCGCTGATTTAAAGCCAACTCTTGAGAAGGCTTACGAATCAAAAGTTCCGGCGTTGATTGTGCTCCCGATTGATTATCGTGAAAACGATTTACTAACAAAGAGATTGGGTTCCATTCCTTGTTCAATTTAATTTTTTAACTGGAGTTTTATATGCTTAAAAAATCTTATCCTATGTATGTTGCTAACCAGGCAATTACACCCAATGAGGATTTAGAAATTTTTGATAAGTTTAATGGGGAATTGGTTACTAAGGCACCATTAGCAGAAGCCTCTCATATTGAGGACGCGATTGCCGCTGCGGTGGCGGCTGAAGAAGCGATGGCGGAATTACCAGCTTATAAAAGGCAGGAAGTTCTTCGTTACTGCGTCTCAGAATTTACCAAACGTTTTGACGAGCTTGCCTACTCTCTCTGTCTGGAAGCAGGTAAGCCTATCGTAGATGCCCGAGGAGAGGTTACTCGTTTAATCGATACCTTTGATATTGCAGCTGAAGAGGCGGTGCGGATTCATGGAGAGATAATGCCTCTCGATCGAACGGCACGGACCGCTGGTTACACAGCTTATATAAAGAGGGTTCCTATCGGCGCCTGTTCTTTTATTTCTCCTTTTAATTTTCCGCTTAATCTTGCGGCCCATAAGGTTGCACCAGCTTTGGCGATGGGTTGCCCCTTTATTTTAAAACCGGCCAGCTTGACTCCTATTGGAGCGCTGTTAATCGGCGAAGTGCTCTCTCAAACAGATCTACCGAAAGGGGCTTTTTCTATACTTCCTACCAATCGTAATAACTCTCAAGCCTTTACTGAAGACCCGCGCTTGAAGTTGATGAGTTTCACCGGTTCACCTGGTGTTGGTTGGAATCTAAAAAATAAGGCCGGCAAGAAAAAGGTTGTACTCGAACTTGGTGGCAATGCCGCCTGTATCGTAGACAGTGATGCCGATCTCGGAGATGCAGTTGAGCGAATTATTCACGGTGCCTTTTATCAATCTGGTCAGAGCTGTATTTCGGTTCAACGAATTTTGATTCACTCCGATATTTATGATGACTTTAAGGAGCGCTTAGTTTCAAAAGCATCGGGACTTGTTAAAGGTGATCCGAGAGATGAGAAAACTTTTATAGGCCCTATGATTTCTGAAAAAGAGGCCGGCCGACTTCACGGTTGGATAGAGGAGGCCAAAGCAGCTGGGGCGACAGTTCTCTGCGGTGGAAAGCTTGAAAACGGTAAGATGCTAGATGCCACTGTAATGGAAAATGTTTCGATGGATCAGAATCTCTGTGCAGAAGAAGCTTTTGGGCCTGTCTGTGTCCTTTCTAAATTTACCGACTTCGATGCTGCCATTAGAGAAGTTAATAATTCGAAATTTGGTCTTCAGGCAGGGGTTTTCACTCGTGATCTGTATAAAGCTCAAACAGCTTGGGATAAGTTAGAAGTTGGTGGTCTGATGATAGGTGACGTGCCTTCGTGGCGTGCTGATCAAATGCCTTATGGAGGAGTTAAGGACAGTGGTCTTGGTCGTGAAGGAATAATTTACGCTATGGAAGACATGAGTGAGCTCCGCCATATGGTGGTGAGGATTCCTCAGAAATAATTACTTACAATTTTTAATAAGTGCTTGAATGCGTTTCCGATTGACTCCGAAGTCTGAATAACCAGTTCGCGAGGAAGATCGGAAATGCATTTTTTTTTGCTCTTCGTCAAAGTAGAATTCTGTGTCGTCTACAAAACCCATAAATGAAGACTCACTAGTGAAGTGGATGTAGTGGGGGGTTTCCTTAATAATTTTTGTGCCCTTTCGCTTCTTTATACATTCCTTAACTTGCTTAAACTTTTTTTCTTTCTGCTGATAGGAAACCGCTGAGATATGTTGATCTTTATCATCATTATCGTTATGACTTGAGACACAATTGGGAGATTTAGGGCATGGGTGTAAGCGCTTCTTGCCATTTAGATTACTCAGTCCAATTTTTTTGGGTTGGGCACTGGCAGAGGTGGCAAGCAGTAGAAATGCTGCACTAAAGTATAAAATTTTTATTATCATATTTACTGCTTTCCACTTGGCCTGGACGGGTGCAAACAAAAATCATAACTGTTCCCAAGACGCTTGTGATTATGACTTTTAGGTAAATGGCGTATTGCCGGTAAAAAACCAGGTAACCGATCACCAGCGTAAGGCTGATGACGCAGATAATTTTGGCCTTTAGCGAAATTGCCCCCGATTCATTCCATTCTTTGATGGAAGGCCCAAAACGCGGCAGGTTAATAAGCCAGTGGTAGAGTTTTGGAGAGCCCTTCGAGAAAAAATAGGCGGCCAGTAGTACAAAGGGGGTTGTGGGAAGAATTGGCAGGAAAGCGCCTATGACTCCTAGTGCAAGGGCCAAATAACCAAGGGCGATATAAGTCAGATTCTTCATGGTGGGGAATTTAGCATAGACTACTATTGTTGCAAAGCGCAGGTGGCTAAGGATTTTTTTGATTTTCCTATGGATACACATAATCATTTCAGCTAGAATAGCGGTGATTTAAACTTAAATGAATTTAGGAAGTTATGAGAAAAGCAATTTTCTATGCCGGTTTTTTAAGCATTTTAGCAACCCAAAGTGTTTTCGCGGTCGACCCAGCAGAAAGACATGAGGCCCTTTTGGGGACTGCTAATGATGAGCTGTTGGCCGATGAAGAACTAAAATCCTACCAAGGTCAAAAAAAGACTGTAGCAGTCCATAAGGTTGATCCACACGCAGGAGTTTATAGTAAGAGCCAGTTCCCAAGTGCCACCCAATGCGCCACCTGCCACAAAGAAATTTTTGACGAGTGGAAAATCTCTTCCCATGCTTACGCTTCTATTTCTCCCATGTTCCATAAATTTGAAAATATTATTAATGTCCTAACTAGTGGTTCAATTCAAAATTTCTGTATGCGCTGTCATGCCTCGGCTGGTGTGACAATGAATGAAGATAGAGTCAAACCAATGTGGGAACGCCCACAAGTCAGTCGCGAAGGAATCACTTGTATTACTTGTCACCGTATTAATGAAGAATTTGGCAAGGTCAATGGAGAGAGAAGGATTAATCCAGGTGATATCCATTCTCCAATTTTTGGAACCCAGGATGATCAAATCTTGACCAAAGTAATTTCTAATAAAGACTTTTATAAAGTCGCTAGTAATAAAAATGAAACTGGTATGAAAATCCATGCCAAGGCAATCGAGTTTAAAACACTTGGGAAGTCTGAATTTTGTATGGGCTGTCACCAGGTTGCTGTCTATCCTGGAATTAAACTAGAAGTTGTCTGGGATCAGTACCGAACTTCTCCGGCGCATAAGAAGGGAACAACCTGTCAGGAATGCCATATGGGTAAAGTTCCTGGAATGGCCGGAGGTTACCGAACGGGACCAACAGCAGTTCTTAATGGCAAGCCAATAAATCCTGGGCGGACTCGTCATAATCATGTTTTTTATGGACCAGGCTATCCTTACTCACATCCCGGAATTTTTCCTTACAATCCTCGTGCTCAAAAATTTAAGATGCAGGATTGGTTGAAGTTTAATTACCGTGCCAATTGGGGAAAGAAAGATTTCGAGTCGCGAGTTCAAAGAGGTCTTATAGATCCTAAGTTTCCAAAAGAGTGGGATGACTTGGATGATCGAATTGATGCCCGAAAAGTAGTGAACCAAAATCTAAAAGACTGGAAGAGAAAAGAGCACTATCGCCACCAGATTATAGAAAATAGTGCTGACGTAGACGGGCCTTACTTCACCAGCGACCTTGAAGCTGGCGAGGACCTCGACTTTCACTTTGTTGTTCGCAATAAAAATCCTGGTCACAACCTTCCTTCAGGCTCTCTAGGAGCGCAACCTCAGCTTTGGCTGAACGTGGTAGTGCTAGATCCTAGTGGTAAACGAATTTGGGAAAGTGGTCACACTGATAGTGTGGGGGACGTTCTCGACCTGCATTCAGTTGATGTCCAGCAGGGCAAGGCCAAGCACGACGATCAATTATTTAATTTGCAATCACGCTTCTTAGTCACAAATGTTAAAGGAACGGATAGAGAATTCTACCTGCCGGTTAATTTCGATATCGATCAGCTTCCGCATATTCGTCAAGGAAATGCCCCGAACACTCTACTCAACCACCCGGCTTTTGTCCGCATGGAGCAACATTCACTTCCTCCTCTTGGGGAAAGAAAAGCTAAGTACAGCGTGCCAAGCGAGCTAATGACAAAACCTGGCAAGTACAAGGTTGCGGTTCGCTTTCGCTCAAGACCAGAGCCTATCTATTTTATGAAATTTGTTGGAGCTACCAACGATATGATTCGAACCGTAAATGAATGGATCGGAGATTCTCACAAGAAAGCGGTAGTGATTGAGATTAAGAAACCATGATAAATTTAAAAAAGTTAATACTTTTAACAACGATTATTTCACTGCAAGTTCACGGCGTTACCCTCGATAGCAAGGGCTCTAAATTTGATAACCGTGCCAAGAAAGTTAAGTTTGAAGATGTTTTCTTCAAACCCATTCCTTTCGAAAACAAGTACGATGCAGATGCTCAGCTTGGAATTTACCGCGACAAAGTGCAAGTAAGAGTACCTTTCCATTTGCAGCCATTTGGCCGCGATATGTATGAAAGAGGGCAGCTCTCTCGTTCGAGTACGATTTTTGGCAAGAAAAATCCAGCTGTAAATCGTACCAGTATTTTTGGTGACCTTAGAGTTGCCGCCGCCACAAACGAAGACGCAAAAGATCGAAAATCGGAACTGAATACTCGATTGAATCTTGATGTCGATTATCAATTTACTGGCACTGAAAGAATTCACGCATTTTTTAGGCCCTTTGATGAGGACGGCAACTTCACCGGCTACACCATGGGCGATGATGAGAACAAAGAGTTCGATTCTCAGTTTGATATGAAATTTGAAACCTTGTTTTTCGAAGGAGACCTAGGAGCAATCTGGGGTGGAGTAAGAGGTAAGTACAGTACTTGGGATTTACCAATTGGGCTTGGACTTCTTCCTTTCATCTTTCACAATGGGATCTGGTTTAACGACGCGGTAGTAGGGGTCGGAATCACTCCCTTTACCGCCATCAATAGTTCCTTCTTTGATATCTCAAATATGGATGTCACTTTTTTCTATGCCAACGATAAGGTCAATACCGCTATTCAAAATGTTGATGATAAAGCCTCTATTTATGGCCTTAACACTTGGATCGAATACTACGGTGGTTATTGGGAAATTGGTTACGGTTATACCCAAGATGACGATAAAGATATTAGGAATGAACAGGATTATCACAACGCTATAATTTCTTACTCTCACCGTTGGAAAGACATAGCCTCTTTTTCTTACCGAGTAATAGGAAATTTTGGTCAAAAAAAATCTCCTATCAATGATAAGAGAACAGCTGATGGCCAGCTCTACCTAATTGAATCTTCTTGGATGACTAAAACTCCCTACACACTACTTCCTTATGTAAATGTTTTCTTTGGCAATAAACAACCTCAACCCCTCGCAAGGGCAGCCGGTGGAATTCTTCAAAATGTAGGGATCTTATTTGAAGGTGACGGAATTACAAACTTTCAAACTCTCGATGCTACCGCAAATAATACTTGGGGTGGAGCCGTTGGGTTAGAGTATCTATTTGCCTTAAATCAACAATTAGTACTTGAAGTCGCCACGGTGAGAGCTGTAGGCGGGCCAGGTGCCCCCGATCGAAAAGTATTTGATGATGAAATAGGTTACGGCGTCCGCTACCAAAGACCAATTGCTCAAGAGTTAATTTTCAGGGCCGACGCAATGTATTCCAACCGTAGTGGCCTTCGAGACCTCTATGGTGCGAGAACAGAAATACGGTTGAAGTTTTAATTGAAGAAGGAGCCTATATGGCGATGCTAGAGATACAAACAATTATCTTTTGGGTAGGCTTGGTCTTAGTGGCCATGGCCTTTTTGCAGTTAACCCTGGGACTCTTGGCAACCGCCAGACAGCACGGATTAATGGGCTCCCGTAAAAAACTGAATATAGAGATTTTAAAAGCGCGGCTAGAAGCTGAGAAGCAATTAGTTGTTGAACGTTCTGCTACTGCGACGTTGGGTTGGAATGGTTATCGGAAGTTTAAAGTTACCGAACTCAATAAAGAGGCCAATGGAATTACCTCAGTGGTCTTTACACCTCATGATGAAAGACCTCTCCCTCCTTTTGAACCAGGCCAGTACCTTACTTTTGAATTGAATGTACCAGGCCAAGATAAACCTCTTACCCGTTGCTACTCTCTCTCGGATGGCCCAAAAGAAAATACCTATAGAATTACTGTTAAAAAAGTTCCACCTCCACGAGACCGACCAGAACTCCCTTCAGGGAAGAGTTCAACTTATTTTAATGAGCATGTGCAGGTAGGTTACATCATCGATCTCAAGGCCCCTTCTGGAGCTTTCCATATCAATCTCAAGGAGAACTCTGGGGTTGTACTAATTGGTGGTGGTATTGGAGTGACTCCCGTCTACTCAATGCTGAAGGCGCTTGATGACCTAGGTTCTGAAAGAGAAGCATGGTTTTTCTACGGAGTTCGAAACGATAAGGAATTTATATACGCTGAAGATTTTAAGAAAATTGCCGTATCCAACCCTAATGCCAAAATAAATATTTGTTATTCAAGCGCATGGGATGGGCCTAAAGACCCGAATATTACTTATCATAATGAAAGAGTGAGTGTTGACCTGATGAAGCGGCTGCTTCCATCTTCAAATTATAATTTCTATATTTGTGGGCCACCACCTTTTATGAACGCTGTAGTTGAAGGTTTAACTGATTGGGGTGCACCTAAGAAAAAAGTTCACTTTGAAGCTTTTGGTCCGGCCACTGTTAAAAAAGCAAAACCTGCTGCCAAACCGGTAGAAGGTGCTGAGAAAATAGAAATTCCTGTTAAATTTGCACGTGCCGGAAAAGATCTTAAATGGTGCGGGAATGATGAAACACTCTTAGAACTCGGTGAAGCAAATGAAGTTGGAATGAGTTCGGGTTGTCGAGTAGGAAATTGTGGAGTCTGCGCTGTGGCGCTTAAAAAAGGTGAAATTGACTACGCCAAAGAGCCATCATTTGATATAGAGAAAGGAACCTGTCTTCCTTGTATTGGTATGCCAAGCTCGGAGGTCGAAATTGATGCGTAACTTAATCGCCATCTTATTTCTCTCTGGTCTATTGGCCGGTCCCGTCTCAGCCACCCCTGGACAAGATTTCTCGAAAGTCGTGGCCCCAAGTGCTTGTATGGCCTGTCATCAAAGGGAAGCCAAGGTTTGGCAAAACACAAAACACAATGCTCTTTTTAAAAAATTCCATAAAAGAAAGAACGGGAAAAAAATTGCGAAGCGATTAGGCATCAAGCGAATTAAGCGGGCGCCTCTTTGTCTTAGTTGTCATTACACCGCTAACGAAAGAAAGAGGATTGTTGCGGGAGTTTCCTGTGAATCCTGCCACAATCCGGCTCAAGACTGGATGGGCGTCCATAATCTTTTCGGAGGTAATGGTACTAAAGCTGGTGAGTCAGCTGGCCAAAAAGCTAAGAGAATTAGAATTGCAGAAAAGGCCGGCATGGCCCATCCTTCTAATATTTATAACGTGGCAAAAAACTGTTTCACCTGCCATAGTATTCAAGAAGAAAAGCTAGTTGAGGTTGGTGGACATAAGCAAGGCTGGGCCTTCGAGTTAGTCACCTTTACCCAAGGTGAAGTCCGTCACAATTTTGTCAATAATAAGCACCATTCCAATAAAGAAGCCAGTCCGGCCCGCAAGCGCCAGATGTATATTGTAGGACGCCTACTGGATCTCGAAATGGGATTGAGGGGTGTCGCTAAAGTTACAGCACGAAGCAAATATGCAGTTAAGTTGGCCAAGAGAACTAAAAAGGCACTAGGACATATTAAATTAATTCTTGCTGCCGCTCCTAAGAGTAGCTCACTAAGTACCGCCTACCAAATTGGTAGGAAGGTTCAGCTAAGGCCCAATAACAGCGCCAAGCTTATAGCGGCTGCAGAAAAAATTGCTAAAATAAATATTAGAATTTCGAAGGGGCAAACCAAGTCGAACTATCCGCAGATCGATAAGCTAATCCCTAAGCTCTATAAAGGAACTACCTCTCGCTAGAGGCTGGTAAAAATATGGCAGTAGTCGATAAAATTAGCCGGCCTGAAAGATGGGATGTTCCCTTTGACGAGAATATGTCCGCCGATAGGCTCAAGCATATTCTTTCTTTTGAGCCCTTCAAGAGCATTGATCCAGCTAAATTCCCTGCCACCATCTCTCTTGATGACGTCCTTAGTAATGACACTCGTGTAGTTAATTATAAAAAGGGCGATGTTATCGTTCAAGAGGGCGATTATGGTAATACCGCCTTCTTTATTATGACTGGAAGTGTGGGAGTTCTTTTAGATGATTCCTTCGCCACTTCCGGTGGCTACTTCAGTAAGAAGAAAGTTAAGAAAAAAAATATTTTCCAGGCCCTGGCTCAATTTTGGAAAAATCCTAAAGGGCTAGAGTTCAGGAAAAATGTCCGAAGCGCTGGAAATATGGAAGGGCTTCGAAAAGTTGGTACCGAAACTCGTATTTTCCTACAAGACGTCTCGTCAATTATAGAAAAGCACGCTGTCGGCACCATCCAATCCGGGGAGTTTTTTGGGGAAATTGCGGCATTAGGAAGAACGCCCAGAACTGCCACTGTTGTAGCTGCCGAAGAAGGAATGGAGCTACTTGAAATAAAATGGCAAGGGCTTAGAGAGCTACGAAAATTTACCCCTTCAATCAAAGAACATATTGATAAAATTTATCGTGAAAGAAATCTAATGACTCACCTTAGGGAGATGCCTCTCTTCGGTGGATTAAATGAAGAAGAAATTCAGGAGGTCGCCGATCTTACCCAATTTAAAACCTTTGGAAACTTCGATTGGCACTCAACTTATAATAAATTGGCCGCTCAGGGGGCCGACGCTTCATCTCGGCTCGATACCGAACCAATGATCGTAGAAGAGGGGAATTTTCCAAATGACCTAATTCTTATTCGCGCTGGTTTCGCTCGCTTGAGTGAAAAAAGTGGTAACGGCCATAGAACCGTCAGTTATTTGGGACGTGGCCAGGCCTTTGGGCTGGATGAAATCGCCCATAATTACCGTAGTGATCGCCAGGTTGCTTACCAGCGCTCATTGCGTGGTATCGGACACGTCGACGTCTTGATTGTTCCAGGCGTGGTTTTGAATAAGTATGTATTTCCAAAATTAGACCAGGACGATTTTCCTCCCTTAATCGTCGATAAGAAGAGCTTATCTGCTTCTCAGCTACTTATGATTAAAGATCAGCTACGAGGCAGTAAACTTAAAACTAGTGAACTTGAATTCTTGGTCGAAAACCGTTTTATAAACGGGACAGCAACCATGTTAATTAATCTCGATCACTGTACCCGCTGTGATGATTGCGTGGTGGCCTGTGCTTCGGCACACGAAAATAATCCTCGCTTTATCCGGGAAGGTAAGACTTTTGGAAACTTGATGGTCGCCAACGCTTGCATGCATTGTCAGGACCCGGTTTGCATGATTGGCTGCCCAACGGGAGCGATTCAAAGACAATCTCTTGAAGGCCAAGTGATAATAAATGATATTACTTGTGTCGGCTGTGCCACTTGTTCGAATAGTTGTCCCTATGACAATATTCAAATGATCGAGGCCAGAGACAAGCAGGGTGCCTTTCTATTTGATGGCACTACTAATCAGCCTATTTTAAAGGCCACTAAATGTGACCTCTGCTTCGAGCAAATATCAGGTCCTAATTGCCAATACTCTTGTCCACATGATGCTCTCGCAAGATTAGATATGCGAGATGTCGAAAAACTTGCAAGGTGGCGACGAAGATGATGACTTTTGCTGGAACTCGACGTTTAGGCCTAGCCTGTATAATTGGTCTCTCTCTTGGGCTTTTAAATTTTTATAATGAGTTTCGTTTTTCACTGAAAGATGCCACGCTGGCGACAGGAATTGGTCTCTTTTTTATAATTGTTATTTTAGTTTCCTTTAATATTAGAAAGAAATTTCCGTACCTCCCGCTTGGAAAAGTTTCACGTTGGTTAAAAGTTCATATCTACCTGGCTTGGTTTTCAATCGTTGTCTTTTTCGTCCATATTGAATTCCGCTTCCCAGATGGTGGCTTAGAGCTACTCGTCGGCTGTTTATTTTGTCTGGCGGCATTCAGCGGAGTTGTTGGGGCCTGGTTATCAAAAATAATCCCTCGACGTCTTACCGATAATGGCGGAGCGATAGTCTACGAGACCATATCAATTAAGAGAAGGGCCGTGAGAGCTAAAGCGGAAGAACTTATTCTACGCTCTATCAAAGAAACTAAGAAAAATACATTAGCAGACTTCTACGCTTATCGATTGTCTGACTTTTTTATAGGGACTTGGAATTACTCATCTCACCTTATGAATTCCAACTACCTCTTAAAGAAATTTCATAGCGAATGTGAAGATCTAAAACGTTACCTAAGTACTGAAGAAATTGAAATTATCGAAGAGTTAAAACTTTTAATTGCAGAAAAAAATACCTTGGATGAACACTATACTCTCTTAAATATTATGAAATATTGGTTATTCATCCACGTGCCGCTAAGCTATAGCTTATTAGTCTTCGGCGCACTACACGGAATTTTGGCCTTAAAAATGAGTGGGTTGATGTGAGTAACGACAGTAGTAGACCTTATAATAGACCTAATCAAA
>JABGVH010000095.1 GCA_018646195.1 Halobacteriovoraceae bacterium
CCCGCCATATTTTCCGCTCTTATTATCGTCGGCAATTTGCTGCCTAATAAAGTGCAACGGCTTTTCTGTTTGGGTTTCTTCTGATTCGCTCATAGAGGCTAAAGATACCACAAACTGTCCTGACTCGCCTAGGCATTGGCAGCAAGTTGAATAATAAAAAGCAGTAGAATTGCATAGGTACAATGAGAGATGAGACTTTGGGAAAAGTTCATGAAAACTCCGGGGTTTGGTACTGTAGAGGGAATGGGATCACCGAATGGTATCCCTGCCGCTTAAATTGCAAAGCTAAGGCCAAAATCCCCACCTAATTCCAAGATTCTAGCCTTTTAGCTTTGACCAAAACTTAGCCAATTGCCCTAAAATAGGGGGCTTTGTTCCTGACAAAGCCTCTACTTTTTCCTATTATTCCTTGCCATCTCAAGGACTCTACCATGCAAAGCATTATCTCAAGTCAGAAGCTCACTAAAGAATTCCAATCTTATAAGAAAGAACCAGGTTTCCTAGGAACTCTAAAGTCCTTTGTCAGTCGCGAGAGCATTCGCAAAAAAGCTGTCGACGAGTTTTCTTTTAATATAGAGGAAGGAGAAATCATAGGCCTGCTAGGTCCAAATGGTGCTGGCAAAACTACCTTAATGAAAATGTTCACGGGAATTATTGTGCCATCAAGCGGCGAGCTCTCGATAATGGGCCACCGCCCGTCTGATCGCGACAAGCAATTTCGAAAAAATATTGCATTGGTAATGGGACAGAAATCTCAACTTTGGTGGGATATTCCTGCCATGGATAGCTTCCTTTTGCTGCAGCGATTTTATGAAGTCAGTGATGCTGACTTTGAAGAGCGAATCGAAGAAATGTCGACCTTACTTGGAGTCAAAGAACTGCTGAATGTCCATGTTCGAAAACTCTCCTTGGGAGAGAGAATGAAAATGGAGCTGATGGCCTCGCTGCTACATAATCCAAAAGTTATTTTCTTAGATGAGCCAACCATAGGTCTGGACTTGGTTGCCCAAGAAAATATTCGCCAATTTATACTCGACTTTCATCGCAAAAATAACACCACCATAATCATAACCAGCCACTATATGGCCGACGTCAACGCCCTTTGCGAAAGACTTGTTTTGATTTTTGACGGCAAGAAAGCTTTTGACGGCCCAATCTCAGAGTTTGAGAAAATTTTAGGTAGCGAAAAAAATGTCTCTTTCACCTTTGATAGCTCCCAAGATACTGCTGCCGAGATATGGAATGATCGAGATGCCGATTGGAATGAAAATAAGACCGTCGTCGAATTGCGAATTCCTGAAGAATCCCTACGGGAAGTCAGTCTCGAAATTCTCAAATACCTGCCTGTCACTGAATTTAATACCGAAAAAATGCCGATTGAGCGAGTCATGAAAACTCTTATGGAGAATCCCGAAATTTTGAGAAATTGCGAGGGCAGTGGCGAGAATATGTTATGTCGCTAAATCTCTTAAAATGGTGGCAAACCATAAAGGTTTCCTGGGTAAAGTACACTGCCTACCGGCTCAATTTCTTTTTACAAATCGTAGGCCCTGTACTGGTTTTCTTTTTTATAAAGTATAATTTATGGTCGGCAATTTATGGGGAAAACCCGGAGCAGATGATCCAGGGCTATAATCTTAAAAGCATGGTCACCTACCATATTTGGAGCATGATCGTGACCATGATCGGGCAAGGGCACGCCTCCTATAATATGTCTGAAGATATTCGAATGGGACGAATCTCCTCCTATTTAATTTATCCATTTAATTTTTGGGAGTTCCACACCGCTAGTTTCCTATCTTTCCAATTCCTGCAATTATTTATTTCTGGAGTCACCATCGCGATCCTCGTCGCCTTTAATTTTGTCGAGCTACCTAGTACTTATTTTTTATTCCATGGTGTGCTCTATACCCTATTCATTAGTTTGTTTTGGTTTACTTTGCAGTATATGGCGGGACTACTTTCTTTTTGGTTAGAAGAAACCTGGATTCTAAGGGTGCTAATGGGAATTGTGACAGGCTTTCTCTCTGGCTATCTTTTCCCGCTCGACCTTTACCCCGACTGGCTGGTTTCTCTCTTACAGTACACCCCTTTCCCCTACCTAACTTATTACCCTATCAAAATTTTCATGGGGCAGCCCTCGCCACTTTGGATTGGCTACGCAATGATAGGCCTTTGGATAATAATTGGCGCCACCATTAATCATCTTATCTGGAAAAAAGGCATCAAACTCTACACAGCGGCGGGTATGTAATGAAGCAAAGCCCTCTCCGTCATTATTGGCAAGTCTATAAAAAAATGGCCTCTACCAGCGCCTCGGTTGAAATGAGTTTTCGGATTAGCTTCTGCCTTCTAGTACTAATGGACCTCTTCTTCTTCCTGTCTATTTTGGCGAGTGTTAGCTTTATCTACGATCATGTTCAAACAATCGGCCCCTGGAATCGCGATCAGCTGCTCTTTTTCAGCGCCTTTATGCTAACCATAGATAATATCCATATGGGGCTGGTCAGTACTAATTTTTGGATGCTGTCATTTGCTATTCGAACCGGCGAGCTGGACTTTACCTTAATCAAACCAACCCATAGTTTGTTTACGGTTTTCTTTCGTCAAATTCGCCCCTCTAGTTTTGTGACTCTGCCAGTCGCCTGGGGAATACTCATTCACTATGGAATAAAAGTTCAATTGAGTGCCCTCGACTGGTGCTTGATTCCGCTCTTTCTAATACTCGGATTGACGCTGCTTTGCCTGATCGAATTTATCGTTTCGACCTCGATGTTCTGGCTAACAGAGGGAACAGGAATTAACTTTTTGCGAATGCAGATGCAGCAATTATCACGCTGGCCTAATTTCGTTTACAGCTCTCTCTCACGAAAAGTATTAACCACCGCCCTACCAGTTTTATTAATTGGCTCTGCCCCAGTTCATTTCATTTACGATAAGAACTACTGGCCACTGATTGTAGCCATGCTGGTGGCAATTGCCGCCTGTTACAGTGTTTTATTATTTGTCTGGAATATTGGTCTTAAAAATTACGATTCCGCTTCTTCTTAATTTATAAATTTTAAAAAAGCATTGGTCATTGACTCAAAGAGTGAGTCTTTATTATAGGTCTTATAGACTTCATTTTTATGGTACGAAGCGATTTCCATTTTTTCAATTTGCTCTGAGATTTCGGCAAGGTCTAGGTTACCCGTAATTTTTGCTTCTAAATCTTGGAAGGCCTGCTTTTCCTCGCTCGAAAAATCTGAATCGAGGTGTCCGATAGTGCGTACCATATGAAGTAAGAAGGCCAAGTCTTTCTTCTCGGTGATTTCTTTAACAACACTTTCAATAGTTATTCCATTTTCAAAATCAGAGCGCAAGATTGCTTTCTGGTCCACCGTTAGTTTTAAATTGGCCAATTTCTCACTTACCCAGATCCGTTCGTCTTCAGAAATTTTCTGATCCAAATGGACAACCGCAACACAAGCACGCCACATACTAAATTTTGAGTTATCCATAAGAGCTCCTTTTAAGGCAAAAATCGCAGCAGCTCTTTTTTTCCGGGGAGCCGGCAGCTGCTTAGTTTTGAGTGAAAAACAAATCTATTCACTGATATCTTATCATAGAACCAATCTCGCACCCCCAGTGGCAGCCATCTTAGTAAACCAAGTAGCTTCCAGGGGTATCCAAGCTCCTCCATTATCAATAAGACGGCGGAGGATTTTTGATAGTGACGACCTTCTTTTAAAACTAGAATACTTTCGAGTTTTTCTAAAGACTCTGCTGATAATAATCTCTTAGCTGTCTGACCTTGCAGCGCTGCGACCTTAAAAAGGCCTTTATTATCGACTCGGAAAAGCCAGTCGACAAAGCCGTTGCAAAGGGCGCAGACCCCATCGAAGAAAATAATAGTGTCAGTCGAAGATTCTTTCACTAGGTCGCCAGCACCACTTTAAAAGTTTGAATTTTAGGATTGAAAGGTTTGATTGCTTTTTCTATTTCTTTAAAAAGTTCGCCCTCTCGAAAATCGAGGTAGGCGGATTCAGTCTGCCATTGAGCATAATTAAAAATTTCAGAGTGGTCAGTTGCCAAGTGAAAATTGGCCGATATAAAACCCGGGCATTCCTTAATACGCGGAATAAATTCCTGTACTAATTTCATTAGCTCATCTGCCCGCTCGGCGCCCATTTCAAAATGAGCAAGCACTGTTAGTATATTGCGATAGGAGTCTATAATGGCCATATCTATCCTTTTCCCTTATTTTAGCTGTAACAAACAAAAAAGACGAGTGGCCAAATATGCAGCAAGAGAAAGAACTTACGGCAAAGATCCGGGCACTTTTGAAGGCCAAAAAAGTAGCTTTTAAAGAAGTTTCTCATGCCCCGGCGACCACCTGTGAAGAGTCCGCTAAGGCCCGCGGTGAAGAAGTTCGAATCGGTGGCAAAACGCTCTTATTCAAAGACAAGCGCGACTTCCGGCTCTTTGTCATCTCTGCCGCCAAGCAAGTCGACTCCAATAAGGTGAGGAAAATCCTCGGTTCTCAAAAACTACGCTTTGCAACAACCGAGGAATTGGCCGAGCTTTGCTCTGTTGAAAAAGGCGCCTTGCCACCCTTTGGCCGCGATATCCTGCCTTTTGATCTCTATTTGGATCAAAGTATCACTGAAAATCAAAAGATCGCTTTCAACGCTGGTGACCTGCACCTCTCTTTTATTATGGAGGTCAGTGATTACCTAAACTTAGTTGAGGCCAAGGTCTGCAGTTTCGCCAAAGACCCAGAGCATTGACGAACCCTAAAATTCATCCCATAAAAGAAACCATTAAATACCTTTTTACAGTGGGCCACTATGAATTCATCTATTTCTCCCCTTTTTGATAGCGAACAGTGGCTCGAGGTTGAGGGCCTTAACTTTAGCGATATTACCTATCACCAGGCACGCCACCAAGGGACTGTTCGAATAGCTATAAACCGCCCGGAATGCCGGAATGCTTTTCGCCCAAAGACCGTCGATGAACTCTACCGCGCCCTCGATCACGCTCGCCAGGCCAGTCACGTCGGCACCGTACTTATAACTGGAAATGGACCTAGCCAAAAAGATGGTGGCTGGGCCTTCTGTTCTGGTGGTGATCAAAGAATTCGTGGCAAGCATGGCTACCAATACGAAACTGAAGACGGGGTCAAGGATCCTGCCAAGCTCGGTCGCTTGCATATACTAGAAGTCCAAAGACTGATTCGCTTTATGCCAAAAGTTGTCATGGCAGTTGTGCCAGGTTGGGCAGTTGGAGGTGGTCACTCGCTGCACGTAGTTTGTGACCTAACTATTGCCAGTGAGGAGCATGCTATTTTCAAACAAACCGACCCCGACGTCGGTAGCTTCGACTCCGGTTATGGCTCGGCCTATCTGGCACGCCAGGTGGGACAGAAGAGAGCGAGAGAAATTTTCTTTCTTGGTGCCAATTATAGCGCTCAGGAAGCCTTTGAAATGGGAATGATCAATAAAGTTGTTCCCCATCAGCAGCTCGAAAAAGTAGCGCTCGAATGGGCGGGAATTATGAATAAGAAAAGCCCAACTGCCATGCGTATGCTTAAATTTGGTTTCAATTTAATTGATGATGGTCTTGTAGGCCAACAGCTCTTTGCAGGAGAGGCCACCCGTCTCGCCTATGCCACAGAAGAGGCGCAAGAAGGGCGAGATGCTTTTGTTGAAAAACGCCCACAGGACTTCTCGGAATTTCCTTATTATTATTAATTTAGCAATTGAGATTTTTTAGCTGAGTCACTTCAAGCCCGTCACTTGAGGGACGGAAGCTGATATCATAATCAGCTAATTGAAATGAAAATTCTTTATCCAGCTCTCTTTGATGGGCGGGTCTAGGATCATGCTCTAAGAGTTCTTCTAGTAATATTTTAAAATCTTCCCCTGCAGCTTTTAATTCTTCGTTAGCGGCGTCCGAAAAACTAATCTTTTCTATTTTTTTAAACTGCTGCTCAGCTAGCCAAGAGGGAGAAGTCGAATCGCAGCGGTCGGCATAGGCCAAGTAAGGCTTGATATCTAAGATTGGCGTGCCGTCGAGTAAGTCCACTCCTCTGACATGCAGCTTTATCCCCTCTTTGCTATTTTCAATCTTCTCAAGCGCCACCAATGAGAGACCTAAGCGATTGGGCCTATGGGGTGAGCGAGTCGCCCAAACTCCAGCTTTCTTTTGGCCGCCAAGTCTTGGAGGCCTGACACTGTACTTAGTACTGCACTCGGCAACGCCATTGAATTGAAAAATAAGCCAGATAGAACTGCCCACTTCAAGTCCCATAATTCCATCTCTAGAATCTTGATTGGCCGCCAATTCAATGACTCCTGTGGCCTTAAGACAGAGCCCCGATTGCCTGGGAATTCCAAACTTCTCTTTAAAGGGGGTCGCAATACAACCAATGGCGTTCAATTCAATCGAAGTCATGGGATTGCTCGCAGGGAATTTCGCTAAGCTTAAACTTAGAGAAATTTTCTAATAGGATTTTTTTAATTTCAGGATTCTCAGCTAGAGGAGAGAGCTGGTCTCTCATATCGTCAAAGCAATTGATTTCTTCAGGTCTAAAAAAGCCATAACCTTTCAACACCCCCTCTTCCAACCATAGAAAAGATTCCTCTCCCGCTTCTCGCCCTGCCCCTGTCAAGACACAGTCAGGGCTGGGATAGTGAAAGCCTTTTTCAAGTGTCTGCCACTGATAAGGCAGCAGCTCCATAAAGCGATCATCCGGGTGAAAGGGAATGCCAAAGTTTTTTGATATCTGTTCTAAAAATCGCTGCCCTTTCTTGATGGTTAAAAATTCCATCCAGGCACCAGCTTCAACGCCTTTTAATTTTAGCTGAAGCCCAAAAGGTCGCTCCATAAGAAAAAGTCCATAGAGGAACTTGTCCTTCTTTAATGCTCTATTCATCTGAGGTCGATGCGCCTTTATCTCTGAATTTTCAAGTAGCAGCGCCAATGTTTCGGTGCCAGTTAAGGTAAATGAGACATCTGCTATTGAGTTTCTTAAAAAAGTATTCTTACTCGATTTAGTATCGGCCCTTAAGTGAGTCTTGACTCGCGAGCGTATATTACAGCTTTTCCCCACATACAGAACTTCTCCCGATTCATTATAGAAATAATAAACCCCAGCTGCTTCGGGTAGTGCATTAATTTGCTCCATTTTCAATTGAGGAGGCAGGATCGCCTCCTTCAATTCAGTATCTACGACACTTGATTCCAGCATACTGGGAGAGACCAATAAGTAATGCTCAAAGAGCGTCGTCATCGCCTCGCAATCTCCCATCGCACGGTGACGATTTTGAATATCAATCCCCAGGTCAGCGCAAATTTTGCCAAGGGAGTAAGACTTATGGCCTGGTATTATTTTTCTTCCTAAGCGCACGGTACAAAGCAAAGGCCTCTGATAAACAAAGCCTAACTCTTCAAATTCTTTCTTGATAAATTCGTAATCAAAACGAACATTATGGGCGACGAATATTCGCCCTTCGGTCATCTCTACAATTTTCTTGGCGACCTGATAAAATCTGGGGGCATCTTCCACTAGCTTATTAGAAATGCCTGTCATCCTGGTTATAAAGTAGGGAATTGAACATTCTGGATTAATAAGGGTGGAATAAGTTTCTTCAATTTTCTCGCCGTCGTGGTTAATAATCGCCACTTCAGTAATCTTATTACCTCTAGGACTTCCCCCAGTGGTCTCAATATCAATTAAAGAAAATTTCATTCCACCCCAATAATTAAAAAATTATTCTGCTGTTTCTTCTGTTGCCGCTTCTTCAGCAGCTGGCTCTTCTTTCTTAGCAGAAAGAGCAGCTTTGATAAGTTTCTCACCTACCAAAATCTTTGTCTTATCTTCGCCATTGATCCATTTACCTAAAAGGTTTTGAACGCCAAAGCGACCTGAACGTTTTTTAAAGACTTTGTAATCTTTAGTTTCCTTCACTAATTCCATAAGTACTCCTTAAGTTAGAGACGGTTAATCCGTCTGTTATAAATTGGTAATAATTTTAAATTCTTTTTCGCTAACAGGCATTATAGAAAGACGGTTGCCTTTCCTCAATAAAACCATATCATCTAAGCCGCTAACGTCCTTTAGAAAATTAAGAGAGATTGTCTCCTTAAACTTCTTCTTAAACTTAACCTCCACCATCATCCAGCGAGGACTCTCCTTTTTAGATTTTGGGTCGAAGTATTTTGATTTCTTATCGAAGGCGGTGTGATCGGGATAAGCTTCCTTTGAAACTTCTGCAATACCGACAATTCCTGGAACTTTACAATTGGAATGATAGAATAAAACCTTATCGCCCTTCTTCATATCATCGCGCATGAAATTACGCGCTTGATAATTGCGGACGCCATCCCAGGGTTCACTTTTGACGGCCTTTAAGTCATCAATTGAAAAGGTTTCCGGTTCAGTTTTCATTAACCATATTTTTGCCATTCTCTTTATTCCTTAATTAAGTGTGCAAGTCGTTTTTCAACAAATGTTGGCAGGCTAAAAGCGCTACTATGCATTTTGGCATTATAGTATTCGAAATCAAGTCCCGACTCTACAACTCTATCGGCCTTAAAATCGCGAATCGGGTGCAGCCCTTTTGAAGCGTAGGTAAAGGCCCAGAGCCCACCCGGATAAGTTGAATTGGTAAACTGATAGAGCATTGAAATATCAAATAGCCCGTTCTTTATCTGCATCAACTTAGTCTGCATTTCGGCTTCGTAGAAAGTTGACTCTCCCTGCGAAACAACTATCCCATCATCTGCTAAGATGGCGTGCACATCGCGATAAAAGTCCTCATTAAAAAGTGGAGTGGCAGGTCCTATAGGATCGGTTGAATCGACTAGTATCACGTCGTATTTCTCCGCAGTCTTCTTTACAAAACTAACCCCATCTTCAAATTTAAGAGTGACTCTAGGATCACTGAGGCAGGCGGCGGTTTTAGGGATAAACTCGATACAAGCGTCGGTCACCATCTTATCAATTTCAACCATTGTTACCGATTCGACCTTAGAGTGGCGCAAGACTTCGCGGGCGGTGCCGCCATCGCCACCACCAATAATCAAAACTTTGAGTGGATTGGGATGAACGAAGAGTGGAACGTGGGCAATCATATCGTGATAAATAAACTCATCTCTTTCAGTCACCATCACGTAGCCATCATTTAAAAGCATCCGGCCATGCCCTACCGTCTCCACAACATCAACCGTTTGGAACTCGCTCTTACCTGAAAAAAGTACCTTGTCGACCTTGTAACGAAGACCCAAGAACTCCTTATATTGTTCTTCCACCCATAATTGCGAATACATTATAACCTTAGGGCCTTGCCCAGATTTAATTGTCTCTTAATAAAATGACCAAACTTAATTGGATAGCCACACTCTAGCCGGTCATTAGTTCCGCCTGCTAGCTGATAGCGCTCACCAAAAGAAGGAAGTTCCCGTTCATGAAAATGAACGATATCAAAGCTCTGAGGTTGGAAGACCTCTAGTATTTTTGTAAATAGCTCCGAGTGTTCTTCTAACTTCAAGTTGGTTTCAAAACTTATATAACTGCTATGCTGTTCAGGAGTGACGTGAAAAGTAATATAACGGTCCTCAAAAATACCATTGAGTGAATAACCCCATGGTTCAAAAAGATGATCGTCGGTTTTAAACTCTGGGAAGAGCCCCGCCAAATCCAAAAGTCCTCTAACAGACTCAAGACTGGCACCCTCACGGCGAAAAACAGAAACTGCCTCTCCCTCCATATGGTACATCAGAAGCTCCGAAGTACAGTCATCGGCATCAGGGCATAATTCGCCCTCCATATGAAATAATAAATTATGATGACCATCTAATTGGCCGATCTGATAAGTGTGCCCTGGAAAAAGTAACTCTAGCTTTTTACGGTCAGACTCAAAAGTTGATTTCTGGAGATGGGAAAAGTATTCGTTCTTGCGTTGAAAAATAAGTGATTTGAAATCTTCGCGATTATAGCTCTCGCAAAACAAGACCAGTGAATTAATCAGCTGAGTTTGACCACAGGTAATCATCACGAAGCGGTCGTCCCAAACAAAGAGACTCGACTCAGATAAGAGAAAAGCATCGCAATGCTGATTAGAAATAGTCGAAAGAATACTGGCCTCTGATGCCTCTACAATTCCATTCCAAAATTCTCTCCCGCGCTTGCGCAAAGAAGAGTGGCCGGGAACTAGCATCACTTCCAATTTCTTTTCTGAACCTTCAAAACCCATAGAGTTAACCATTTGCGTTAAAATTCTTACTCAGAAGTATTGGATATCTCAAATTGCTGGGACTTTGACAATAGAACCCTTAGAAATCAGGCTGGTCCATAACCTTTTTCTGGGCCTTTAGACGGTCGCCAATACTCTTATCGAGCCTTTTCTTGACGTCCTTTACCTTATTGAAGGGATTGTATTTTGCCAGTCCGGAAGGAGAAACTTCGCTATCACCGGCACCATCACCCTTGGACTTTTCAATAACCTCGGTCTGATCCGCCAACCTCTTCTCTCTTTGGCGCCGCTGGTGCTTCCTCTGCTTGACCTTCATCTTCTTCAGCTTGCTATTAATTTCCCCAGTAGAAAGGATTCCCTGAGTAATCTTAAGCCAGTCGAGCTTTCCTAAAATAGTATTGATGGGCCCTTTCTTAACTCCAAAGTCCTTTGAAACTGCCACTGCATAACCGGCCTTCAAAAAAGAAACTTGGGCACCGGAGTCTTCCTTATCGATCACTTCAATCGAACCGCTAATCACTGCCGCTTTAAAACTTTCGATATCCTTCGAGTACTCAACTAAAAACTGGGTTCCCCGCAAAGCGACTTCCGCTACTGGTGTATCAATTGAAAGCTCTTCGTTTTTTCCCCAATTATTAAATTCAACAAAAATCCCACCCCACTCGAGAGTGAAATTATTAGACTCAACTTCCTTACCATCCCGAAGCCGCATAAAGTGGGAGCCCATCTCTAGAGTTGTCCCTTCTAGCAAATTGATCAGCGAATTCTTGCCAAAACTAATTTGCGCCCGCGAGCGCTTGCCCACCTTAATCTGATCACGGTTTTTAAAAGGGTAATTGAGAGGCAGGCTATAAAGTTTGCCCTCTCTAAAGAGATAAACTTCGCCTTCTTTTTGTTTCAATACAATTTTTGAAAGGGCCTCTGGATCCGACACAAACTTCTTAGTCGCCCCAAAAAGAGTTCCTGGCGCTGCCACTTTATTTCGAAGATCCGACATCTTTTCGCTCAGGTCCACATCGTCCCATTGCCCCATCTGGTAGATCATCAGGCCACCGCCGACGAGCATTAGTAAAAATAAGACTACTAGTCCTTTAAGCATTTTTATCCTTATAAGCTGATGCTAGTTAGTATATCCTATGCCCATGTTTAAACCTAGAGAAGCAAATACAGACCGGGCGGAGCCGTTTAATAACGGGCCGTGTCCTGACTGCCGGGTCCACAATAAGTGGTGCTTCTGTGACAAATTTCCTCAACTTAAGTCGAAGACTCCTGTGCATTTTTTGATGTACCACCGGGAGTGGTTCCTCACTACTAGCTCGGTTTATTTTGCGCATAAAATTTTGCTGGATTCGGAGCTGCAGTTTCGTGGCAAGAAAGATGTGACGCCAGATGTGCAGCGGATGAAACCTGAGAACTACACTCCTCTTTATCTCTACCCCGATGAAGAGGCGGTGGAATTGACTCCGGAATTTCTTGCTAATTTAGCAGCGCCACCTTCACTGATTATTCCCGACGGTTCTTGGCGCCAGGTAAAACGCTTCAAGCGGCGAGTGCCAGGTTTGTCATCAGTTCAGTCGGTCAAGCTGCCGCCAGGACCACTTTCGGAATGGCATTTGCGAACTTCTCCTCGCAGTGACGGGGTCTGTACTTTTGAAGCACTAGCGAGAGCGCTCAGTATTATTGAAGGGCCTGAAATCGAAGACTCGATGATGGAATTTTTTAGAATAATGGTGAACCGTTTTTTAATAGTCAGGAAAGGCAAAGAGTACGCTAAAGATAAAACTCAACTCCAGGACTCCACTCAAAATCATCGACATTGTCGGTAGTCACTTCGTGCTGAACAATTGGAATAGGCTGCTCAAGAATCTCCAGTTTTTCAACACTGGCCTGCCAAGAGTTTAGAATTTCCGGCTTACTAAGCCTCTCGATAATCTCAAGAACCAATTCATCTTCACCCAAAAGGGTAAAGGTCACTCGGTCTTCTTGGGAGGGATCGTTGGTGACTCCCCCGGCCAATTGGCGCACAAGGCAAGCGCGAATAAAAGTCTGTCGAAACATGACTCCTTGCACTTTTCCGTAAACAGCTCCTGATTTTATCAATTCGATCTCCTCTAATTAGTTTCCCATTTTATGAAGATATTCGCTAAAAATCTACTTATAGTTACCTTTAATCTTTTATTGACGGTTCTCGTCATTATATGGGAATCTTGCGGGCATCATTATGAGGAGAGCTTTTTGAACCAAATGACGGGACCAGACCGCTCGCAAGCTGAATTTCTTGTGGAGCTTATTCATCAATTGGCGGAAGGCGGAGAACTTCCAGCGACTAGCGGGAATTTTTCTTTCAAAAGTCTTGAAGACCCCAATAAAATTTATCTTTCCGAGTCCGGAGTGGACAAGGAACGCTTTTCAATTGAAAACCTTGTTCCTGTTACAACCAAAGGTGAATTGATTGAAGCCGGCCGAAAAGTAAGTGACGAGTCGGCCTTACATTTAATGACTTATAGGGCCTTTGAAGCCGGTTGTATTTTACATGGCCATCCAGTTGAAGCGCTTCATTTCGCCGACCTCTATCCAAATAAAACAGAGATTAAAATTAGTGGACTTGAACTAGTAAAGGCCTTTGCTGGCAATACTGACCACAACGATAGCGTCATCATTCCTTTTTATAAAAATACCCAGGACCTCAATACACTTGCGACGCAAATTGCAGGGGATTGGAAGAAGGGTCATATATTTGCTTTTATAATTCGAGGCCATGGGCTGACTTGTTGGGGTAACGATGTTGCCGAGGCTAAAAAACATTGGCAGGCCTTGACCTACTTAATGGATTACGAATTGGCGAAGGGACTTTAGAGATGGCCATATTAAACCTACCCGATAGCGGGGAAGTTATTGAAGATTTTATAACTATCAAGACTTATCTCGATGCCCGCGGGATTCAATTAGATCAGTGGCAGGCCTCGACTGAGTTTTCAGCTGATGCCAGTCAAGAAGAGATCCTGGCGGCCTACCAACACGAAATTGATCCCTATATGAAAGAGCATGGCTTTGTGAAGGCCGACATCATCGCCGTCAATAGTGAGACTCCCAATATTGAGAGCATCCGCCAGAAATTTTTACCAGAACATACTCATAGCGAAGCCGAGGCCCGTTACTTTATTGAGGGAGAGGGACAGTTCTTCTTCCATTTAGAGGATGGCGACAATGAGCAAGTCTTATTGCTTCATTGCTTTAAGGGCGATTTCCTCAGCGTACCTGCGGGCGCCAAACATTGGTTTGATATGGCACCGGCCTATAACGTTAAGTGCATACGAATTTTTTCGACTGAGGAAGGTTGGGTCGCCAATTACACCGGTTCAGAAATAGATAAGAAGTATAATAAATGAAAAAAACAAAAGTCATTCTGATGGATGTCGAGGGAACGACGACTTCAATATCCTATGTCCACGACGTACTCTTTCCTTTTTCAAAGGATAAGATGTGCCAATTTGTGGAAGAGAATGGAGATATTTTAGAAGTTGAAAACGAACTGAATAAAGTCGTTGAAACTGTTTTAAAGGAAGAAGATAAGGTAATTGAAGTATGCGATACAGCTCCCTATCTGATCAAGTGGATAGTGGAAGATCGTAAGCACCCAGCTCTTAAGACCATCCAAGGTTTTATCTGGAAACTTGGTTACCAGAAGGGAAAACTAAAGGGTCATGTTTATAATGATATCCCTCTCAGGTTCCGCTCCTGGAGCCGTAAATTTAAACTGGCGATTTATTCCTCTGGTTCAGTTGAAGCGCAAGAGATGCTCTTTAAGCACTCCATTGCCGGCGACTTAACACCTTATCTCAATCATCATTTTGATACCGCCGTCGGCGCCAAGAAAGAAGTGGCCTCCTATAAGGAGATTGCCAAGCAGCTTGATGTTGAACCCGAAGCGATTCTCTTTCTTTCAGATATTGTGGAAGAATTAGACGCCGCAACTGATGCTGGGATGCAGGTCACTCAACTTTTTAGAGACGATGTTCCCGAAGAAAAATATTGCAAACACCCTTACGCCTTAACCTTTAACGACCTGGTCATAAAATGAAACAATTTATCGAACAAATTAAAAAAAATCTTGAAAGCAATGGATTTCCTCAAAAGCGTGTCTCTTTTCCTATCGAAAAGATGTACGAGCTGGCCGATTCCAAGGGGCATTCTTTCAATAAGGTTTTAGAGCTTCTAAGAGAAGAGCATGCTATTTCTCATGAGCTAGAAACTGAAAAAGTGGTTTTTTATCCGGTAGTTGAATCTCCTTTCCCAGACCTCGATCCTGGAATGCTTAAACAGGCGATGGAAATGATGAAAGGCATGAGCCCTGAGCAATTGCAAGAAATTCAAGACTCTGTCGCTAAGATGTCTCCAGAAGAGAAGGCCGATATTATTAAGAAAGGAAAAGACTTAGGAATCTAAGAGAGTTTTTTTATTTTGCTAATAAAAAGTGGTCCATGACCGCCGTTATCAGGTAAGAAGAGCTTTCCGTATTCAGTCGACTCTCCCCCTTCTATTTGCTCAGAGCAAATTTCAAAACGCCCCTCATACTTTTTGTATAATTTTTCAATCACGCCGTCATTTTCAAGCGGTGAAAGGGCACAGGTTGAATAGACCAAGTGACCGCCACTTTTTAAAACCAGAAAAGCTGAAGACAGAATCGACCATTGGGTAACCGCTAAGCGCTTACTTCTTCCTAGCGCCCAATCATCCAATCGCTGGGGTCTTTCTAGGAGATGGCGCTCGCTGGAGCAAGGGGCATCCAAAAGAATCCGATCAAACTCTTCAGTTTGGTGTTGGCACCAAGTGCAGGCATCGTGACCGGTAACTGTCACTTTGCTCCTGACCTCTTCGGGCAGGTGTTGATCGAGTACTCTGATTAGGCGATTGCGGCGATTGGCCGAGCGGTCATTGCTGACCAGGCTGCCATTCTCGCCAAGGTATTGCGATAGGATCAAACTCTTTCCGCCAGGGGCGGCACAGAGATCGAGAACTGAATCCCCTGCAACGATTCCCAAGCTATCGGCGGCGACAATTGAGGCCTGATCTAAAAAATATTCGGGGCAACTTGAATCGTATCGAAAAGACTGGTGCTTTTTTTCTGAGGTTAGGGCGGTCTTTAAGACCTCCCAGCGCTCACCAAATATCTGACTATAATAATTTTCAAAGGCCTGTAGCCCTTTATTCTTCTTTCCCATAGGCTTCCCAGTATAGGCAGAGAAGGTTAAACTTTTCAAGCAATACAAATACCAACTAAGTGAGAGTGCGATGAGGATAGGAATTTTAACTGGTGGAGGGGACGCCCCTGGACTGAATGGAATAATCGAAGCCGCCACAAAAAGTTTACTTAGACTAGGCCACGAAGTCATAGGTATTCACGACGGATTTGAAGGAATCTTTTATGACCGGACAAAAAGTTTAAGCGTTTGTGATGTTGAAGGCGCCCATGGCGAAGCCGGCACTCTTCTTGGAACCTCAAACCGCTGTGGCACAGAGGGGAGAGAGCAAGAATTTATCAAAAAATACCAAGAGCTAAAGCTAGATGCCTTAGTCGCCGCAGGTGGAGATGGAACTTTCCAAGGTCTGCAGGCCTTTAAAGAAGATATTAATTTAATCGGAGTTCCAAAAACTATCGACAATGACTTAGCGGGAACCGATATTACATTTGGTTACGATACTGCCTGTTCAGTAGTCGCCCATTCAGTCGACAGTCTTAGGGCGACCGCCAATGCCCATAGGCGAGTTATTGTGGTTGAAACGATGGGTAGAACCGCTGGCTGGATTGCACTGGGTGGCGCCATGGCCAGTTACGCAGACGCCGTACTATTACCTGAGCGTCCTTTTAAAAAAGAAAAACTGCTGCAATTTATTAAAGAGAAGCGCGCCTCAGGACAGCGTGGAATTATTGTCGTAGTGGCCGAAGGCGCCCATTCTGAAGACGGAGAAGCTCTAGTTAGAGATACCGTCGATGGCGCTCCACAAGCAGAGCGATTTGGGGGAATAGCGGAACATTTAGCAAAGTACATCGATCAAAATATGGAAGGGGAATCCCGTCATATAGTTCTAGGTCACCTGCAAAGAAGTACCTCTCCCACTACTACCGACCGCTTCTTAACTCTCGCCATGGGGACAACAGTTGCCAAAATGGTAGAGCAGAAAATGTGGGGCCACGCCGCGGTTTACCGCGATGGAGTAGTTAAACCGGCGCCTATCGCCGATTTCTTTAATCCCCCCAAGCTAGTCGAAGAAGATCACCGCTGGATACAAATGTGCCAAGCGGTTGGAATTTTCGTGTGATTAAGTCGCCCTAGCTATTTAAGGGTTGGGTACTGTCCGTCTTGTAGTTCCCAGACCGCTGGATCCCATCCGGCATTCAAAAAGGTCTGGGCAGTTTGCATGTCCATAGTTGAAAGCGATGTTGCGGTATCGGCGACGTTGGCAGTAAAGGAACAGCTACTGCTTCGGTAGGCAAAAGAAAGTCCCGAAGTATCCATATCGTGAAAATTATTATTGAAATCGTGTTCGGGGTTACTAGAGGTATAGACCGCCGTGAAACCACCGTGACAATTAGAAGTACTTTGAACACTACCAGTCGAGTAATTGCGATTGACGTGATAGACGGTTCGGCCATCAAAAGGATCGCTAAAGTTTGCCATTAGACCCCCGACGACTCCACTAGTGGCGGCGTCTCCGACATTTCCCGTTGAAAAATTATCTTCTACAAAAACTTCTCCGGCAATTGTGTTGGCCGCCCCGGAATGGGTAGCATTGGCGATCAGTCCACCTTTGGTACCGCCGCCAGTGACATTTCCTGAAGCCGATGAACGAGTCACCCAGGCATTAGAACCACCTTGAGTAAAAATCATACCTACAAGTCCTCCACCAAAGTTTGAAGAGACCGCGACATCTCCACTAGCGGTACTGGTAGTCGTAGTCGAACTAAAAATTCGACCGATCAAGCCACCAACTTCCTCTCTCCCACTAGTCTGGGCACTCGAAACTGAATTGCTTAATATAGAGTTATTTCCCAGCTGTCCGACCATGCCACCAACTTCTTCATCGGCAACGATGACCCCTGATACATTAATATTTTGGATCGTAGCAGAGCTGGTATTACCAAAGGCCCCTCCTACTGCAAATCCTTTAGTGATATTCATATCGACTGTCGAAGTTGAGTTACTAATATTTGATAGGGTACTTAAATCTCCTACTAAGCCTCCTATAGAGTTGAGCCCTGTTGGAACCGTAGCAACCACCGTGGTATTGGATTCGACACTGCTTATTGTCGATCGAATAGACTGACCTACTACTCCGCCAATCTTAAAATGAAAATTGCCCAGCATTTCAATATTGATATCTACTAAGATATTTTCAATGGTGCTGCTAGAAGCTTCTCCTACTAACGCCCCTACTTCTTGAACATCATTATCGAGTGTGAAGTCGAAATTCTTGAGTTCCAGGTTCTTTATAACGGCATTTCCAGTGGTCTTGCGAAAGATTCCAAATTGGCGGGTGCCATCTGTCACATTCATTGTGAGGTTTGAAATTTTATGATTATCGCCATCAAAGGTTCCATCAAAACCAGCACTGCTGGCGGAGGGGCTGGCTATTGGCGCCCAATCGTTGACTCCCGCTAGGTCGAGGTCACCTTTTAGAATGAAGTTTTTGGCACAAGAGGTCGCCACTGCGCCACAAGCTGAGGCCTGGATATCTTGAAGTTGGGCGACGGTACAAATTTGAAAAGGGTCACCTGCGGAACCATCTCCTAGGGCGTCGAAGTCGGTAAGGCCTTGCTTATCATCACAGAAGAAGATAATTGCCGGGGTAATGGGAGCGGTACTGGTGTCTACCACTTCGCCTGAGCTTGCAGGGCGGTCACTGCCACAACCTGCTAGCATTAATAGGGTAAGTCCTAGCCCTAGGCTAATTTTTAATTTCATCGTTTCTCCCATAATTTGATTCTTCTTAGTTATTGCAATGAGGATGCCAATAATCTTTAGTTATAGGGGGTATAAAGGCCTTCTGCCGGCCCTCAATTGTGCCTTCTGGAAGGACTGTCTAAATGCTAGACAGGTCTGGCATATTTATCTGGGGCCCTTGAATTCCCCGCTCTATTGGATTAAATTTTTGAGATGATGAGAAACTTCCATTTTTGGGAATACCTATCCGACGAAGAGTTGCTGGATATGCCCCTTAGAGAACTAGGACTTGAGCTTGCTGGTAGCATGGTGGAAAACTGCGCCGAAAAACTCTATCGCGAGCTTGAAAAGGCCGGCCTTTTCTTTCGCCCGCATATCTGGATCTCCGACGAGTGGTTCAGTCCCGACGGAGTGCCTGGAATCGCCATCCCCTTCTACCTTTTACACCCCCGTTTGATTGACCTGACTAAGAAAATGTTAGGGGAGGCCGAGGGCGAGACTCAAAAATGGTGTATGCAGCTGATGCGCCACGAGTGTGGCCATGCCATCGACAATGCTTTCGGTCTTCGAAAGCTTCGGCCACGTCAAAAACTCTTCGGAGCAACTGGCCAAGCCTACCCTCGCAGCTATGAGTTTAGACCCTATAGTAAAAGATTTGTCCGCCACCTTAAGGCCAATTATGCCCAGGCCCATCCCGATGAAGATTGGGCCGAGACTTTTGCCGTTTGGTTAACTCCCCGCTCAGGCTGGAAGAAACACTATCGTGGTTGGAAGGCCTTAGAGAAACTCGAAATGGTAGATCATATAATGAGCTCGCTTATTGGAAGATCTCCACTAGTTAAAAATAAGTCAATTGTAACTCCAATAAATAAGTCCCGTATGACCCTGCGGTCTTATTATAAAAAGGCCAGGCGCCAGCAGGGAATCGATAAAAAGGAACAGAACTTTGCAAAGTTTGATCGAGTTCTAACGCCAGCAAGTGAAAGTCGAAAATTTCAGAAGGCCTCGCTCTTTATTGGAATCGAGGGTAAGAAAATTGCCCGCCAGGTTGCCAAAGAGGCCGATCAATATCAATATAGAATTGATAAGATGATGAGTGAGCTAAAAGAGCATTGTAAGAAGAGAGATCTTCGCTTGAAAAATACCTCTCGCCGCCAGCTAAAAGTCTTATTAACTAAAGAAGCTAAAAAATACGTCAAGGATGGCGAACATAGGATTACTATGTGAGTAAAATGCGAGTCATGGTCCTTTTACATAAGGACCTTGTTCCTCCCGACAAGAAGAAGGGAGAATTTGATCGCGACCAAGTTGATTGGTTAACAGAATGGGATGTTGCGACTACCTTAAAAAAAATGGGCCACGATGTGCTCTGTCTAGGCGTTATCAGCGATCTATCCAAAATTCGCGGCGCTATTACTGATTTCAAACCACATATTGTCTACAATCTATTGGAAGAGTTTGATGGTGAGGCAATATTCGACCAGAATGTAGTCTCGTACCTTGAGTTAATGAAAATCCCCTACACCGGCTGCAATCCAAGAGGTTTGATTTTGGCGCGCGACAAAGGCCTGGCAAAAAAAATATTAACCTATCACCGAATTAAAACCGCCCCTTTCTGCTCTTTTCCTAAAAGCCGTAAGAAGGCCAAGCTGACAAAAGACCTGATTTATCCCGTCATAGTGAAGTGCCAGAATGAAGAGGCTTCGCTAGGTCTTACCAAGGCCGCACTCGTGAATAATGAAGAAAAATTATTAGAGCGAGTCGCTTTTATTCACAACGAGTATAAAGTAGATGCCATTGCAGAACAATTTATCGAAGGCCGAGAATTTTATATGGGTGTGATAGGAAATCACCGGCTCAAAACCTTCCCCGCCTGGGAGCTGACCTTCGAAAAAGTTGAGAGCCCTGAAAAAGAATTCTACGGCCAAAGCGCTAAATGGAATATGGGCTATAGAAAACGTAAAGGCATTCAAACAGGCAGGGCCAACTTACCCAGTGATGTCGAAAAGAAAATGGCGGATATCTGTAAGAGAACTTACCGGGCACTAGGTCTCAACGGATACGCCCGGATAGACTTACGGATGGATAAGGAAGGTCAACTATTTGTGATAGAGGCCAATCCCAACCCAGATATTGCTGAGTCCGATGATTTTGCTAAGAGCGCTCACTTCAGCAAGCTAAGTTATAAAAATCTTTTGAAAAAAATTCTTTCCCTCGGGCTTTCCTGGTACAGCGGCGAGTAACGGCCTATTTCCCTTTGTTAAATTTGACAGCTATCGCATTGATTTAGCGGACTTCCACCATTAGAATGAGAGCACAAATTGGAGCCCCGCTTGAGTTATTTACCCCTTAGAATTTCAACTGTTAAGGCCGAAAAAGACCTGCCATTTGATCTCTTCATATTTTTTAAAGAAACCTATCTCGAATATGTTTCAAAGGGATTAAAAATTCCCCAAGAAAAATTTGATAAATTAGTCACTCAAGACATCGCTACTTTTTGGATTCCTAGTGACCAGGTCGACAATTACTACACCTATCTCGACAAGACCCTCGACGAAGTTGTGATGAATGACAAGATCAGCCCAGAAGAAAAGCTTGAAGTCACCGAAGGTGCCGCCTCTTCTGCCTTAGAAAATTTACAGCAAGGTCCGCAAACGGAAGAGTCCTTTAACATGACCAAGAAGGCCGCCAATAGCTTCCGCCAAGTTGTCTCACAGAACCCCAAAATGCTCAAAAAACTCTTTGGGCGAAAGGCCAAAGAAAGTGACAGCATAATCAAGCACTCTCTCAACGTCTGTGCCCTTGCCACTAAGTTGGCCGAGGAAGTAGGAACAAAAGAATCTGACTTAGAAGATCTAGCGACCGCCGCCTTGATTCACGACATAGGTATTACTCTTTTAAAAGAAGAGGAGCGGATGCTTTTCTTGCGCCCCAAGAAAAACTTTGGCCCCACTGATAAGAGAATCTATAATTTTCACGTCAAGGAATCGGTTCAGAAGCTGACCTCAAAACCTTACATAAATAAGAATATTGAAGAACTGGTTTTACACCATGAGGAAAACCTCTCGGGAACAGGTCCTTTTAAAATGACCAAGCTAACCAAGTCTGAAGAAATTCTATGCCTGGTCAATGCTTACGATAAGAAAATTATTACTGAGAAAATGACTCCATCCGAAGCGCTAAAAGACTTTACCATTGAGGAGGTTGGAAACTTCAACCTCGATCTTATTCAAAGTTTTAAGAAAGTCATCAAAGAGCTGGGGCTCTAACCTGAAGTGAAAAGCTCGGGTACTCATGCCTTTGCCTATTAATAGATAAAACATTATTATTTAAGGGAACTTAGGTGACTTCAATATGATGCTTTTTTTAGGCAAACTCCATCCCATGCTCGTGCACTTCCCAATCGGATTGATATACCTAATTGGTCTCTACGAAATTTACGCCCTGGTGAAAAAGTCTGCCGTCAGCGCAAGTGAACTCAAAAAATTTTCCCTACTAATTACCTTCATATGCCTGGTCTTGGCCCAGACCAGTGGCTATCTATTGCGCGAAAGCGCCATCTTTACATCTGACCTTCTGACTACCCATATGTACTTGGGCCTGGCCTCCAGCCTAGTCTGTATTGCCATGCTTTTTTCCTATTTATCTTTCGAGAAAAAAGTAAACCGAGGACGCGCCAACTTTTATCGGACTTGTGTTTTCCTCTGTCTAACTCTTGTATCTATCACTGGCTTCTACGGTGGTTGGATGCATTTTGGAGATGGCTATTTTTCAAATCAATTGATAAAAGATCACGGCAACTCCCAGATTGATTACTACGCCAGAAAAATTCAACCGATTTTTAATCGCCGTTGTATTTCCTGCCATGGCCCTCATTCCCAGCGGGCCAACCTTTTAAAGCTCG
>JABGVH010000126.1 GCA_018646195.1 Halobacteriovoraceae bacterium
CGTCCCGAAGGATTTCATCACCTACGCGGAGATATTGCCATTGCCCCCAGTATTGACTACCTAGAGAAGGCCTACGATGAGGCCAAGTACGGTGACTTTTCTCGCCGTCCCTATATTAATATTGTCATTCCAAGTCTGACTGACCCCACCGTGGCGCCTCCAGGCAAGCATGTCATGTCGTGTTTCGTTCAATACGCCCCCTACGATATTAAAGAGGGCCCGTCTTTTTGGCCCAATAGAAGGGAGGCCTTCGGAGAGACTGTGATCGACACCATTGAAGAATTTGCTCCCAATATAAGAAAGCATATTCTACATAAGCAAGTGCTGACTCCCTGGGACTTAGAACAAGAATTTGGTTTGACCGAGGGAAATATTTTTCACGGCGAACTCAGCCTTGAGCAATTACTCTTCGCGCGACCTGCTCCTAAGTGGAGTAAGTACAAAACGCCGCTGGTAAATTTATGGATGGCCGGCTCCGGTGCTCACCCAGGAGGAGGAATCATGGGTGGACCTGGTGAACTCTGTGCCAAAACAATGCTGCAATCAGGAGAGGTTTAAAATGAGTTACGACGCAATTGTAATTGGTGCCGGCCATAATGGTCTGACTACTGCCGGAGTCTTGGCCAAGCGAGGAAAGAAAGTCCTAATCGTCGAAGAGCGGCAGCTGAATGGCGGACTTGCCTCAAGCCACGAATTTCACCAAGGCCATCGTACAAATGGTCTCTTGCAAGATACCTCACTCTTGAGACGGGAAGCTGTTAAAAAATTAAACCTAACCAAGCACGGCTTAGTTCTAGAGAGTAGCGCCCCCGATTTCTTCACTCCTTCAAAAGAAGGAAAGGGCCTATGCCTTTATGGAGACCTCGACCAGGCCTGCCTTGAGATCGCAACCTTTTCAAAAAAAGATGCCATCGCCTATCGTAAATTTAGAAAGTACATCGCAAAGGTTTCAAAAGTCGTTGCAAAATTCCTCAACACCGCGCCTATTCAATTTGATAATACAAGTATCAAAGAGACCTGGGGCCTTTTCACTACTTCTCTCAGTATGAGGATGCTCGGTGAAGATGATATGTTAGAGCTACTTCGCATCCCACCAATGGCGGTTGCCGACTGGCTCAATGAATGGTTTGAAAGTGACCTACTCAAGGCCAATTTAATTATTCCCGCTATTGCAGGGACTCACTGTGGCGCTTGGTCTCCCGGAACCGCTTTGAATTTACTCTTCTCAGAATGCATTCGCGATGTGGCGGTAAAAGGCGGCCCACAGAATCTGATTAGCTCGCTAGTTAAGGCCAATCAGGAATTGGGAGTAGAGTTTAAAAATGGCACGGCGGTAAAAAAGATCTTAGTTGAGAATGGAAAAACCAGAGGTGTGCTACTGAACTCGGGGGAAGAAATTCTAGCGCCGGTTGTCGCTTCATCTTGTGATCCTAAAAAAACTATGCAATCCATGGTCAGCCCCTTCGAACTCGATCAAAAATTTGACTTCCATATTAAGAACTTCCGCCAAAGAGGCACTACTGCGGTAGTCAACTTAGCACTGAAGAGCGCTTTCACTTTTGATTGCCGGCCAGACTTTAAAGTCGAGTTCGCCCGCATTGGTGAATCGGCCAATCAGATAGAAAAGGCCCATGACTCGATTAAGTACCGGATGATGTCTGAAGACCCGGCACTTGAACTCTATGTCGCCTCCCACGCCAATCCTGAATTGGCCCCGGCAGGTGGAGCGACCGTTTCAATCTTAGTTCACTTTGCCCCCTATCATTTAGAACAGGGCTGGGACCAAAAAGCAGAACAGAAATTGCTAGAGATCGTACTGAAAAAACTTGAAACTTATACTAGCTGCATTCGCACTAGCGTGACTGCAAGTCAGGTACTGAGCCCGCCTAAACTAGAAGCTGAGTACCGAATAACAGGAGGCCATATTCACCACGGGGAAAAGGCCATCGACCAGCTAATGGTTCGCCCCACTCCTGAAACCGCCCGCTACCAGACTCCTATAGCGGGACTTTATCTCTGTGGTAGTGGTAATTTTCCTGGAGGAGACTTAACCTGTGCGCCGGGACTCTTAGCGGCCCAAGTTATTCAATAAGTAGAGCATTACTTTTTCTGGTGAGTTCTTACAGCTAGGAATACTGTTTTTGGTGCCTATCGAGTGGCGCACATGTTCTAAAAAATCTGTCGCCACTTGCAGCTCCCACTTATTATTGGAGCTGACAAAATGCTTGGCGTCCATTTCTTCTAACTCTTCTAGTATATTGCGGTATCTAAAGTAGCCAATATTAAATGTAACCGAGTAGTGGGGCAGTAGAATATTTTTCCAAATTCCTCTAATCTCTCTCGAGTCCACCCAGTCTGGAATCTCCTTAAAGAGTTTCCTCATATCATCAAAGCTCTTTGCCTTGAGCATGTCTTCGGTCCAAGGACGCAGTAGCACCCAATTGGGAGATTGCTTGAGGGAGACAAAGCTCGAACTGAATTTTTCGCGAAACTTAGTAAGCGTCTCTTCCGGCATGCTGGTAAAAAGATGGTTTAGGATCAAAGCGGTCTTGGCCTTCTGATCCAGTTTGGAGGCCTTGACTGAGGAGATATACTTATTTTCGATACCATTACTTTCGAGAAAAAGGCTTAGGTTGAAGTAATTGACCGCCCCGTCTTTTAGGCCTGCCTTTCTTAAAATACTCTTCCATCCAAGTTTAGTATCAGAGTCCATTTTCCAAAGTAATTTTTCCCAAAGGCTGCGTTTGTTAACCACCACTGTTTCAATATTCCCATCGACAGTCTTAAGTGGAACTAGGTAGCGGTCAAAGTTCTTAGTTTTAAAAGTTTCTTTCAAGGATTTCTTATAATTAATATACTCGTCATATTTTTCAGTGCTACCTAAGACGGCAACCAGACGACTTTTCATTTTCATACGCTGGAAGGAGTAGGTTCCGCTTACCCATAGAACGTTATAGGGAATCGACATAGTGATTCCCAGTAGCCATGGATTAATAGTCCAGGCAGTTAAGTCAAAAATCACCTCGTTAATAATTCCGGCAAACATCGCCAACCAAAAACCAGCTCCCTTAACTTTTAGGCTGACTTTTGTTTTAGTAACCAAGGCCTTAAAGTCGCGCCACATAACTGCGTAGTGAAGCTTGCCATAGGTGTCGCGAAAGAAGTCCAGCATCTTATGATGCATTCCCAATTTCTTTTCATAGAGATCAATATAATTTTCAAAGACTTGTCTTAAGTATTTTTCACCAGCTTCATTTTCTATTTCATCAAGTGGAATTTTTCCAATGTCTCGATTAATTTGATGGCCCGAGCGCAGTGTTTGACTGGTGTATTCCATTGCGAAGTCGACTTCCTTTTGCATCTCTCGCATGGAATAAAAACCTTCAGGAATTGCCGGGTCTAATTTAAATAGACTCCCCGCCGCCAAAACTTTTGGGGAATAACCTAAAACTCCCTGAAAGAGGAAGAGAAAGGTGCAGGTATAAGTCGCTAGTATTCTACTCATCATAAGCTTTTCGGGGACTTGGCCCTAGAATATTAGAATCCGAGGGTTGCACTCAAGAACTCCAGACAAGTCATTTCAAACCGATAAGTAAGGGTGAGAAAATTAATTTCAATTTCTTTTCTATTTTTTCTAGTTTCTTGTACCCAGCGTTCAATTGGCCCGGAAAATAGCGTCCGAGCTCCCGCTTCCCTGGGGTTTAACAATCCCTGTGTCGAGGCAGTGGCGTCCTTAATGGGGGCCGGTGATAATATTAGCAACCCGCTTTTACGTGAAGAAGAAATTTTCGCCAGAGGAATCTTGCATCCCGACGCAGTTAAAGCAGTCAAAGAAGTCCCGACCTATATCGATGAAATTTTGCTAACCGAGGGACCTGAAACCCGCAATCGGGCGGCCTTAATTGTAGCGCTGATTCGTAAAAAGAATCCCGACATGAGTCATACCCAAGTGGTTAAGCGTTACCACACTCTTTTTAACAGCTGTAAATTATAATTCCTAGAGAAGGAATTGAAGAATCCAGGCCGGTCCTTTTAAGAGATGGTAAATCATTTTCTTAAAAGTTCCCGAGTTGGCCAAGAGATCAGTCCCATCGTCTGGACGACCGTCTTTTCCAAGATGGACTCCAGCATTAGTCCTCTGTTCAATATTATCCAGAACATCTCTGGCAAGCGCTTTGTTTCCATTGCAGAAAAGCGCCATCTCGCTATTATAAAAACTAGAGCGATTATCAATATTAAAAGTCCCAACCATTACTTCGTCATCATCAAATACTAGCGTTTTAGAGTGAGTTCCCCAAACTGCCTTTTTAATTTCCTCGTCAATTGTTTCGGTTCCAGGCAGAGCGGCTCCCCGGTGTAGGTAGACATTAAAGCCCTCTTTACCGGTCCATTTCTTAACTTCTGGATTAAAAACCGAGGCGACATAAACGGCATCAGTTGAACCCAAGCTATTGGTATAGGCGGAAACTTGCTTCTTATTGTCGAGCAAAAAGTTAAGTGCCTTGCGAGTCCTAGGCGACAGCAGAAGGTAGGGAGAATCGATGAAAATTTTCTCATCAACCGCCAGCACTCTTTCCATAATTGTTTGGCGTAGAATTCTAAAGGTCTCTTTATAATTATTTGACTCAAGCCTTGTTTTAAAATTTCCACCTGGAAGGTCTGTCGCAAAGGTGACATCCTTACAAAGGTAGGTATTGAGCTCATCTAATTTAATACTACCCAGTCCCCTGGCCTTTGCCAGCAGCTCTCGGTCCTCATCACTTTCTTTAAGCAGCTTTTTAGCGGCGTAGTAGCGGTTACGGTAGCGAATAAGGTTCTCACGATAATTGCGATCAAGCCTCTCCTGATCTTTCTTATTATAGCGTTTAATTAAAACTGGTCTCTTGGGATTACTTGGCCTCTCGGTAATACCGGCCTGCCAATACTGGTCAAAAGACTTCTCCATAGCAGTGACGATTTCGCCCTTTACCCAAATATCCCGGTCATTAAAATTATAGTGATGGCTAAGATCAAAATAGTCATCATCTAGGTTGCGACCACCAGTTATCGCCTCTCTTCCATCTACAACAAATAATTTGCGGTGATTCCTAAATTGAACTGTCGATATTTGAAATATTGAAGCGGCATTATAATAGCGGACTTGGATTCCAACTTTCTTTAAAAACTTGGCATAGAATTCGTCAAAGCTAAAAACAGCGGCAGACTTATCGATTAAGATCCGGACCTTTAAATTGGGCCGCTCTTTTTTCCGCTCTTTAACTGCTTGCATAAGCAGGCGGACAGAGGGATTGGCATTAAATATAAAGTACTCCATCTCAATGCTTTCTTCAGCAGTTTCAATCATTCGCAAGCGCGCTTCTAAGGCGGCAATTCCACTATGTAGGACTTTCATTTGATGAGTTTTTGCCGATTTTGCGTAGAAGGGATACTTACTTTTAAAGTCATCCGAGGCACTCGCCACGCCAAGTTGTAAGAAGACAAGAAGGGAAATGAAAGCAAAGTGTTTCATAAGAACTCACTAAAGTTAGGTACTATATTCTGGGACAACCTGCTTATTTTAAAAGATTTTGGGAAAGACTGATACTTACTCCTTTCCTTTTTATAGGGTGTTCAAATTATTAACAGCTAGTAGTAATTACGGGAACTAGGCGCGATTTCTGTCGTTTTAATAGCCCTTTTACCAGCATCGAGGCTTAATACTTCGGCGACTTTCTGGACGGGACTATGGACATAATTCACCAAGAGCGAATGGTAATTAGAGGCCTTCTGAAGCTTGCCGTTGATGCAGAGGAAAGTTTTATCTTCAAGCAAGGGATGGAAGGCGGCATAAGTTGAAGGAGTCACAACCAGATTCAAAAAGCCAGTCTCGTCTTCCAGCGTGATAAAAACCATGCCATTGGCCGAAGGGGGGGCTTGCCTGACTCGCACCATACCAAAAACATCCACCGTGATATTTCTTCCCATACTTTCAAGTCGCTTGGCAGTCAGCACTTTGCGAGGATCAATCGAGTAACTCCAGGCCTCCTGGCGAATAATCCGCACCGGATGATCCGCCATGGAGGTGTTAAAGGCCATAAAATCTTTTTCGACTCTTTCCAGGCGTCCCTCTTCTTGCCAGTCTAGCAATTCTTCCTCTCTATCAACGAGAGGTTTAAAAGGAACAGCTTCTGCTTTCCAAAGAGCGTTGGATCGCGATAATCCAAAACAATGAAAGGCATCCGCCGCCGCAAGGGCGGTAAGATCATCCCTAAAAAGTTTGCAATCCTTAATAAAATCTTCAAAGCTCTTCCAGTTGTCATTTCTCCTCCCTTGTAATAGTTCCACTCCCCTCTTGGAGAGATTATTAATTAGACGGAAACCCATTCGAATAGAATGTGTTGCCTCTCTTTCATTTTTTTCTAAAGTACTATCCCATTGCGAATCCATTACCGAAGGGGGAAGCACCGTCACACCATCGTTCTTTGCTGCCCTTAATAAATTATGGGGCGAGTAAAACCCCATGGGCTGGGAATTTAAAACCCCTGTGAAGAAGGCCGCAGGATGATGGCACTTCAAATAGCTAGAGGCGTAGGCAATAAGCGCAAAAGAAATGGCATGGGATTCAGGAAATCCATAATCCGAAAAGCCTTTCATTTGACCTATGATTTGATTTACAAACTGCTCTCCGTAACCCTTGCGGCGCATGCCTTGCTCCAGCTTTAAAAGCCAAGGGTCGAGATTCTTTTCAAACTCTTTAACATTCCAAGAGCCAATATTTTTGCGGAGCTCATTGGCCTCGCCAGGAGTGAAGTCCCCCACCTCTACCGCAATCCGCATCGCCTGTTCTTGGAAAATAGCAATTCCAAGAGTCCTGCTTAAGATAGGTTCAAGACAAGGATCGGGATAAGTCACCTCTTCGCTGCCATGGCGGCGGCGCAAGTAAGGATGAATCACTTTTCCCTGAATGGGCCCGGGCCGAATAATCGCCACCTCTATTACTAAATCGTAAAGACAGAGGGGCTTCATTCGCGGCAGCATCGTCATCTGGGCGCGGGATTCAATTTGAAAAACCCCCACTGTATCAGCACGGGTAATCATTTGGTAAGTACTGGCATCATCTTCAGGAATAGAATGCAATTCCAGCTCGAGTCCATAATGATCTTTGAGAAGAGAAAAAGATTTTTGCAAGGCAGTCAGCATTCCAAGCGCCAAAACATCTATTTTAAAAAAGCCCAGCCCTTCAATATCTTCTTTGCACCATTGAATAACAGTCCGTCCCTCCATAGTGGCAGGCTCTTGAGGAACCAGGTCATTGAGAGGGCAGCCGGCAATAATAAAACCGCCGGAGTGAATTCCCAAATGGCGAGGAAAGCCCTTGAGTCGCTCAGTAAACCATTCCCAACTCTTCCAAGGTAAAGGCGACTGCAAAGTTTCTGACTGCTCTTCAAATTGCAGCTGCCCCAAAATAGCTGTGGCACTCTTGCCTCTGTTAATTTTACTCTTTCCAATTTTAGAGGCGCGGTCCAAAGAATCCGTCCCTATTCCAAGTGCTTTTCCCACCGCCCGCATGGCGCCCTTTCTCTTGAAGGTAATGACATTGGCGACCATCGCCGCTCGCGCCCGTCCATAGCGACGGTAAATATACTGAATAACTTCTTCCCGCCGCTCGTGTTCAAAATCGACATCGATGTCGGGAGGGTCCCCTCGCTCCTTGCTAATAAAACGTTCAAAGAGTAATTCGAATTGATGGGGATTGACCGAAGTAATACCAAGTCCAAAACAAACTGCTGAATTGGCGGCAGAGCCCCGTCCCTGGCAAAGAATTCCCTGGCTTCGCGCCCAGCGGACAATATCCCAAACTGTTAAAAAATAATCGGGAAAATTAAGCTGCTCTATCAGGCGAAGCTCATGGGCGACTTGATTGACCAGATTGACAGGCAGGGGGTCACTCAACTTTTCACTAAGTCCATCCCAGGCCAACTGCTCTAAGAATTTTTGCGAAGTGAGACCACTGGGAATCATTTCTTGGGGGTAATTATAGCGAAGACTATCGAAACTAAAATCGATGGAAGAGGCCAGCTCTGCCGAAACTTCGAGGGACCTCTGGTAGAGAGGAAGTTCTCGAAAGCGCCGTTCGATATTTTTAAGAAGCTGAGGATATCGTTCCCCATTGGGAAAAAAAGCATCCTGGCATTCAGAGACAGTTTTATTCATTCGAATTGCATTTAAGACATCACTGAAACTTTTCTGATGGGGAGAATGAAAAAAACAATCCTGGCTAAGAAGAGGTAGCAGCTGGTGTTTAGCAATACAATCCAGTGTAGGTCCAATCCAATAATCTTCAGCGATATGCAGGTGACGGCTCAAGGCCATGTAAAATCGTCCTCCAAAATGCTCCTTAAGCTCTCCAATGCGAGGATTTTCTTGCCGCCATCGAACCCAACCGCGCATAGGCTGGATAAGAACTAAGTCTTCTACCCTAGAAGCTAATAATTCATCTAATGTTAAGAAGGAATCATTTTTTCCCTTCTGATGGGCGCGGCTTAAGATTTTACAAAGATTTCCATATCCCTTCTGGCTGGTTGCCACTAGCACCAGGTTTTTTTGTAAGAGAAGAGGATTCTGATGATCTTTTTCGGTATGGATCTCAGCACCGTAATGAAGGGTGGGAAGGTGCTCCCCCTCCAGGCGTTTTAACTCTAAATGAGTCCGCGCCAAACCATAAGCTCCGTCAAAATCATTGACGCAGAAAGATTCATAACCGCAGTCTGCGATCGTTTTAACTAATTCAGAAGGATGAGAGGCCCCGGCCAGGAAACTAAAATTAGTTTTACATAACCATTCGTGGAAGCCTAAGCTTTCAAGAGAAGATGCCATGACGATACCACCTCCCTAAGCTATTTCTAAAAAGCCAGTAAAAAGCTCCTGACTCCATTTCTACAATATAATAATCCCTATCAAAGGCCTGGTTTTCTGATCCCTCTAAATCTCCTGTCCACCAACTCTCCCCTACTCGTTCAAGAAAGCTTTTTTGCCAATGGCGGGAAGGTTCGAGGCCAACAACCTTGGAGTAAATAAAGAGGGGGCGTTTGAGGGCGGAGACAGTCCATTGCGCCAAATTAAAATCCCTTTTTTTAGGGAGAGAAGAGAGGGCGTAGGAATGCTCGGGGGAAAAAGTAGGTTCGAGTTGATAGGACTGAAGCTCCCGAGGGAGTTTGTTTTGCATTTCCATTTGACGGCTTAGCTTTTGAGACAATGTTCCAAATAGGTCAGTGTTTAAAGCGGGCAGCTCCATTAACTCGCGAATTTTAAGTTTCCAAGAAGAAACCGCCATATTGATGGGAAAATCCAGATCATCATCGCGCTTCTTAATTTTCTTAGTGACCTCCAAGAAAGAATAGTAAGCTTGAAAAAGAGCGGAAGAATAATCGGGGCCATCAGCGGCCAGGTCATAGGGATTTCTAAAAACCAATTGGCAACTCTCGGCCTTCATATTTTCAAAAGTAAGCTGCCATTCTAAACGAGTGACTCTTTTAAACTTGAGGTCTCTATTTTGTTGGCAAAGACTCTCGCAATCATCTCTTAACTGATCTGAAATATGTTCCCAATCC
Source organism: Halobacteriovoraceae bacterium (assembly GCA_018646195.1). Taxonomy (GTDB): domain Bacteria; phylum Bdellovibrionota; class Bacteriovoracia; order Bacteriovoracales; family Bacteriovoracaceae; genus JABGVH01. Next base: position 9,591 of record JABGVH010000126.1, read on the forward strand.
AAGAGAGGGAATTCTAAAAATCTCTCCACTGTAGGAGGAGCTTCAAGCTCATGGTCCTGCCAATAGAACTCATCTTTCGATTCTATTAAAGAAGAAGAGAAAAGATCAGTTTGTACAGAAGAGCTGGGAGCATCAAAAGCTTCGGGTAGGCCACTAAAGGTCCACTTCCAAAGAGACTCCCACCATTTTCCAAAGCGCCGACTCAAAGATTCAGGGGTTAAGTGAGTCACATCAAAGGGACGAGTAATCCCCATTCGGTCCAAAAACATTTGCCATTGGTTCATTTTGGAAGAGAAGTTCTTCTCGAGCTTCCTGGCCTTTAAGTGCTCTTTGAAAAAACCGAGATGGGGCAACCAGCAGCTAAAGTGATGGCCTCGAAAAAGCTGATTGCCAAGAGGAGTTCCCAGAGACATTAACTTCTCTCCTCGCTGCTCTAATGCTTCACAAAAGAGTAGCGCCTGCCAAGGGTGGTAGGCAAAGGCGGCTGTAAAATTACTAAAAGTCTGTTCCAAAATTGCCTCGTATAATTCAAAGAGTTGAAAACCTTTCTGTCTGGCGACCCACTTCCAGTAGGTCAGCATATTTGATAAATCGAGCAGCCAATAATCTCCTCCCCAATGCATCACTTTTGTTGTCAGGACAAATAACTTGCGTTGCTCATTTTTATCACTGCTCACTTTTACTTTAAGGACCAGGAAGCTGGGGAGCTCATTTTCCCCTAGGTGCTGGCGGAGAGAGACGACGTTTGCTGCATTTTGTCCTGCCACTTATTCCTCACATGATTGAGTTCTAATTTAACCGTTTCATGTTGGCTGCCTTTAACAGGGCTAGCGCAGAGAACTCCTTCCTTGCTATGAAACCAACTATTGATTCGCCAATGGGCGTGAGGATTTCCTCTTTCACTTTTTAAATAGAAAGGTCGAATCACAAAAAGGATTTGACCGTTTTCGCGCACTTTGGCGGCCATGAAACTCCAATCACCAGGAGATAATTTCGATGGGGAATCGAGAACAATAATAGGAAACACAGGGTCTAAAAAAAGAGGTCGTAAATCGGGAAGGGGCCTCTTACAATCCACAAAGAAAAAGTGAGAGAGGTCGATTCCTAATGATGCCCAAGCGGGGGGATAAACCGTGACATCCTTGTGGTTGTAAACCCAAACCACCGGGGGACAATCCTCACCACGTAGAAAGGCCAATGGCGCCAGTCGTCCGTAGTGACCTCGAGGGGCCCCCCATTCCACAATCTTGCCGCGGCGGAGCCCGCCCTTCCGAGCGAACAGTCCATCGAGTTCGAAAAGGTGCGAAGAGAGGGAAGCCTCTTCGATACCGAACTGCCCGTTGCCGGTATTTTTCCCTAGGAGGGCGATCAAGCGTTCCCTCTCCTGCCCGTTGTTTTTCTTCATATTGTCCTCGTAATTTTAATTTTTTGACTAGCACCCATGCTCTCCTTCAGGTTGGTGACAGTATTGATTATGCGTAAGTTTTACGTAAGTACAAGGACAAAACTATTGAATCTCTTTAATTTCGGGGGGATAAATTTATGACGCATAGAGAATTATGCGTAAGTTTTGCGTAACTTAGAAGAGCTTTTTTAACAGGTAAGGGTTACTGAGTGGCCGTGTCCCTGCTGGTCCATAGGTTTTGTCACCTGCTGGCCATCTTTCAAATCGAGGAAATCTTGCGCCGAAACGACGTAGGTATGCTGATGGGCGCCGGTTAAAAGAGTGAAGCTACCAGAGGCACCGGCGGCGATGGCGGCGGCAGGTACCTGAACAGTTTGGTGGGGGTGGACATTATCAGTTTGAACAACCGCTGCCCCAATTGGGCAATTGGAACCTTGCAATTGACTAGTTTCAGAGCCAACTCCTGTCGGCGTGGTAGGGTCGGAGCGATCAGCGCCACAGGCAGCGGCAAAAAGACCTCCAAGAATGACTAGCTGAGTGCCTAAAAATTGCATGAATGTTCGTCTTTGCATAACTCCTCCAGAACTAATTATAGCCGCTAGCGCTGGCCAGTGGCAGCCTGAGGAATTTGCCGTTATGGACGAGTGTTCTGCTCGGTTGCTATACTTAGGCGATGTTAAAAAATCTCGCAATCACCGCCCTGTCCCTGCTCTTTCTGCTCTCTCTCGGAGAAATCTCTTGCCGCCTCTTTCCCTACAGCTATGAAAGTAAAATTA